>JBIKLI010000239.1:0-7009 GCA_044359885.1 Alphaproteobacteria bacterium | reverse complement strand
GCGCCATGACCGCCGCAGCGTCCACCCGCCGCGGAATCGCGGTCGTCCTGGTGGCGATTTCGCTCTTCGCCTGCGTCGACGTGCTCAGCAAGATCCTCGGCAACCGCATGCCCGTCGCCCTGGTGATATGGGCCCGTTTCGTGATCTTCGTGCCGGTCGCCCTGGCGCTGGCCTGGCGGCCGGGCCGGGGCATCCTCTGGCGCAGCGCCTATCCGCGGCTGCAATTGCTGCGCGCGCTGATCCTGCCGGTGCAGATGTGGCTCTGGGTGTCGGCCTTCGCGGCGCTGCCGCTGGCCGAGGTGCACGCGATCGGGTCGGCCGGGCCGCTGCTGGTGACGGCGCTGTCGGTGCCGTTGCTGGGCGAGCGCGTCGGCTGGCGGGGCTGGCTCGCCGTGCTGGCGGGGTTCTGCGGCGTCCTGCTCATCGTGCGGCCGGGTTTCGCCGAGTTCCGCCTGCCGATGCTCTATGTCGTCGCCGGCGCGGCATGCTGGGCCTTCTACCAGATCGTGCTGAAGAAGGTCGGCCGCGCGGACAGCGCCGCCACGACCGGCGTCTGGACCGCGGTGGTCGGATCGCTCGCCTCCTCGCTCGCGGCCTGGTTCGTCTGGGTCCCGCCGGATCCCGTCGGCTGGGCGCTGCTGACGGCGGCGGCGGTGGTCGGGGGCGCCGGGCATATCGTCTATTCCCACGCCTTCAACCTGGCGCCCGCCTCGACGCTGCAGCCTTTCAACTATCTGCTGCTCGTCTATGCGGCCATCTTCGGCTGGACGATCTTCGGCGACGTGCCCGATGCCTGGACCATCGGCGGTGCCGCGCTGGTGGTTGCCGCCGGTCTCTATACCTTCCAGCGCGCGCGGTCGCAGGATCCGTGATCCCCGAAAACGGCGAGGGCCGCGCGTCGCCGCGCGGCCCTCGCTTGCCGGCGCGCCGGTTGGCGCGTCAGACCGAGTAGTACATCGCGTACTCGACCGGATGCGGCGTGTGCTCGAAATTGTAGACCTCTTCCCACTTCAGCTCCATGTAGGCGCTGATCATGTCGGGGGTGAAGACGTCGCCCGCGAGCAGGAACTTGTGGTCCTTCTCGAGATTCTCCAGCGCCTCGCGCAGCGATCCGCAGACCTGCGGCACCTGCTTGAGTTCGGCCGGGGGCAGGTCGTAGAGGTTCTTGTCCATCGGGTCGCCGGGATGGATCTTGTTCTTGATGCCGTCCAGGCCGGCCATCATCATCGCCGCGAAGCCGAGATAGGGGTTGGCGCCCGGATCGGGGAAGCGCACCTCGACGCGCTTGCCCTTGGGCGAGGCGACGAAGGGGATGCGGCACGAGGCCGAACGGTTGCGCGCCGAATAGGCGAGCAGCACCGGCGCTTCGAAGCCAGGGATCAGCCGCTTGTAGGAGTTTGTGAGCGGATTGGTGAAGGCGTTGATCGCCTTGGCATGCTTGATGATGCCGCCGATGTAGTAGAGCGCCGTCTCCGACAGGTCGGCATACCCGTTGCCCGCGAACAGCGGCTTGCTGTTCTTCCAGATCGACTGGTGGACATGCATGCCCGACCCGTTGTCGCCCTTGATCGGCTTGGGCATGAAGGTCGCCGTCTTGCCGTACTGGTGGGCGACGTTGTGGACGACGTACTTGTAGATCTGCACGCCGTCGGCCGCCTTGACCAGGGTCGAGTAGACGTTCCCCAGCTCGTGCTGCGAGGGCGCCACCTCGTGGTGGTGCTTCTCGATCTGCAGGCCCATGTCCTTCATGACCGTCAGCATCTCGGCGCGAAGATCCGAGGCGCTGTCGACCGGCGGCACGGGGAAGTAGCCGCCCTTGATCGGCGGACGATGGCCCATGTTGCCGTCGGGATAGGACTTGTCGGTGACGTAGGGGCCTTCCTCGCTGTCGATCGTGTGCATCACCGTGTTCATCGACACCTTGTAGCGGACGTCGTCGAACACGAAGAACTCGATCTCGGGGCCGAAATAGGCCGTGTCGCCGACGCCCGACGAGGCCAGATAGGCTTCGGCCTTCTTGGCGATGGAGCGCGGGTCGCGGTTGTAGGGCTGGCCGGTGCCGGGTTCGTACACGTCGCAGAACAGGATCAGCGAGGACTGCGCCGCGAACGGATCGATCACGGCCGACTTCGCGTCGGGGATCAGGACCATGTCGGACTCGTTGATCGCCTTCCAGCCGGCGATCGACGATCCGTCGAACATCAGGCCTTCCTCGAACACGTCCTCGTTGATCGTCTCCACCGCATGGGCCAGGTGCTGCCACTTGCCGCGCGGGTCGGTGAACCGGAGATCGACATACTTGATGTCTTTCTCCTTGATCATCTGCAGCACTTTCTTGACGTCGGCGTTTGCCATTTTCGGATCCTCTCTCTTGCGGTGTCGTCTTGGGTGGAAGCTCGGATGGTCCTGCTGCCGTCACCCCGCGGCGGTCGAACCTGGATGCCGGCGCCGCTGCGCTTGCAGCGCGGCAGGGGCGGATCGGCTACACGGCGTCGGCGCCGCGTTCGCCGGTGCGGATACGGATCGCCTCCTCGATGTTGGTCACGAAGATCTTGCCGTCGCCGATCCGGCCGGTATGCGCGGCCTTCTGGATGGCTTCGATCGCGCGCTCGACGAGCGCGTCCTCGATGACCACCTCGATCTTCACCTTTGGCAGGAAGTCGACGACGTATTCGGCGCCGCGATAGAGCTCGGTGTGACCCTTCTGCCGGCCGAAGCCCTTGGCTTCGATCACGGTGATGCCCTTCAGTCCGACCTCGTGCAGCGCGTCCTTCACCTCGTCGAGCTTGAAGGGCTTGATGATGGCCTCGATCTTCTTCATCGCCTGGATGTTCCTCGTTCGCGCAATGGGTGACGGGCCCGCCGGTCCGGCGACCGTGCCTCATGCGCCCGGCGGCTTCCGCTTAGCAGATGGTGTGCCAACTGCAGATCCGCCCGGGAATGGGCGCAACTCGCCACACCGGACCCGGCGCGGGTGAGCCGTGGCGCCGGGTCTGCCGATAGTTTATGCGAACCGCCTAAAATTCATGCATTCTTTTGCGGCGGGGATGGGCGTTCGGTGAGCAGCTTGCCGATCCGCTGCATGGCGGCCTCGATGTTCTCGACCGAGTTCGCATAGGAAAACCGCAGATAGCCTTCGCCATGGGCACCGAAGGCGGTGCCCGACAAGGCGGCGACCCCGGCTTCGTTCAGCATTGCATCCTGGAAGGCGCGGCTGTCGAGGCCGGTGCCCGTGATGTTCGGGAACGCATAGAAGGCGCCGCCCGGTTCGACGCAGGTGACCCCCGGCAACTGGTTCAGCGCGCGGACGATGACCTTTCGCCGCTCCGCGAACGCCGCCACCATGCTGTGCACGGCGTCCTGCGGGCCCTCCAGCGCCGCGAGCCCGGCGAACTGGGCCGAGGCGTTGACGCAGGAATGGCAGTTGATCGCCAGTCGCTCGGCCTGCGCGACGAGGCTGGTCGGCCAGACCGAATAGCCAAGCCGCCAGCCGGTCATCGCGTAGGTCTTCGACCAGCCGTCGAGCAGGATCAGGCGGTCGCGCAGGCTGGGATAGCTCAGCAGCGAGACATGCTCGCGGCCGTCATAGAGCATCTGGCCGTAGATCTCGTCGGACATCACCGCCACCTGCGGATGGCGCTCGAGCCCGGCCACCAGCCGGTCGAACTGCTCGCGCGGGACGGTGCCGCCCGTCGGGTTGGCGGGCGAATTGACGATCAGCAGCCGGGTGCGGGGCGTGATCAGCGACAGCACCTCGTCGGCGTCGAAGGCGAAGCCCTTGTCTTCCTTGAGCGGCATCGGCACGGGCGTGGCGCCGGAGAACCGGATGACGCTCTCGTAGATCGGGAAACCCGGATTGGGATAGACGATCTCCGCGCCCGGCTCGCCGAACATGATGATCGCGAAGAACATCGTCACCTTGCCGCCGGGGACCACCAGCACGTCGCCGGGCGAGATCTCGACCTTCAGACGCCGATGAATGTCCTTCGCGATCGCCTCGCGCAGCGGCAGGATGCCGTTTGCTGGGGTGTAGCCGTGGTGGCCGTCGCGCAGCGCCTTGATGCCCGCCTCGACGATGTGGTCGGGGGTCCGGAAATCGGGCTGGCCGATCCCGAGATTGATGATCGAGCGGCCCTTGGCTTCCAGCGCCTTGGCGCGGGCCAGGACCTCGAACGCCGTCTCCGTTCCGAGGGCGCTCATGCGGGCGGCAAGGGCGAGGGACATCGGCGGTGCTCCTGCGGCAGCGTGGCGGGATGGGGTAAATCGCGGCCGCGACTATACTCGCCGCCGGTCCGCATCCAAGCGGCGTGCGCGGCAGACAGGGGGATGGAGATTTCGGCCTCCCCGGACCGCCGCGAGCCGCGATCGCCTCGGCGTGCGGCTTCCGCAACGGGCGCGCGACCGACCGCGCTGCCGCTCGTGGTCCGGTGCCGGTCCGACCGCACGCTCCGCGTTTGGCGGGGATGGGGGCTGTGGCATTCTGGCGATCCACGCGGGAGGCCGGCGGTGGTTGCAAGATGCGGCTCGTGATCGCGTTTCTGGCCCTCCTGTCCTGGCCGGGCGCGGCGGGGGGCTGCAGTTTTCGTCCCGCCGACGGCTACTGGGGCCGGGGCCGGCAGCCGGTGATTCATGTGAGCTGGGACGACGCGCAGCTCTACGTCGCGTGGCTGTCGCGCAAGACCGGGCACGGCTATCGTCTTCTGAGCGAAGCGGAGTGGGAACATGCGGCGCGTGCGGGGTCTGGTTCCGAACGGGGGGCGCAGTCAGACGCCGACCAGGCGAATTGCCGCGGCTGCGGCAGCCGCCGAGGGGGCGACGGGGGCAGCGCCACGGCGGCGCGATCGCGGCGATGGTCCCGTGCCCGGCCGGGTGGGCGGGCCGTCGGGGCGGCGGCGTCCGGCCTCGTCTGCCGGTCGAGATCCGCCCTTGCGGGTGCGGCTTCGGCGGATCGACGCCAGCGCCGGCCGTCCGCATGTCCCCGGGCGGCGTGCGCGCGGTGGCTTGACCCTCGCCGGGCGAGGGCGTAAATCCGCGGGCGTGTGGCGGCCGTAGCTCAGCTGGTAGAGCACCGGTTTGTGGTACCGGTTGTCGCGGGTTCGAGCCCCGTCGGTCGCCCCACTTCCCCCCCACATGTCGGGCGTTACGATCAGGCGCGACGCGCCTGTCCGCCGCCTCCGCCGGAGTGCGACATGACCGGTTCTCCCCCGAAACAGGCCCTGTCGCCGCAATCCCTGGCCGCCCAGGCGCTGGGCTGGATCGAGCCCACGACGCGCGCGATCGTGCCGCCCATCCATGTCGCATCGACGTTCCTGCGCGACGAGGACAACCAGTTCCGGTCCGGACGCGTCTATGCCCGCGCCGACAATCCTGGCTTCGATCAGGTCGAGGCGCTGCTGACCGCGCTCGAACGCGGGGCCGGGGCCTATGTCTTCGCCTCCGGCATGGCGGCGGCGACGTCGTGCTTCCTGGCGCTCGACCCGGGCGACCATGTCGTGGCGCCGAAGGTCATGTACTGGTCGCTGCGCAACTGGCTGGCCGGTTTCGCGACGCGCTGGGGGCTTGCGGTCGAGTTCGTCGACGCGACCAGCCTGGATGCGATCGCCGCCGCCATGCGCCCCGGGACCACGAAGCTGGTCTGGATCGAGACGCCGGCCAATCCGCTCTGGGGCATCACCGACATCGCCGGCGCGGCGGATATCGCGCATCGCGCCGGTGCGCGGCTCGCGGTCGATTCGACCGTCGCCGCGGGCGTCTTCACCCGGCCGATCGAGCTGGGCGCCGACATCGTCATGCATGCGGCGACCAAGTATCTCAACGGCCATTCCGACCTGATCGCGGGCGCCCTGGTGACCGCGGCCAAGGACGGGTACTGGGAGCGGATCCGCATGATACGCGCCCAGCTGGGCGGCATCCCCGGCGGCTTCGAGGCCTGGCTGCTGCTGCGCGGCATGCGCACGCTTTTCGCACGCGTCGAATGGTCGGCGCGCTCGGCCCTGCGCCTGGCCACGGCGCTGTCGGCAGACCCGCGCGTGCTCGAGGTGCTCTACCCTGGATTGCCCGGCTTCCCCGGCCACGCGGTCGCGGCCCGCCAGATGATCGGCGGCTTCGGCGGCATGCTGTCCATCCGCGTCCGCGACGGCGAGGCCGCCGCCATCGCCACCGCCGCCCGCGTCGAATTGTGGAAACGCGCCACCTCGCTGGGCGGCGTCGAAAGCTTGATCGAACACCGCGCCAGCATCGAGGGCGCCGGCACGCCATGTCCGCCGGACCTGCTGCGCCTGTCGGTCGGCATCGAGTCGGCGGACGACCTGCTCGCGGATCTGCAGCAGGCGCTCGACGTTGGCGGTCGCGGCTGATCAGGCGCGATCGTCGGCGCCCAGATCGCCGGGATCGGCGCCGTAGATCGCGATCGCGGCGGATCGGCTGACATAGCCGTCGCGGACATCCGCGGCGACGCGGCGGCGGTCGCGCGCGCGCGGATCGCCGATGCCGGCGCCGCCGGCCTCGCGCAGCACCAGCCGCGCCCCGGGCATCAGGTCGTGGCGTCCTTTTGGATCGACGACGCGGTCGTCGATGCGATGTTCGCGCGTCGCGCCGTCATGGCCGCCGCGACGGCCCAGCGCGGGGAACTGCGTGCGGTTCGCCATCAGGAAGACGGCCATCGGATGTGCGGTGTCGTTGCGCAGCACGATCTCCTGGCCAAGTCCGCCGCGCCAGGTGCCCGCGCCGCCGGAATCGGGCAGAAGTCGCTTGCTCTCGACCACGATCCCCGTCCGGCTCTCCCAGATCTCGGCCGGCACGCAGGCCATGTTGGACGGCCCCGGCGTTGTCGGGTGACCGTCGAGCCCCTCGAGCGCCCCGAAGCCGCCGGCGGCGAAGTAGAGCGTCGCAAGCGGCGTGCCGTCGCGATGGCGCCCCTGGAAGCTCACGATGTCGATCATGCCGGTGTCGGCCTGGATCCGTCCGGGGACCGCGTCGGCCAGCGCGCCGAAGATCAGCGGCGTGACGA
>JBIKLI010000238.1:0-7032 GCA_044359885.1 Alphaproteobacteria bacterium | reverse complement strand
TATGGCTCTCGCTACAACGAGCATAGAGGCGTCAAGGTGCTCGGTCTGTGGGTCCATTCCGAGCCCTTCATCTTCATGCGGGCCGCCCCGTTCACCAGCCTCGACGACCTGAGGGGCAAGAAGATCCGCGTCGGCGGCAACGTGACCGGCCGGATCATGCAGGCGCTCGGCGCGGTGCCGGTCCAGCTGCCGCCGACCGAGGCGCAGCAGGCGATGGCCTCCGGCGTCGCGGACGGCATCACCTTCCCCACGGAGTCGATAGACTTCTTCAAGATCACCCCGGTCATCAAGGGCGCGACCAGGATCCCCGGCGGCCTCTACACCGACACGTTCTGGCTGGCGATCAACGAGGCGCGATGGGCGGGCCTGAGCGCCGAGCAGAAGCGTGCCTTCGAAAAGCATTCGGGCATGGCGGTGGCGCTGCTCGCCGGCTGGGCCTGGACGAACGGCGACAATCTGGGCCGCGTGGCGCTGGACCGGAATGGGGTGCAGTTCGTCCAGCTCGCCGAGGCCGACGTCGCCAAGGCGAAGGACGCGCTCAAGGCGCTCGAGGAGGAGTATCTGGCGGAGGCGCGCAAGCGCAATCTGCCGGGCGAGGAGATCATCGCCTATGCCCGCGCGATGGCGCATCAGTACCGGGCGGCCAAGCCGGTCAACGTGCCCTGACGTGACGCGCCGGTCATGAGCGACAAGGTGCCGCCGGTCCCTCTCGGTCTTCCAGGACGGTTCCTGGAGGCGATCGGCGGCGCCATGATCCTGGCGATGATGACGGTCACCTCGATCGACGTCGCGGGGCGCTATTTCTTCGGGCGTCCGATCGGGGGCGCCTTCGAGATCACCGAGATCCTGATGGGGCTCGTGATCTTCGCGGGCATGCCGCTGGCGACCGCACGGCGCGAACATATCGCCATCGACCTGTTCGACACCAGGCTGTCCTGGCGCAGCCGGTGCTGGCAGGCCGCCATCGGCGACGCGATCTGCGCCGCCATCTCCGCGATCCTGGCCTGGCGCATCCTGTCCCGCGGCCAGTCGCTGCTCGCGGTCGGCGAGAAGACGATGCAGCTGGGGTTGCCGCGCGGCGCGGTGGCGCTGGTCATGAGCGGGCTGATGGGCGTCGCGGCGCTGGTCTTCGTCGTCGCCTCGGCGCTGGCGCTGCGCGCCGCGATCCGGGGGCGGCCGTCGTGAGCCCCTGGGAGATGGCGACCGGGGCGTTCGCCGCCCTGGCCGTCCTGCTCTTCGTCGGCGTGCCGGTCGGCTTCGCGATGATCCTCGTCGGCGCAGGCGGCATCGCGCTCGTCATCGGTCCGATGCCGGCGCTGGGCATGCTCGCCCAGCTCTCGGTCTCGAACACGATGAGCTACGAACTGTCGGTCGTGCCGATGTTCATCCTGATGGGCGCCTTCATCGCGCGCTCGGGAATCGCCGCCGATCTCTACGCCGCCTGCCATGCCTTCATCGGCCATCGCCGGGGCGGGCTCGCGATGGCGACGATCCTCGCCTGCGGCGGCTTCGCGGCCGTCTGCGGTTCGGCGATCGCGACCGCGGCGACCTTCTCCAAGGTCGCCTATCCGTCGATGCTGCGCTTCGGCTATCACCGCGGCCTTGCCAGCGCCTCGATCTGCGCCGGCGGGACGCTGGGGATCCTGATCCCCCCGTCGGTCATCATGGTCATCTACGGGATCATGACCAGCACCGACATCGCCCGGCTGTTCATGGCCGGTGTCGTGCCGGGGGTGCTCGCCATCGCCCTCTACGCGCTGACGATCCGCCTGATCGTCTGGCGACTGCCCGAGGCCGGCCCTGCAGCCATGCGCGCGCCCTGGGGCGAGCGCCTGCGGCTGCTGGCGAAGGTCGGGCCGGTGGTGGCGCTGTTCGCGCTGATCATGGGCGGGCTCTATGCCGGCGCCTTCACGGCCACCGAGGGGGCCGGGGTCGGGGCGTTCGGCGCCTTCGTGTTCGCGGCGCTGCGCGGCAGCATGAAGCCCCGGGACTTCCTCGACTGCGCGGTCGAGACCGCCCGGCTGACCGCGACGCTGTTCCTGATCCTGATCGGCGCGCTGGTGTTCTCGAACTTGATGAACTTCATCCGCTTCCCGGCGGCGCTGCAGGAATTCGTCATCGGGATCGGCGCGCATCCCTATGCGGTGATCTCGGCGATCTGCGTCCTTTATGTCGTGCTCGGCACGTTCTTCGAGGAATTGTCGATGATCCTGCTGACGATCCCGATCTTCTTCCCGATCGTGAAGTCGCTGGGCTTCGATCCGATCTGGTTCGGGATCGTGATCGTCATGGTGGTCGAACTCGGGCTGATCAGCCCGCCGGTCGGAATGAACCTGTTCGTCGTCCAGTCGACGCTGGGCCTGCCGTCGGGATTGCTGTTCCGCTGGATCACGCCGTTCGTCGCCGCCGACGTCCTGCGCCTGGCGCTGGTCGTCGCCTTTCCGGTGATCGCGCTGACGCTGCCGCGGCTGATGAACTGACGGGCGGCTGCCCGTCTCAGCGGATATGCGGCAGGACGAAGGCCGGCAACGCGAAGCAGGCCTGGTGGATGGCCGGCGTGTAGTAGCGCGTCCTGCCGATGCCGGCGGCGGCGACACGCCGCGCGATCGTGGCCGCCGACAGCCGCCGTGCCCGCGCGTCGTCGGACGCCCAGCCCAGCGTCATGAATCCGCCGTAATAGGACGGCACCGCGGCGACGTAGAACCCGACATCGGCGAAGCTCTTGCGGCGCCGGCGATAGGTCATCGTGACCTCGTCGGGTTGCATGAACGGCACGCCGTTCTGGTTGACCAGGATTCCTCCGGGCGACAGGACGCGCCGGCAGTTCCTGTAGAACGCCTCTGTGAACAGGACCTCGCCGGGGCCGAACGGATCGGTGGAATCGACGATCACCACGTCGAAACGCTGCTCGGTCTCGGCGACGAAGCGCGCGCCGTCGGCGATCACCAGATCCGTGCGCCGGTCGCGGAAGGCCCGCTTGGGGATGGAGGGCATGTACTCGACGCACATGTCGACCACCGCGCGGTCGATCTCGACCATGGTCACGCGTTCGACCGATCCGTGACGCAGGGTCTCGCGCAGGATGCCGCCGTCGCCGCCGCCGACGATCAGGACACGGCGCGCGCGCCCATGGGCGACGATCGGCACATGCGCCATCATCTCGTGATAGACGAACTCGTCGCGTTCCGTGACCTGGACGACCGAATCGAGCGCCAGGACGCGACCATAGGTCGGCGTCTCGAAGATGATCAGGTCCTGGTGCTCGGTGCGTTCGCGAAACAGAACCTTCGTGATCGCGAAGGTCTGCCGCACATGCGGGAAAAGCCGCTCTTCGAACCAGTCGCCAGGACCGAGGCCGGCGGGCGCCGGCCCCGCGCTCACGCCAGGACCCCGCGCTTCTGCTCGGCGACCTGGACCGTGCCGGGCTGGAAGGCGCGACGAAGAACCGGGATCGCCTTGTAGGGATCGGCCGCGCCGCACATGAAAAGGTCCAGCGCCGCATAGCCGCGCTCGGGCCATGTATGGATCGAGATATGGCTCTCGGCCAGAACCGCGACGCCCGACAGGCCGGCGCCGGGACCGAAGTGATGGAGATGGATGTGCAGAAGCGTCGCGCCGGACACGTCGACGCATTCGCGCAGCGCACGATCGGTGAGGTCGAGGTCGCCGAGATTGCTCGCGTTCCAGAGTTCGACCAGCAGATGGACGCCTGCGAACTTGATCCCGTTGCGCTCGATGAAATGGTCCTTCTGGACCACGTCGCCGGGCAACTGATCGCCGCTCGGGCGATGCTGCTGCGCCAACGCGGCGCCGGAGACGGGCTGAACCGGCATGGCTTCGTGGCCAGCGGCGGGGTGAGCCTTCAGGGACTCGCCGTTACGACCACCAGGGAGCAATCCCAGTTTCGTGACCTTGCCCATCTCTCGTCCATCATCCTCCTGGAGTCGCCGTTGGCGGCGACGCAGTTTTCGGGAGGCGTCTTTTGGGACCAACCCCCCGGGGATGCAAGCGGAAACTGCCGGTCGGCAACGAATCTCCCGGTCGGTATGCCGGCCGCGTCAGAGATCGTCGTCGGCGAGGTTCTCGATCGCGGCGAACCCGTCGGTGGCCGCGTGCTGCAGTCCCGGCGCCTGACTGAGCCAGTGATCGGCGAAGAACCGGGCGCTCGCGAGCTTGCGCGCGGCGAAGGCGTCGGGGCCGGCGGCAAGGCGGTCCATCGCCGCCGCCGCCGCGGCCGCCATCGCATGGCCGCCCGCCACCAGACCGAACAGACGCAGGTACGGGGCCGCACCGGCAGCCGCGCGCCGCGGCGAAAGGGACTGGAGGGCGACCACCGCCGCGGTCGCCGCGCGCAGCGCCTGCGCGCCCAGTCGCAGTTGCGCGGCGATCGCGGCCGCATCGGGTTCCTGCCGTGCGGCGAGCATGCGTGCCGCCGCGTCGATCTCGTCGAGCAGCGCGGCGGCGGCGAAGCCGCCGTCGCGCGCGAGCTTGCGGAAGACGAGATCGTTGGCCTGGATGCCG
Organism: Alphaproteobacteria bacterium; assembly: GCA_044359885.1. Lineage (GTDB taxonomy): Bacteria > Pseudomonadota > Alphaproteobacteria > CACIAM-22H2 > CACIAM-22H2 > CAIOSQ01. The sequence continues at coordinate 2,511 of JBIKLI010000238.1, read as the reverse complement.
TTCGTCCCCTCGTAGATCGGCAGGATGCGCGCGTCGCGGTAGTGCTGCGCGGCACCGGTTTCCTCGATGAAACCCATGCCGCCATGGACCTGCACGCCCAGCGACGCGATCTCGACGCCCAGATCGGTTGCCCACGCCTTGACCACGGGGATCAGCAGATCGACGCGCGCCTGGTGCGCCGCTCGCCGCGCGGCGTCGGGATGTCGGCGCGACAGATCGAGTTCGACCGCCGCAAGATAGGCGAGGCCGCGCGCGGCCTCGGTGCCGCTGCGCATCAGCATCAGCATGCGCCGGACATCGGGATGGCGCGCGATCGGCACGGGGGCGGGGCTCGGCGCGCCGAGCTCGCGCCCCTGCACGCGGGCAAGCGCGTAGGCGCGGGCCTGCTGGTAGGCGCGCTCGGCGATCGCGACGCCCTGGAGCCCGACCGCCAGCCGCGCGTTGTTCATCATGGTGAACATGTATTCGAGGCCCCGGTTCTCCTCGCCGATCAGTTCGCCGACGGCGCCGCCGCCGTCGCCATAGGCCATGACGCAGGTCGGGGAGGCGTGGATTCCCAGCTTGTTCTCGAGGCTGACCACGCGCAGGTCGTTGCGGGCCGCCGGCGCGCCGTCGGCCCCGACCAGGAACTTGGGCACGATGAACAGCGAGATGCCCCGCGATCCGGCCGGCGCGTCGGGCGTGCGCGCCAGCACCATGTGGACGACGTTCTCGGCGAGATCGTGGTCGCCATAGGTGATGTAGATCTTCTGCCCGGTGATGCGGTAGCGCGACCCGTCGCGCACGGCCCGGGTGCGCAGCGCGCCGACATCGGATCCGGCCTGCGGCTCGGTCAGGTTCATCGTGCCGGTCCAGGTCCCGGCGATCATCCGCGGCAGGTACATTTCCTTCTGCGCGGCACTGCCATGGGCCTGGAGAAGATCGATGGCGCCGGCGGTCAGCAGCGGGCAGAGCGCGAAGGACAGGCTCGCCGATTCCCACATCTCGTGCACGGCCGTGGCGATCGCCCAGGGCAGACCCTGGCCCCCATGCTCGGCCTCGAAGGGCAGCGCGTTCCAGCCGCCGTCGACGAAGTCGCGATAGGCCTCGCGCCATCCCGGCGGCGTGCGCACGGCGCCGTTGTCGAGCCGCGACCCGCAGCGGTCGCCGACCGCGTTCAGCGGCGCGATCCGTTCGCGCGCCAGCCGCCCGGCTTCGGCCAGGACCTGGCCGATGGTCTCGGCGTCGAGCGCCTCGATGCCGATCTCCCGCAACCGGTCGATCCCGGCGACGGTTTCCAGCGCGAAGCGCATGTCGTCGAGCGGCGGCGCGTAGCTCATCAAACGACCTTCCCGGGATTGAGGAGGTTGCGCGGATCGAGGGTTCGCTTGACGAGACGCATGAGTTCGAGCGCCGGTGCGGGCTTGTAGTGCGCGAGTTCGTCGCGCCGCAGCCGCCCGATCCCGTGCTCGGCCGAGATCGAGCCGCCCATCTCGGCCACGATGTCGTGGACGATGCGGTTCATGCGTCCGATCTGGTCCTGGAAGGCGCGTGGGTCGCCGCCGCGGGGCGGCAGAAGGTTGAAATGGATGTTGCCGTCGCCCGCGTGACCGAAGGCGACGATCCGCACGCCCGGCAGGGCCGCGCGGCAGACCGGCATCGCGCGCGCGAGGAATTCCGGAACCCGGCTCGCGGCGACGGCGACGTCGTGGCGGATGGGGACGCCCTCGTGGCGCTGCGCCTCGGCCATGTCTTCGCGGATCTTCCAGAAGGCCTGACGCTGGGCGTGGCTCGCCGCCAGCGCCGCGTCGATCACCAACCCGTCCTCCATCGCCTGGCCGAGCACCCGCTCGACCGCGTCGCGCAGCCCGGTGCTGCCCTCGGCGCCGAAGGCCTCGGCGAGCACATACCATTCGTGGATGGCGGCCAGCGGATCGGCGTTGCCGGGCACGTTGGCATAGACGAGGTCGAGAATGGCGCGGTCGATCAGCTCGAAGGCGGTCACAGCGTCGCCCGTGCCCGCGCGCAGGCGCGACAGCAGCTCGATCGCGGCCGCGGGATCGCGCACCGCGACGAAGGCGGTCTCGATCGCGCGTGGCCGCGGGAACAGCTTGAGGACGGCGGCGGTGATGATGCCGAGCGTTCCCTCCGCGCCGATGAAGAGATGCTTGAGGTCGTAGCCGGTGTTGTCCTTGCGCAGCCCGGTCATTCCGTCCCAGATCTCGCCGTCGGGCAGCACCACCTCGAGGCCGAGCACGAGGTCGCGGGCCATCCCGTAGCGCAGCACCTGGATGCCGCCGGCGTTGGTCGAGAGATTGCCGCCGATCTGACAGCTGCCCTCGGCGGCGAGGCTGAGCGGGAAGAACCGGTCTGCGGCCTCCGCCGCCTGCTGGATGGATTTGAGGATGCAGCCGGCCTCGACGGCGATCGTGAAGTCGAGCGGATCGAGACGGCGGATCGCGTTCATGCGTTCGAGCGACAGCAGAACGCAGCGCGTGTCTTCCGGACGCGGCACGGAGCCGCCGACCAGAC
>JBIKLI010000237.1:0-7034 GCA_044359885.1 Alphaproteobacteria bacterium | reverse complement strand
TCGCGGCCGAGGCTGAGCTCGAAGGACAGCTGGCCCGCATGCGCGGCGTGGTCGAGCCCGCGCGGCGGCGGCGCGCCGGTGTTGAAGATCGCAAGCGTCTTCTGTCGCGCCAGCCGCTCGAAGCCAGTGTCGGGCGCCGTGTCCGGCGCCTCGGCCCGCGCCCCGGCGCGCTGCAGCAGCCGGTCGATGGCGCGCGCGTCGCCCTCGCCGCCGCCGTTGAACAGGGCGAGGCGTCCGTCGCCGTGACGGAAGAAGCGCGCGATCGCGACCATGCGTTCGATCGCCGGCTCCAGCCGCGCCGGCAGGGCGATGCCCGCGGCGACCAGCGAATCGCGCAGGCCGACCAGCATATCCAGCGCCTCGAGATGCGTCATGGGCGATCGCTCGACATGGCCGCCGTCGGGCAGCACCTGGCGGGCGATCTCGCGCTGTACCCGCTCCAGCGCCGCGGCGAGATCGACCGCGCCCAGCCCGGCCACGGCGGCATGGGCAAGGCCGGTCGCGGCCTCCAGCCGCGGCAGCCCGTCGGGACCGTCCTCGGCATGGCGTGCCAGGTGTCGCGCCTGACGCGACAGCGAGGCGAGCCAGCGCCGGGGCAACGAACCGCCGGCGCCCTCGATCACGAAGCTCCAGGTCTCCAGCGCGATGGTGACGCGCCGGGCGATGATCTCAGGGGCCCAGGCGCCGGCGTGCCAGCGTTCCTGTTCCAGCCAGTCATGGATCAGCCGCCTTGCATGGCCGCGGGATTGCGGCGTTCCGACCGCGGCCAGATCGGCGAGCCAGCCGAAGCCGTTGAGCGCGGCCAGCGTCGCCGGCTCGAGCGCCGGGGATTGCCAGTCAGGGTGGTCCGGCAGACCTTCGCCCGCCAGGATCCGGCGGCCGCGGGCCGCCGAGCCGCGCGGCGGCTGGGCTGGCAGCGCCTTCGGACCGTCGGGAACGCCACCCGAAAGCAGCAGGCGGTGGAATGGCGAAGCGCAGATCAGGCGCGCGAGGAGCCTCACGGCGGGTCATCCCGCCCGGAGCCGGGCGATATTGCCGGCATAGGCGGCGGGCCCGCCGGCGAAGACGGCCGATCCGGCGACCAGCACATTGGCGCCGGCCGCGACCGCGGCGCGCGCGGTCCCGGCATTGATGCCGCCGTCCACCTGCAGATCGATTTCCCGACCGCAGGCGTCGATGCGCCGGCGCAGGGCGCGGATCTTGTCCAGCTGCGCGTCGATGAACGCCTGACCGCCGAAGCCGGGATTGACCGACATCACCAGCACCAGGTCGATCTCGCCCAGGACATAGTCGATGGCCTCGGGTGGCGTGGCGGGGTTGAGCGCCACGCCGGCGCGCTTGCCGAGCGCGCGGATGGCCTGCAGCGTCCGGTGCAGATGCGGTCCGGCCTCGGGGTGCACGGTCAGGATGTCGGCGCCGGCGGTGGCGAAGGGCTCCAGCCAGGGGTCGACGGGCGTCACCATCAGATGGACGTCGAGCGGCAGCGTGGTGCAGGGCCGCAGCGCCTTCACGACCATCGGGCCGAGGGTGAGGTTGGGCACGAAATGCCCGTCCATCACATCGACATGGATCCAGTCGGCGCCGGCCGCGGCGACCGCGCGCACATCGTCCCCCAGCCGGGCGAAATCGGCGGACAGGATCGACGGCGCGATCAGGGGTGGGTTTGGCATGGCGTGGACGTAGGTACCTAGCAGGCGACCCCGCGGACCGGCAAGGCGAGGCGCGATCCGGGGGCTGACCCCAAGGGGGTCAGACCCCTCGAGACCCCTTGAGGTCCCCTGGTCGTGGCGGGTTTTGGAACGCGGGGCGGCGGTCTATAGTCGTGGGTGTGGAAGAGGCGATGCGGCGATATCTGGGCGGGTGGCGGCTGACGCTGGCGGCGGCGATGCTGGCGTTTGGCGCCGTGTTGCCTGTGGCGGCCCAGGATCAGGCGCAGGCGCCGGCCCCGACCACGATCGCCGCCGACGAGGTGTCGCACGACCGCGAGACCGATGTCGTCACCGCGCGCGGCAATGTCGAGATCGTCCAGGCTGGCCGCACGCTGCGCGCCGACCAGGTCGCCTTCGACCGTCGTCGCAACCGCGTGTCCGCGACCGGGAACGTCGTGCTGATCGAACCCGGCGGCGACACGGTCTTCGTCGACCATGCCGAACTGACCGAGGATCTGGCCGAGGGCGCGGTCCGGAACTTCCGCGCGCTGCTGATCGACTGGTCGCGTCTGGCCGCGGCGGGCGGGCAGCGCAGCGAGGGCCGCGTCACGAGGTTGCGCAAGGTCGTCTACAGCCCCTGCGCGCTGTGCCGCGAGGATCCGACGCGGCCGCCGCTGTGGCAGATCAAGGCCGCCAGCGCCACCCACGACGCCGCCAAGGCCACGATCGCCTATCGCGACGCCTGGCTCGAGGTCGCCGGGGTGCCGGTCCTCTACACACCCTATATCGATCATCCCGACGGCACCGTGAAGCGGCAATCCGGCCTGCTGGCGCCGTCGCTCGGTTCGTCGACGCTTCTGGGCCAGTTCATCGCCCAGCCCTATTACCTCACGTTGGGGCCCTCGGCCGACGCGACGATCGAGCCGATCGTGTTCACCCGCGAATATCCGGTGCTCGCCGGCGAGTATCGTCAGCGCACGCGCGACGGGGCGATCCTGCTCAACGCCTCGCTGACCAGCGGCAATGTCTACGACCTGGACAATCGCCGCACCGGTGACACGACGCCCCGCAGCCATATCGCCGGCACGGGGCGCTTCGACATCGACGACACCTGGCGCTGGGGCTTCGACCTGGCCCGCGCCAGCCACGACAATTACCTGCTGCGCTACAAGCTGTTCGACCGGTTCCGCTTCATCGACCGCAACACCCTGACCTCGCGGACCTTCGTCGAAGGCTTCGACGGCCGGTCCTATGCCACGGTCCAGGGCTACAGCTTCCAGGGGCTGCGTGCCGGGGACGATCCGCGCCTCGCGCCTTTCGTGCTGCCGATGGTGGACTACCAGTGGATCGGCGACAGCGATCATCGCGGGGGGCGGCTCGATTTTCGCTCCTATACGTATGGCATCCATCGCAGCCAGGGGACCGTCTCCCAGCGCAATGCCGGCATCGTCGGCTACACGCTGCCCTACACCGCCGCCAGCGGCGAGGTCTGGACCCTCTCCGCCAGCCTGCAGGGCGATCTGTTCCATGTCGGCGAGCGCGGCCGGTTCGACGACGGGTTCCGGCCCGCGACCGAGGGCTTCGCGGGCCGCGTCTTCCCGCAGATGGCGATCGGCTGGCGCTGGCCGTTCATGCGCGCCGATGCGGGCAGCCGCACGGTCGTCGAACCGATCCTGTCCTATGTCGCGGGTCCCCGGCTGGGCGGGCAGGAGCGGTTCCCGAACGAGGATTCTCGCTCGATCGAACTCGACGACACCAATCTCTTCCGCCGCAACCGCTATACCGGGCTCGACCGGCTGGAAGGCGGACAGCGCGTCACCTACGGCATGAACGCGGACACCCGCCTCGACGGCGGTGCCCGCTTCGCGGCGTTCCTCGGCCAGAGCTATCGTTTCCAGCGCGAGGAATCGCTCGCCTTCGCCACCGGCTTGTCGGACAACGCGTCGAACATCGTCGGCAGGGTGCTGGCAGCGCCGCATGAATGGGTCGCGGCGTCCTGGCGCTTCCAGTCCTACCAGCAGGATCTGGCGGCGGCGCGCAACGCGGTCAGCCTGTCGCTGGGGCCCCAGGCGCTGACCCTGTCGGTCGGGTACAATTTCATCGACCGGGCCAGCCAGCCCAACCTGCCGATGGATCTGGAGCAGATGTCGACGCAGCTCTCCGCGTCGATCGACCAGAACTGGCGGCTGGTCATGCGCGAGACCCGTTCGCTGGGCGAGGATTCGGGTCTGTTGCGTCTCAACTCGGCCCTGATCTACGAGGACGAGTGCTTCCTGTTCGGGATCGACTTCCAGCGCCGGCTGGTCGGCGACCGCGACAATCCCCCCGATTCGGCGGTGGTCCTGCGCTTCGCGCTGCGCAATCTGGGCGAGACGCGGTTCCGGGCCCAGTAGGGCCGTCGATCCGCAGCCCTCAGCGCTGCGCCGCGCGCCGTGCGCGGAACAGAGAGGCGAGCTGCGCCTTCACGTCGGTGGCGATCTCCTCCATCACGCGCTCGCGCGCGGCACCCTGTCCCGCCAGCGTCGCGAATTGGGAGTTGGAAACCTCGTAGCTCGTCGAGCTGGTGGCGCGCCCGCGCCAGATCTCGGTGCCCGCCGCGTCGAACAGCCGGCAGGTCGCGAAGGCGGTGTAGGAATAGCGCACCACGGCGTCGGTGCGCGAGATCCCCAGATCCTGAGGCAACGGCTCGGACAGATCGATCGCGAGCCGATACGCGGCACGCTCGGGTTCGCCGCGCGGCTGCAGCCCGTCGATCAGGTGGTTGCGCAGGATCTGTCCGGCGCGATTGGCGATCGGCATGATGCGGATGCTGGCCAGATCGTCGGCGATCGAGACATCGCCGACGCGGCCATAGAGCGGCTCGAAGCCGCAGCCGGTCGTCGCGGCCACGGCCAGCGCCGGAAGGGTCGTCAGGACAAGGCGTCGCTTCATGGCGTGGGCAGCCTAGCGCGGCCGCGCGGCGGGTGCATCACTGCCGGCGCACGAGGCGCGCGGCGTGGAACCCGTCGAGGCCGCCCTCGGCGGCAAGGTGGCAGGGCAGGGTGCGCAGATCCCCGGCGCCGTCGATGCATTCCGCAAGGCCGCCGATCTCGCCAGCCGCCAGCGCGCGGCGAACGAAACCGGGATGACGCGCAAGGAAGGCCGCGACCTGACCCGGGCCTTCCTCGGGCTGCAGCGAGCAGACGCAATAGACCAGCGTGCCTCCCGGCGCCGTCATCGCCGCGGCGGCGTCGAGCAGCCGCGCCTGCACGGGCAGGATCCGCGCGACATCCTCGGGCTGGCGCAGATGCGGCATGTCGGGATTGCGCCGCGCGGTGCCGGTCGCCGAGCAGGGCGCGTCGAGCAGCACGGCGCCGGCCGGTGCCGGCGGCCGCCAGGTCGCGGCATCGGCAAGGACCGTCTCGGCATCGAGGCTGAGCCGCGAAAGATTCGCGCGCAGCCGCGCCAGCCGCGGCGCGCTGCGCTCGACCGCCACCACCCGTGCCCCTGCGGCGGCGAGCTGCGCGGTCTTGCCGCCGGGGGCGGCGCAAAGATCGATGACCTGGCGCCCGGCGACATCGCCCAGCAGCATCGCCGGCAGCATCGCCGCCGCATCCTGGATCCACCATGCCCCCTCGTCATAGCCGGGCAGGTCGGCGGGGGCGCCGCCGGCGGTGCTGCGCAGCGCGCCGGTCGGCAGAGGCCGGGCGCCCAGACGCTGTGCCCAGAGCGCGGCGTCGCCGTCGCGCAGCGCGATGTCGAGCGGCGGGTCGGCGGCGACGGCATCCGCGATCGCGCGTGTCGTTTCCTCGCCATGGGCGGCGATCCAGGACCGGCGCAGCCAATCCGGCAGATTGTCGAGGATGTCGGTGTCGCGCAGCAGCGCATCGCCGCCTTCAGCGACGCGGCGCAGCACGGCGTTGACCATGCCGCGATGGACGGCCTGCCGGCCGCCCAGCAGCGCGACGGCGGTCCCGACCGCGGCATGCGGCGGGCTTCGGAGAAACAGCAGCTGGGCGGCACCGATGCGCAGCGCGTCGCGCGCCGCCGCCGCGCGCGGCGGCAATGGCCGGGCCAGAAGCCGCGCCAGTACCGCGTCGATCTGACCCAGCCGGCGCAGCGCGGTGGCGACGATCAGCCGCGCGAAGGCGCGGTCGCGCGCCGCCAGCGACGCATGAAGGGCGGAGCGCTCGATCGCCTCGTCGAGCGGCTGGCGGCGATGAAGAACCGCGCCAAGCAGTTCATGCGCCGCCTGCCGTGCCGGAAATCCCGCCGGTCCCGATCCCTGGGTCACCCCCAGGGCCCGCGGCGGCGCGCGCCGCCGCCGCCCCAGGGACCGCGCGCGGCGCGCGGGGCCGGCGTCGGGGCCGGCGTCGGCTGGGCGCGCTGCACGATGCCCAGGCGTCGCGCCATGTCCAGCAGCCGCGCGATCCGGTTCGGGGTCGCGGGATGGGTCGAGAACAGGCTGTCGCGCGCGCCGCCGGCAAGCGGATTGACGATGAACAGATGCGCGCTCGCGGGGTTGGCCTCGGCGCGATGGTTGTGGATCGCCTGCGCCCCGCGGCTGATCTTGTCGAGCGCCGAGGCGAGCGCGGTCGGATCGCCGCAGATCTCGGCGCCCACCCGGTCGGCCTCGTATTCGCGGCTGCGGCTGATCGCCATCTGCACGAGCCCGGCCACCAGCGGCGCCAGGATCGCCGCGGCGATGCCGATGATGGCGCCGAGTGGATTGGGGCGTCCCTCGCTGTCGCGGGCGCTGGCGCCGAACATCATGCCGAAATTCGCCAGCATGCCGATGGCGCCGGCCAGCGTCGCGGTCACCGTCATGATCAGCGAGTCGCGGTTCTTCACATGCGCCAGCTCGTGCGCCATCACGCCCGCGATCTCGCGCGCGTCGAGCATGCGCAGCAGGCCGACGGTGGCGGCGACGGCGGCGTTCTCCGGGTTGCGGCCGGTGGCGAAGGCGTTGGGCTGCGCGTCGTCGATGATGTAGACCCGCGGCATCGGCATCTGCGCGCGCGCGGCCAGGTCGCGCACCATGCGGTAGAATTGCGGCGCATCGGCTTCTCCGATCTCGCGCGCGCCGTACATGCGCAGGACCAGCCGGTCCGAGAACCAGTACGAGAAGACGTTCATGCCCATCGCCACGACCAGCGCCAGCGCCATGCCCTGCTGGCCGCCGATCCCCCAGCCCAGCGCCAGGAACAGGCCGGTCATCGAGGCCATCAGCAGGGCGGTGCGTGCGTAGTTCATCGCGCTCGTCTCCCTCTGGACGGCGAACGCCGCCCGCCGACGTCATGTGGCCGGGATGGCGCGCCGAATCAAGCCTTGCCCCCTGACGCCGCCGGGCCTAAGTCCGCTCCATGATCGAACCCATCCCCGCCCGCCGCGCCGCCGCCCCGTCCC
>JBIKLI010000236.1:0-7041 GCA_044359885.1 Alphaproteobacteria bacterium | reverse complement strand
ACGACATGCGCCGCGGACGGCTGACCGCGCACCGCGCCTTCGACGAGGCGACGGCGATCCTTGCCGGCGACGGCCTGCTGACCCGCGCCTTCGAGGTGCTGGCCGATCCCGCCACCCATCCCGATGGCGGCGTGCGCGCCGCGCTCGTTCTGGCCCTGGCGCGCGCCGCCGGCCCGGACGGCATGGTCGGCGGCCAGATGATCGACATGACGGCCGAAGGCGCGCCCGCCGCGATAGGCGAGATCACGCGGCTGCAGCGGCTGAAGACCGGCGCCCTTTTCCAGTTCGCCTGCGAGTCCGGCGCTATCGCCGCCGGTGCCCCCCGGGCATCGCGCACGGCGCTGCATTTCTTCGCGCAGGATTTCGGCCTCGCGTTCCAGATCGTCGACGACATCCTGGACGTCGAAGGCAGCGCCGCCGCGCTCGGCAAGGCGGTCGGCAAGGATGCGGCGCGCGGCAAGGCGACCTTCGTCTCGCTGCTCGGCCTCGAGCCGGCACGCCGGCAGGCCGAGATGCTCGCCGCACAGGCGGCGGCGCATCTCGTCCCGTTCGGCGAAGCGGCCGGCAATCTGCGCGACCTTGCCCAGTGGGTGGTGCGGCGACGGTCCTGACGGCGGCATTCCCTCCGCCCGCGGGACAAGCTAGAAGCGCCCGCGCCATGATCCCCGATCCCGTCGCGCGCGACCTCGCCGCAGCCGCCTGGCGCCGCGAGATCGCGGCGACCTGGCATCTGGCGCTGCCGATCGTCGCCACCCAGCTGGCGCAGGTCTCGATCATGACCGCCGATGTCGTCATGCTCGGCTGGCTCGGCCCCGAAGCGCTGGCCGCGGGCGCGATGGGATGGAATCTGGTCTTCATCGTCACCATCTTCGGTTACGGCGTGTGCATGGCGACCGCGCCGATGATGGCGCAGGCGATCGGCCGCGGCCGCGGCAGGGTCAGGGACGTGCGGCGCAGCATGCGCCAGGGCTTCTGGGCGGCGGCGATCGTGACCGCCGCCGGTTGCGCCGTGATCGCGATGACGGAACCGATCCTGCTGCTGCTGCGCCAGGATCCCGCGCTGGTCGGCCCGGCGGCGGGCTATGCCGGGATCCTCGCCTGGGGATTGCTGCCGTCGCTGTGGTTCATGGTGCTGCGGCAGTTCCTGGCGGTACTGGAGCGGCCGCGCGCCGCGCTCCTGGTCCAGGTGCTGGCCTTCGTTCTGAACGCGGTTGGCAACTACGCCCTGATCTTCGGCCATTTCGGCATGCCGGAGATGGGGCTGGACGGCGCGGCGCTGGCGAGCGCGGTCGCGAACTGGTTCTCCTTCCTGGCCTTGCTCGGTTTCGTGCTGGCCGACCGGCGGATGCGGCGCTACCGGCTGCTGGGCCGGTTCTGGCGCGCCGATTGGCAGCGCCTCGGCGAGCTGGTCCGGCTGGGCCTGCCGGTTTCGGGCGTGCTGCTGCTCGAGGTCACCGTCTTCGCGGCCGCCGTCTACGTTCTCGGCGCGATCGGGACCGCGCAGCTTGCCGCGCATCAGATCGCGGTCCAATGCGCGGCGATCACCTTCATGGTGCCCTTCGGGCTCGCGCAGGCGGCGACCGTCCGGGTCGGGATCGCCGCCGGTGCCGGCGACCGCGGCGGCGTGCGACGCGCCGGCTGGGCGGCGCTGGCGCTGGGGCTGGGGTTCATGGCGACGATGGCTTTGGCGCTGTGGCTTCTGCGCTGGCCGATCGCCTCGCTGTTCCTCGACTTCGGGCAGCCGGAGAGCCGGCGCGTGGCGCAGTACGCGGTCGAATTCCTGGCCGTCGCGGCGGTCTTCCAGGTCTTCGACGGCGCCCAGGCGATCGCGATGGGCGCTCTGCGCGGGCTCAAGGACACGCGCGTCCCGATGCTGATCGCGGCCCTGGGCTACTGGGCGCTTGGCTTCACCGCGGGCTGCGTCGCGGCCTTCGTCTTCGGCATGGGCGGGGTCGGGGTCTGGATCGGCCTCGCGATCGGGCTTGCCGTCGTCGCGGTCCTGGCGACGGCCCGGTTCGCGGCGCGCGAGCGGCTGGGGCTGGTGCGATGACCGGGCGCCGGCGCGCCGACGTGGCGCTGGTCGAACGCGGGCTGGTCGAGAGCCGCGCGCGGGCCCAGGCGGTGATCCTGGCCGGGCTCGTCTTCAGCGGCACGCAGCGCATCGACAAGGCCGGGACCCCGGTCGCCGACGACCAGCCGCTCGATCTGCGTGGACGCGACCATCCCTGGGTCAGCCGCGGCGGGCTCAAGCTCGACCATGCGCTGGCCGCCTTCGGCATCGACGCGGCCGGCGTCACGGCGCTGGACATCGGCGCCTCCACCGGCGGCTTCACCGACGTGCTGCTCGCGCGCGGCGCGGCGCGCGTCCACGCGGTCGATGTCGGCCATGGCCAGCTGGCCTGGAAGCTGCGCCAGGATCCGCGCGTCGTCGTCCACGAGAAGACCAACGCGCGGCATCTCGACCGCGGGCGGATCCCCGAGCCGGTCGATCTCGTCGTCTGCGACGCCAGCTTCATCGGCCTCGAGACCGTGCTGCCGGCGGCGCTGGCGCTGGCGCGGTCCGGCGCCTGGATGGTGGCGCTGATCAAGCCGCAATTCGAGGTCGGGGCGGCGCGGGTCGGCAAGGGCGGGGTGGTGCGCGATCCGGCGCTGCACGCCGAGGTCTGCGCGCGCATCGCCGCATGGCTGCCCACGCAAGGATGGCAGGTTGCAGGGATCGTCGAGAGCCCTATCCTGGGCCCCGAAGGCAACAGGGAGTTCCTGGTCGCCGCGCGCAAGGGCTGATCCGCCCCTGCGCCCGGTGACCGCGACGCAAGCATGCACGCATCCGATCCCGCCGCGACGTCCGCCCCCGCGATCGCGCCGCGCGACCTGAGGCTCGTCCTCGTCGGCGCGATGATCGCGATGTTCATCTCCGCGCTCGACCAGACGATCGTCGCCACCGCGCTGCCCTCGATCGCCCGCGATCTGGGCGACGTGGCGCTGCTGTCCTGGGTCGTGACCGCGTATCTGGTCAGCTCGGTCTGCGCGACCGCCGTCGTCGGCAAGCTCAGCGACATCCACGGGCGCCGCCCGTTGATGCTGGCGGCGCTGGCGATCTTCGTGCTCGCCTCGGTGTTCTGCGCGCTCGCCAGCAGCATGGAGGCGCTGATCGCCGCGCGCGCGCTCAAGGGGGTCGGCGGCGGCGCGCTGGTGACGCTGGCCCAGACCATCGTCGCCGACGTGGTCAGCCCGCGCGACCGCGGGCGCTACGCGGCCCATTTCTCGGGCATGTGGGCGGCGGCGTCGCTGCTCGGGCCGACGGTCGGCGGCGCGCTCACCCAGCATCTGGGCTGGCAGTGGATCTTCTGGATCAACCTGCCGCTCGGGCTGTGCGCGCTGGTGGCGGTGGACAGCGTGCTGCGCAAGCTGCCGGCCCGCCACATGCCGGGACGCATCGATGCGCCCAGCCTCGCGCTGCTGCCGGTGGCGACCACGGCGCTGCTCTTCGCGCTGTCCTGGGGCGGCGTGCGCCATCCCTGGCTGTCGGCGCCGGTCCTGGGCGCGGCGGCGCTCGCCGCCCTCTGCGGCTGGCTGTTCTGGCGGCGACAGCACGGGCTCGACGAGCCGGTCTTCTCGCCCGTCTTCGCCCGCGACCGCGTCGTCGGACGGATCCTGCCGGCGATGTTCTTCGGCTTCGGCGCCTATCTCGCGCTCGCGATCACGCTGCCGGTCTTCCTGCAGGTCGTGCTGCTGCTGAGCCCGGGCGATGCCGGGCTGCTGATGATCCTTCTGACCTTCTCGACCACGATCACCGCGTATCTGTCGGGCCGCTATCTGCGCCGGACCGGCGACTACCGGCTGCCCCCCGTGCTGGGCTTTCCGCTCGCGGCGGCGTCGGCGCTGGCCTTCGCGGCCGGGATCGACCATGCGGGGCCCTGGGCGGCGGCGGCGATGATGCTCGGTGTCGGGCTCGGCATCGGCCCGATCTTCCCGACCGCGATCGTGGCGGCGCAGAATGCGGTGTCGCCGCGCGACGTCGGCGCCGTGACCGGCGCGGTCGCCTATGCGCGTTCGCTGGGCGGTGCGGTCGGCGCCGCTGCCGCGACGGCGCTGGTGCTGGCGCTGGTGCCGCGCACGGGCGACCTGCGCGGCCTCGACGACCTGGTCCGCGCCCAGCTGGGCGCCGCCGAGCGGGCCCTGGTCGCCGGCGCCTTTCGCTGGCTGTTCGTTGCCGTGGCCCTGCAGATCCTGATCGGCTGGGCGATCTATACCCGCGTCGCGACCCTGCCGCTGCGCACGAGCCCGGCGATGAGCGGCAAGCGCTAGACCGGCGTCGTCGTCGTTCCGGCGCGCCGGGCGGGCACGCAGGTCGCCGTTTTCGCGCCCCGGCTCGGGCGGGGGGCCTGGATCCGGTCCTGCCGGTCAGCTATCGTCGAACCAACTCGGGCCTGGGGGGGATCGATGGAACAGGGAACAAAGCCGATCTTTGCGCGCGTCGCGCGGACGATCGTCGGGGCGGCGCTCGTGGCGCTCGTCGCGTTCATGCCGCTGCAGGCCGAGGCGCAACGGCGCGGCGGAACGGCCGTGATCGCGCAGGAGGCAGGACCGCCGACCCTCGACATGCATTTCGCGACCGCGATCGCGACGCGCAACGTCTCCATGCAGATCTACGAGCAGCTGATCACGCGCGACGAACGCAACGCGCCGATGCTCGAACTGGCGGAAAGCCTGGAGCAGTCGGCCGACGGCCTGACCTACAGCTTCAGGATCCGTCGCGGCGTGAAGTTCCACAACGGGAAGCCGCTGACATCCGCGGACGTCCTTGCCTCGTTCGAGCGCTTCGCGAAGTTCGGCATCCAGAAATCCATCCTGACGCCGGTCGCTTCGATGAGCGCGCCCGATCTGGACACGTTCCGGATCGTCCTGAAGACGCCGGTGCCAGTCTTCCTCGAGGAGATCTCGCAGTTCGCCAATCCGATCGTGATCGTCCCGGCCGAGCAGCGCGACGTTCCGGGCGGCAGGATCGACATCATCGGGACGGGCCCCTACCAGCTTGTCGAGTGGGTCGCCGACAGCCATGTCCGGCTCCGCAGGTTCGATGGGTACAGCCCGGATACGAGGCACAAGGGCACCGATGGCTTCGGAGGCCACAAGACCGCCTGGTTCGACGAGCTCGACTTCCGCTACGTCAAGGAGCCGGTGGCGCGCGTCGCCGGCCTCGAAACCGGTCAGTTCCACATCTCGGAGGACGTGCCGACCAAGGCCGCGAAGCGGCTCAAGGACAACCGGAACCTCGTTCTCTATCCGGTGCCGCGCTGGTGGATCCATGGCGCCTGGGTCAACCATTCCAACCCGCCCTTCGACCGGGTCGAGATCCGGCGCGCGATGCAGATCGGTCTCGACATGGACGAGATCATGGACGTCGCGACGGATGGCGCGTTCGACCTCCAGCCCGGTTTCCAGTATCCCGGCACGCCCTACTACAACGACGCCGGAAAGGAATTCTACAACGTCAACGACCGCAAGAAGGCCGCCGAACTTCTCAAGGCCGCCGGCTACAAGGGTGAAGAGATCGTGGTCATGACGGTGACCGCGTACCAGAGCATCTACGACGCGTCGGTCGTGCTGACCGAGCAGCTCAAGCAGATCGGCTTCAGGGCGCGGCTGGACCCCGTCGACCTGCCGACGCAGACCGCGCGCCAGCGCCGCGCCGACGGCGGCTGGCATCTGTCGTTCACCGGTCTCGGCACCGGGCCCGCGGTAGGGCCGTTCGGCGCCATCGTGCTGATGGTCGGGGACAGCGTCGTCAACCACCGGCGCGACGAGGTGCTCACGGCGATCTACGCCGAGATGCTCGCGGGCACGACGCTGGAGGCGCGCAAGGCGAGCTTCGCCAAGGCGCAGGCCCGCATCTTCGACCAGGTCAGCATGCTCAAGATCGGCGACCTGACGAAGGTCCAGGCGGCCCGCAGCTCGGTCAGGGGCTTCGTGCCGTTCCGCATCCCGCGGCTGTGGAACGTCTGGATCGAGGGCTGATCGGGCGGCGCTCCGGCGTCTGCCGGCCATCCCGTCCGCTGCCGGTCGCGCATGCTCCGCTATGTCGTTCAGCGGCTGCTGGCCGCGGTCCCGGTGATGCTGATCGTCACGCTGGTCTCGTTCAGCATCATGCAGATGGTGCCGGGAGACCCGGCGGCGGTGATGGCGGGACCACAGGCGACCAAGGCCGAGGTCGACGGCGTGCGCGAGCAGCTGGGCCTCGACCAGCCGTTCCTCGTGCAGCTCGGCCGCTGGTATGCCGGGCTGGCCCAGGGCGATCTGGGCCGGTCGATCCTGCTCGGTCGCACGGTGAGCCGGGCCATCGCCGAGCGGATACCCGTCACCTTGGCCCTGGCGCTTCTGTCCTTCGCCTTCACGCTGGCGATCGCCGTGCCGGCGGGGATCCTGGCCGCGATGCGGCAGAACAGCTGGGTGGACCAGGTGGTCATGACCGTGGCCCTGCTCGGCGTCTCGCTGCCGAATTTCTGGCTGGCGCTGATGCTGATCGTCCTGTTCTCTGTGACCCTCGATCTGTTTCCGGCTGGGGGATACGTGCCGATGGCCCAGGGGTTCGTCCCCTGGTTCAAGAGCCTGTTCCTGCCCGCACTCTCGCTCGGATTGCTGCAGATCGGCCTGCTCGCCCGGATCACGCGCTCGGCGATGCTGGAGATCCTTCGCCAGGACTATGTCCGGACCGCACGCGCCAAGGGGCTGCCCGTGGCCAGCGTCGTCGGCAAGCACGCGCTCAAGAACGCGCTGATCCCGGTCATCACCATCATCGGCATCATCTTCAGCCTGCTGCTGTCGGGGTCGGTGGTGATCGAGACCGTCTACTCGCTGCCGGGGCTGGGCCGCCTGCTGGCGAATTCGATCATGAGCCGCGACTACCCCGTCATCCAGGGCGGGCTGCTCGTGACGGCGGCGATGTTCGTCGTGATCAATCTCGTCGTCGACGTGCTCTACGCCCTGGTCGATCCGCGCGTGCGCTATGAATGACGCGCTGCCGCCTTCGACGCTCCTGTC
>JBIKLI010000235.1:0-7086 GCA_044359885.1 Alphaproteobacteria bacterium | reverse complement strand
CGCCTCCATGCTGGCCATATGCCCGGTCTGGGCCGCCAAGTGGAACACCGTGTCGCAGTCGCGCAGCAGACGCTCCAGCTCCGCCGCGTCGATCGTCCGCAGATCGTCGACGACGCGGTCGATCCGGTCCCCGAGCTCCGCGAGATTTGCGGCGTTGGCGCCCGAACCCGGCAACTCGGCGTCCAGCCCGACCGCGCGCGCGCCCCGCGCCACGAGGGCATGGATCAGGTTCGAGCCGAGAAATCCGGCGCCGCCGGTGACGACCACGCGGCGTCCGTGCCAGGGACCGGACGCCGTCCGGTCACCAGCCATTGACGCGATCCCAGACCGCGACGACGCAATCGTCGCCGTCGACGACGTGATAGCGGTCGTACATCGCCGCCATCATGCAGACATGGTTGGGCGCGATGCGCAGCCGCGCGCCCACCGGAAAGCGCGTCAGGTCGAGACCGGCACGCGCGGCGATCACGCCATGCTCCTGGTTCGCGCGTTCGACGATCGCTTCCCCCGGCAGCGGCGCGCCCATGATGTCGAGCGCCAGCCCGAAGCCGTAGTCGCGCGGTGCCGCGGCGGTGCTGCGGTCTTTCGACAGGGCGAGCCCGCCGGCGTCGACGATCAGCTGGCCCTGGTCCGGTCGGCGACCGGTGACGCTGGTCAGCACCGTGACGGCGATGTCGTCGCGGGCGCCGGATCCGATCTGGGTCTGGAAGAGATCCTGGAACATGTAGACGCCGGGGCGTGTCTCGGTGACGCCCGCGAGATGCCGGGCATGGAGCGCGGTCGGCGTGGAGCCGACGGACACGATCCCGGCCGCGAGGCCGATGCCGCGCAACCGGCCGGCTGCCTGGACGGCGACGGCGCGCTCGTGCTCGGCGAGATCGGCGACTGCCTCGATCGTCGGGCAGCCATAGGAATGACCGGCATGCGTCATGACCCCGGCGCAGGCGGATCCAAGCGCATGACCGACGGCAAGCAGCCTGTCGCTCTCCACCGGCATGCCGGCGCGATGCTCGCCGCAATCGACCTCGACCAGCGCGCGCAGGCCGCCGGGATGGGCCGCGATCGCCGCGGCCATGTCGGCATCGTCGGTGACGAGCAGAAGGTCGACGCCGCGCGCGCGCAGCGCCGCCGCGCGGTCCAGCCTGGCTGGCACGATGCCGACCGCGTAGAGGATGTCGCGGAAGCCGCGCGCCGCGAAATACTCGGCTTCGGCGAGCGTCGACACCGTGATGCCGCCGGCCTGTCCGGACGTGGCAAGTCGCGCGACGTCGGCGCTCTTGGCGCTCTTCATGTGCGGGCGAAGCGCCGCTCCGGTACGCGCGACGGCGCGGGACATGGCGGCGAGGTTGCGCGCCAGACGCGTGCGATCCAGCACGAGGCAGGGCGTCGGAAGGTCGGTGAGCATGGTCATGGGGGACTCCAGCTGACATCCGTGTCGAGCGGCAGGACGGGACGCGGCAGTCGCCGCCACGCGAAGCGCGCCAGGACGGGCGAGGTCAAGCCGGGACAATCGACCTCGACGATCTGGCGATGGCCGAAGAACTCGTCGAATCCGCCGCGGAAATGGCCGCGCGACTTCACGACCACGACCCGCGCCGCGGCGATGTCGAGACCCAGATGCTCGAAGAAGACGGGGTCGGCGCATTGCGTGCGGTCGGTGATCACGACGACCACGATGCCGTCGATCTCCAGGGCTGCGGTGGGCCCAAGATCCAGGCGCGTCCCGCCGAAGACGCCCCGGCGGCCGACCACGCGACCGTCCGACAGCGCGCGCACGCGCGCCGGCGCCGAGAAGGGCTTCGAGAATTCGCTGGTCTCGTCGCGGTTGAAGCGCGCCATGAAGCGCGCGCCGGCGCCGAGGCGATGCGCCTCCGCCGCCAGCGCGGCGTCGTTCACCACCCCGACCAGGGCATCGCCGATCCCGGCGCGGTGGAACGCCTCCAGGATCCACATCGTGTTGCCGCGCGCCCCGCCGCCGGGATTGTCGGCGACATCCGCGAAGCACATCGCGGGCAGGGACCGATCGGCGCAGGCCCTGCCGGCGATCGCGACGGCGTCGTCGAGGGATGTCAGGTCGGCGCGGAAGCGGGCCCGGTTTGCCCAGCCGAGTTCGGCGATCTCGCGCGCCAGGACCTGGCCCAGCGCCGCGTGGTCGCGGTCGGCGGTGACGATCACACTGAGGCCGTTCTTGGCGGTGTCGCCATAGGCGAAGCCGCCCATGACCGAGACATTGAGGATTCGGCCGGCATAGGGCGGCTCGGCGATCCGACGCTGCCCGAGATCGATCATCTCGCCATAGGGCCGTTGCGGCGCGTCTGGCGATGTCAGCATCGACACCGTCGGCGGCACGATCGGCAGGCGGACACGGCAGCGCGCCGTCCGGCGGCCGAACAGAAGCGCGCGCAGATGGCGCGCGCATTCGGCCCCGCGCTCGCGCATGTCCAGATGCGGGTTGGTGCGGTAGCCGACGAAGACGTCGACCTCGTCGACCATGCGCGCGGACACGTTGGCATGCAGGTCGAAACTGGCCACGACCGGGATCCCTGCGCCGACGACGGCGCGCGTCGCGGCAAGCACGGTGCCGTCAGGATCGTCGTCGCCCTCGGCGAGGCCGGCGCCGTGCATCATCGCGTAGACGCCGTCGATCCGGCCCGCCTGCGCGAGCCCGTCGCGCCATCGGTCCATCATCGCGGCGAAGGTCGCGGCCTCCACCGGTCCGGCGGGTTCGGCGCAGCAGAGAAGGATCGGAACGGGTTCCCAGGGACCGCTGGCATCCATCGCCGCGACGAAGCCCGGCATCTCGGCGAGCGCCACGGGGGCGGCGCTGCGCGCGTCGGCCATGATCGCATCGCCGTCGAGCCAGGTTCGCCGGACAAAATCGGCGCGGCTGGCCGGCGGCGACCAGCGGTTGCATTCGATGGAGAAGCCGAGCAGGGCGATGCGCGGAGCGGACATGGCGGGGCTCGCATTCGGGAATTGCCCTGCGAAGCTAGCATGCGGCCCGGCGCGCAAGTCACGTTGCAACCTGCATCGGCTTCGCCGCAAGATGGCCGCCTCGACGAAGACAAGCGACAGGGAGGCGGCGATGCGCGGCTGTGTGATCGGCGGGCGGGACGTGCCCGAAGAACTGGTCGGTACTCTGCGCGACTCGGCCTCGCTGCTTGACGATCCGGCGGGGCTGCGCGCGCGGTTGGCCGAGGACGGCTATCTCTTCCTGCGCGGCGTCCTGGATCGCGCGGTCGTCGCCGCCGCGCGCGCCGAGGTGCTGGCGCGGCTCTCGGCGGTCGACGAGATCGCTCCCGGCGGGGACGTCTTCACCGGCCGTTCCGCGCGCAAGGCCCTCGAGCCCGATCTTGGCCGCTTCTGGCGTTCGGTCAGCGAGGGACCGAAGCTTCGCGCGGTCACGCATGGCCGGGACATCGCGCGGATCCTGGAGATCGTCGCCGGCGAGACACCGCGGCCGCAGGACTTCCTGTTCCTGCGGGTCGGCGTTCCCGGTCGCGCGACCGGGCTGCATTTCGACTATCCCTTCTTCACCCGCCTGCACGACCAGGTCTGGACCGTCTGGACCCCCATGGGCGACACGCCGGTCGCGCGCGGACCGCTGATGGTCGTCGAGAACTCGCACCGGTTCACGGATCTCGTCGAGTCCGTGGTCGGGTTCGACGTCGTGCGCGACACCAGCCGCAAGGCGGCCTTCGCCGAGAACGCGATCGACTTCGCGCGGTCCCGGAACACGCGGCTGCTGACGGCAGATTTCCAGGCCGGCGACGTGATCCTGTTCGGGATGTATCTGCTGCATGGCAGCCTCGATCATCACGACGACAGCGGCACCGTTCGCGTCTCGACCGATCTGCGCTGGCAGCCTGCGCGTCTTCCCGCCGATCCGCGCTATTTCGGCGCCGAGCCGACCGGCACCACGGGCGCCGGCTATGGCGAACTGAACGGTGCCAAGCCGCTCGACGTCGACTGGCACGTCCGCTAGCCGCGCAGCCTCGCGATCAGCGCCCCCAGGCCGGTGCGCTGGCGCCCCTCGGCGTCGAAATTCGCGTCCGCCAGCCAGACCTCGTAGGCGCTGCGGATCGACGGCCATTCGCGGTCGAGCATCGAGAACCAGGCGGTGTCGCGGCTGCGGCCGCGATAGATCGTCGCCTGGCGGAACGTGCCCTCGTAGGTGAAGCCGAAGCGCGCCGCCGCGCGTCGTGAGGGCGCGTTGAGCGAGTCGCACTTCCATTCGTAGCGCCGGTAGCCCAGTTCCTCGAAGACCCGACGCATCATCAGATACATGGCCTCGGTGGCGAGGATGCTGCGCTGCAGGGCCGGCGAGAAGTTGATATGCCCGACCTCGATCACGCCGGTTGCGGGTTCGATGCGCATGAAGGCGGCGACGCCCAGCGCGCGTCCGCTCGCGCGGTCGAGGATCGCGTGGAACATCGGATCCTCGCCGAGACAGGTCCGGGACATCCAGGCGTCCAGGGCGGCGCGATCGGGGAAGGGGCCGGCGCCCAGATAGGTGAAGCTGCGGCCATCGCGATCCGCGGCGAAGGCGGAGAAGAGATCCGCCGCGTGGCGCGCGGGATCCAGCGGCTCGACGCGGCAGAACCGGCCCGCCATCGCCGTGCGAGGCGGGCGCGACGCCGGCTGCCAGTCGGGCAGGGGCGGACCGACCGGCTGGCCCAGCGCGTTCAGCCGGACATCCATCGGGGCGGCCCTACTTGATCATCATCGACGGCAGCCAGGTCACCATCCAAGGGTTGAAGGCGACGAGGATGACGACGACCACCCAGGCGGCGGTGTAGGGGAGCAGCATGCCGAAGGTCTTGTTGTATTCGATGCCGGCGATCTTGCAGGCGACCATGGCCAGGATCCCGACCGGCGGCGTCACCGAGCCCACCACGAGCATCATGATGACGATGATGCCGACATGCGCGGGGTCCATCGCCAGATGCTTGATCATGGGCGACAGGACGGGAACGGTGATGATCAGCGCCGGCACCGGCTCGAGGAACGTGCCCAGCAGGAAGAAGAATCCGATCAGGATCAGCAGCGCGACGGCCGGCGTCTCCGTGACCGCCAGCATCAACTGCAGCGCCATCTGGGCCGCACCGGCACGAGCGAGGATCCAGCTGAACAGCGCCGCGCCCCCGAGCGTGACCAGTGCCGCGGCGGTGGTCGATGCCGCGTTCGAGAAATTATGGAACAGCGTCGAGCCCGTATGCCGGCGCAGGACGAATCCGAAGATCAGCGCGTAGAGCGCGGCGACCGCACCCGCTTCGGTCGGCGTGAAGACGCCGCCCAGGATGCCGCCGACGATGATGAGCGGCATGACCAGCGCCGGAACGGCACGGATCGATGCCGCTCCCATTTCGCGCGCCGGCGCCCTCGGTATCGGCTTCGCGCCCGCCCGCGGCGCGAGAAACCACGTGATGATGAACATCGAGATGCCCGCGGTCACGCCGGGGATGACGCCACCCAGGAACAGCGCGCCGATCGACACGCCTGTGACAGAGCCGTAGATGACCGCGATCACCGAGGGCGGGATGATCGGCGCCATCATCGCTGCGCAGGCCGTGACAGCGACGCAGAAATCGGCGCGATAGCCTTCCTTCTTCATCGCCGGGATCATCATCGAGCCGATCGCCGCAAGGTCGGCCAGCGCGGAACCGGAAATCGCAGCCATGAACATGTTGGTCAGGATGTTCGCCTGGGCGAGGCCGCCGCGGACATGCCCGATCAGGGCCCGCGACATGTTGACGAGGCGTTCGGTGATGCCGCCGACGCTCATCAACTCGCCCGCCAGGATGAACAGCGGCACGGCCAACAGCGCGAAGCCGTCGATCGACTGGTAGAAGCTCTGCGCGAGTTGCAGGACCGGGATCTGCCCTTCCCAGAGCAGCGCCAGCGCCGCCGCCAGTCCCATGGCGTGGGCGACCGGAACGCCCATGCACAGCAAGAGCGTGAAGAGGGAGAGCATGATGCCGACGACCATTTCGTGTCTCCGCGGCGCGCGTCAGAGCAGGGCTTCGGATTCGGCCGTGGACGGTTCACGTGCCTGCAGCCAGGCCGCGAGCATGAACCAGGTCTCCAGCAGCGCGCCGACGGGGATCGCGAGATAGACCCAGCGCATCGGAACGCCGAGCGAGGCCGAGCGCTGGAACCAGGTACGGTCGGTGAAGTCGAGTCCGGCGTAGATGAGGATCAGGAGGAAGGCGAGGGTGCAGGTATTGGCGAGGAAGGCGAGGACCTGCTTGCCCGCGGGCGGCAGGAAGGCGCCGATCACCTCGACCGAGATATGGCCGCGGTCGTAGGCGACCAGGGCGGCCCCCAGCATCACGCCCCAGACGAGGCTGTAGCGGACGACCTCTTCCGACCAGAACAGGGAATCGTTGAGAACGTATCGGTAGAAGACCTGCAGCAGGATCAACGAGAGATAGAAGGCGAGCAGCAGGACCGAGAACGCGCGCAGCGCATTGCGCGCGAGAAGGGTGACGCCAAGAAACGCCTTGATCATTCCGGTTCGCCTCGCTCCTCGGGAAGTCCCGCCCGCCGCGGATGCCGCGGGCGGGATGCCTTGTCAGGCCGCGGCGACGACGGCGTCGACGAAGGCCTTGCCCTTGGCGCCGGTGCGGGACACGAAATTGGAGATGACCGGCGCCATCCGCTCGCGGAACGAGGGGATGTCGGGATCGGAGATTGCGCGCAGACGGGTCGTGAGGTCCGCCCAGGCGTCCGTCTGCTCCTTGAGGTTCCGCGCCCACATCTCTTCAGCGACCGCGCGGCGGGCCGCTTCGCGGATCACGCGCTGGTTCTCTGCGGAGAGCCCGGCCATCCGGCGCGCGCTGGCGAACATCGACACCTCGGTGAAGATGTGATGCGTGCGCGTGGCATGCTTGCTGACTTCGAAGACCTTCTGGCTGGTGATGAAGTCGGCGGGCACCTCGATGGCGTCGACCACGCCGGTCTGCAGGGCCGTGTAGATCTCCGCGGCGGGAATCGGCGTGGGGTTGGCGCCGAGCGCGCGGGCCATCTCGATCCAGGTGGGGATCTCGGGCACGCGCAGCTTGATGCCGCGGCAATCCGCGGCGG
>JBIKLI010000234.1:0-7118 GCA_044359885.1 Alphaproteobacteria bacterium | reverse complement strand
CCCGCACGCGCCGGCAGTTCGGCCGCCCGATCGCCGCCTTCCCGCGCGTCGCCCACAAGCTGGCGGCGATCGCGATCGAGACGACCATCGCGCGCGAACTGACCCTCGCGGCGGCGCGGGCGAAGGATGACGACCGGCGCTGCGACATCGAGGCCGGCATGGCCAAGCTCTATGCCGCGCGCGCCGCCTGGGCGGCGGCGGACAATGCGGTCCAGATCCATGGCGGCAACGGCTACGCCGAGGAATACGACGTCTCGCGGCTGCTGGTCGACGCGCGCATCCTGAACATCTTCGAGGGTGCGGCCGAGATCCAGGCGCAGGTCGTGGCCCGCGGCCTGCTCGCCGCGCGCAACTGACGCCACGCCCATGCACCGCCTGCTCGCGCTGCTGCTTGCCGTCACGCTCTGGCTCGGGCTCGTCCCGCCGGTGGCGGCCGAGGACGCCGCGTCGCGATACGCCGCCTTCGCGCGCGAGCAGCGGCTGCGAGACGTCGACGGCTTCGTCGCGACGATCCGCAGCCTGCGGACCGAGGGATCGCTGCCGGCGCGCTATGTGACCAAGCGCGAGGCGGAAGCCCTGGGCTGGCGGCCGGGCGAGGATCTGTGCCGGGTCGCGCCGGGCCGGATCATCGGCGGCGACCGCTTCCACAACCGGGAACGACGCCTGCCCGACGCGCGCGGCCGATCCTGGCGCGAGGCCGATCTCGACTTCGCCTGCGGCCGGCGCGGCGCGCGCCGCCTGGTGTTCTCCTCGGACGGCCTGATCTTCGTGACGCTCGATCACTACGAGACCTTCCGCGAGGTGCCGCGATGAAGACCGCGATCCTCGACGCCGCGACGGCCGATCGCCGCGCGGTCTTCGCGAGCCTCGCGGCCCAGCTCGGGTTCCCGGTCGGGTCGGTGCCCAATCTCGACGCGTTGTGGGACGTGCTGCGGACCGACATGCCCGGCCCCTTCGCGGTGATCTGGCGCGACCATGACCGGGCGCGTGCCGCGCTCGGCGAGGATTTCGGGCGCATCGCCGCGGTCTTCGCCGATCTTGCCGCCGAGCGCGCGGATTTCTCCTTCACCCTGGCCTGACGGGGGATAACGCCCTAGGTTCGCCCGTCATGTCGTTCCTTGTCGCAATCCTTCCCTATCTCGTCGGGATCGCCATCGCGGCGGCCCTGGCGTCCCTCGCCGGCGGGCTGGTGGCCATGGCCCGCGGCGGCGCCTTCAACGCCCGCTGGGGCAACTGGCTGATGCGCGCACGCGTCGTGTCCCAGGGCGCGGCGCTGGCGCTGATCGCGCTCTACTTCGTCGTCGGGAGATCCGGCTGATGGTCCGCCTGACACGCATCTATACCCGGGGCGGCGACGCGGGCGAGACCTCTCTGGGCGATGGCGCCCGGGTGAACAAGACCGACGCCCGGGTCGCCGCCTTCGGCACGGTGGACGAAGCCAACGCGGCGATCGGCGTCGCGCGGCTGCACGTCGCCGGCGAGGCCGACGCCATGCTGGGCCGGATCCAGAACGACCTGTTCGACCTGGGTGCGGATCTCTGCACGCCGGAGGAGGAAAACCCGCGCTACACCCCGCTGCGCGTCACCGATGGCCAGGTCGAGCGCCTGGAGCGCGAGATCGACGCGATGAACGAGACTTTGGCGCCGCTCAATTCCTTCGTTCTGCCCGGCGGCTCGCCGGCCGCGGCATATCTGCATGTCGCACGCACCGTGACGCGCCGCGCCGAACGCCTGATCGTGGCGCTCGCCGCGCGCGAGACGGTCAACCCGGCCGCGCTGCGCTATGCCAACCGGCTGTCCGACCATCTCTTCGTGATGTCGCGCCATCTCAACGACAACGGCGCCCGTGACGTGCTCTGGGTTCCGGGAAGCAACCGCTGAGCGGGGCGCGTTGACTCGCCCGCCGCCGGGACCTATTTTCCGCCATCTCCGCGAATTGCGGTTAAGTATCGGATTTCCAATAGATAAACGAGCGTGAGCCGATGAAGATCCTGGTCGGGGTGAAGCGCGTCATCGACTACAACGTGAAGGTCCGCGTGAAGGCGGACGGCACGGGCGTCGAGACCGCCAACGTCAAGATGTCGATGAACCCGTTCGACGAGATCGGGGTCGAGGAAGCGGTGCGCCTCAAGGAGAAGGGGGTGGCGAGCGAAATCGTCGCCGTCTCCATGGGTCCGGCCGCGGCGCAGGAGACGATCCGTACCGCGCTCGCCATGGGGGCCGATCGCGGCATCCTGGTCCAGACCGACGCCGAGCTGCAGCCGCTGGCCGTCGCCAAGCTGTTCAAGGCGATCGTCGCGAAGGAACAGCCGCAGCTGGTGATCGTCGGCAAGCAGGCGATCGACGACGACTGCAACCAGACCGGCCAGATGCTGGCCGCCCTGCTCGGCTGGGCCCAGGGGACCTTCGCATCGCGGCTGGCGCCTGCCGACGGCAGGCTCGAAGTCACGCGCGAGGTCGATGGCGGGCTGGAGACGCTGTCGATCGCCCTGCCCGCGGTGATCACCACGGATCTGCGGCTCAACGAACCGCGCTACGCCTCGCTGCCCAACATCATGAAGGCGAAGAAGAAGCCGATCGAGACGCTGACGCCCGAAGCGCTGGGCGTCGACGCCGCGCCGCGGCTCGTGACGCTCAAGGTCGCCGAGCCGCCCAAGCGGCTGGCCGGGGTCAAGGTCAAGGATGTCGGCGAGCTGGTCGACAAGCTGAAGAACGAAGCCAAGGTGATCTGAGATGAGCGTCCTCGTCCTCGCCGACCATGACAATGCGGGCCTCAGGCCCGCGACGCTGAACGCCATCGCCGCCGCCGCCGAACTCGGCCCCGTCCATGTCCTGGTGGCCGGCCATGCGTGCGACGCCGCCGCCGCCGCCGCCGCCCGGGTCGCCGGCGTCGCCAAGGTCCTGAAGGCCGACGCGCCGCCCTACGCCCATCCGCTGGCCGAGAACATCGCGCCGCTGGTGGCGAAGCTGGCCGCCGGCTACGGCCATGTTCTCGCCGCCGCGACCACCGTCGGCAAGAACATCATGCCGCGGGTCGCGGCCCTGCTCGACGTGCAGCAGATCTCGGACGTGCTGCAGATCGTCGGCCCAGACGTCTTCGTGCGGCCGATCTATGCCGGCAACGCGCTGGCCACCGTGCAGTCGAAGGATCCGGTCAAGGTGATCACCGTGCGCGGCACGGCCTTTCCGCCGGCCGCGGCCGATGGCGGCACGGCGAGCATCGAGACGGTCGGCGATGCCGGCGATGCCGGGCTGTCGGCCTTCCTGCGTTCGGAGCTGTCCAAGTCCGAGCGCCCGGAACTGACCGCCGCGCGCATCGTCGTGTCGGGCGGGCGCGGCATGGCCAACGGCGAGAATTTCAAGACCTATCTGGAGCCGCTGGCCGACCGGCTCGGCGCCGCCGTGGGCGCCTCGCGCGCCGCGGTCGACGCCGGCTTCGTCCCCAACGACTATCAGGTCGGGCAGACCGGCAAGGTCGTGGCGCCGGACCTCTATCTCGCGGTCGGGATCTCGGGCGCCATCCAGCATCTCGCCGGCATGAAGGACTCCAAGGTCATCGTCGCCATCAACAAGGACGAAGAGGCGCCGATCTTCCAGGTCGCCGATTTCGGCCTGGTCGGCGACCTGTTCAAGCTCGTGCCCGAACTGACGGCGGCGCTGCCGCCGCGCAAGTGACGAAACCGGAGACACGCACATGATCGGCAAGATCGGCATCATCGGCGCCGGCCAGATGGGCAACGGCATCGCCCATGTCTGCGCCGCCGCGGGCTACGCCGTCCACATGCTGGACGTGAACCAGGAGGCGATCGAGCGCGGCCTCAGGACCATCGGCGGCAATCTCGATCGCCAGGTCGCCAAGGGCACGATCAGCGCCGAGCAGAAGGCCCAGACCCTGGCGCGGGTCGCGACCGGCTCAGACTTCGCCGCCTTCCGCGACTGCGACCTCGTGATCGAGGCGGCGCCGGAGAACGAGGCGCTCAAGCGCGAGGTCTTCAAGAAGCTCTGCCCGAATCTGAAGCCGGAGGCGCTGATCGCCTCGAACACCTCGTCGATCTCGATCACGCGGCTGGCCGCGATGACCGACCGGCCGGGCAAGTTCATCGGCATGCACTTCATGAATCCCGTGCCGATCATGAAGCTGGTCGAGATCATCCGCGGCATCGCGACCTCGGAGGACACCTTCGTCGCGATCCGGGACTTGACGAAGAAGCTGGGCAAGACCTCGGCGGTCGCCGAGGATTTCCCGGCCTTCATCGTCAACCGGATCCTTCTGCCGATGATCAACGAGGCGGTCTACACGCT
The DNA here is from genome assembly GCA_044359885.1 of Alphaproteobacteria bacterium. Taxonomy (GTDB): domain Bacteria; phylum Pseudomonadota; class Alphaproteobacteria; order CACIAM-22H2; family CACIAM-22H2; genus CAIOSQ01. The sequence continues at coordinate 2,816 of JBIKLI010000234.1, read as the reverse complement.
CTACGAGGGCGTGGGGAACGTCGAGTCGATCGACACCGCGATGAAGCTCGGCGCCAACCATCCGATGGGTCCGCTCGAACTCGCCGATTTCATCGGCCTCGACACCTGCCTTGCCGTGATGCACGTGCTGCATGACGGTCTGTCGGACTCGAAATACCGCCCCTGTCCGCTGCTCGTGAAATATGTCGAGGCCGGCTGGCTCGGCCGCAAGGCCAAGCGCGGCTTCTACGACTACAACGGCGAAAAGCCCGTTCCCACGCGCTGACGGCGAGCGCCGGGGGGGCCGACCCGATCGGGATCAGACCCCATCCCGGCAGACCCGATTTCAGGGCGACGAGCGACCCCGGCCGCGGGCGGTCATGCCGCAGCCTTAACGTCCTTCCTGGATGCGCGCGCAAGTCCGATGGCCGCAAGACCGAGCAGGCCGATCGTCGCGGGCTCGGGGACGCCGGTCACCAGCCTGGAGACGCCGTCTCCGTTCGCGTAGTAGCTGAGAACGAAGAAATAGTCGTTTTCCCAGTCTCCCGGGACCGCACCGCCGGGAAAGAAGGTCTGGAAGCAGGCCGGGTCGCCGAGATTTTCCTGCTGCTCGCAGCGGCCCGGACCGAAGGCCGCGTTGCTGAAGAATCTGGGCAGGCTCGGCGCATCGAACACGAGGTCGCGGGTCGTCTCGTCCTCGAGCCGGCTCAGCCAGCAGGCGCGGTCGCAGCTGTCGCCGACCAGGAACAGCCGCAGGTCGAAGCCATCGTCGTGCGAGATCGCGATCGAGCTTTCGCGACCGAGGGCGACGATGCCGTGGAACTGGAAGAACACATCGCTGACGGCGGCGGTCCGCGCATCGAACGGCGCGAAGGACGCGATGAGATTGCGGGTGCCCGCGGGGTCGCCGAGGAACATGTTGACCGATCCCGATACCGGTGTGTTGCCGAAGGCGATCGGAACGTTGGCGATCTTGCCGTAGCCGCCGCCGGGTGGCGCGACGCCGCGGCCATAGAGCGCTTCGGTCAGGAAGACCGCATCCGAGAAGGGGACGTAGCGCACGGGCGATCCGCCGTCCTGCAGCCATCGCTGCGCCAACGGCAGCGCATCGGGCGCCGTCACGACGATCCCCTCGCCGGCCAACGGGTCGGCCTCGGCCGATGGCGGGCTCGCGATCATGGCCAGCCCCGCGAGGAAGGAAATCCTTGCGGCAGCCTCGATGAAGGACGACATGCGTCGCATTTGTACTTCTCCTGTCTCGTCTCGGGTCCGAACCATTCGGACCGGGGCGTGCCATGACGCACGCGTGCCACGCCCGGGGGCAAATCCCGCGCCAACCCGCGCGAAACCCCGGAAACCATGGATCATCCCGCGCCCGGACGGTCATCGGCCGGAACATCTGTCAGCAACCCCGTCACCCTGAGCGACGGAAAGCCGGACCGACCTCGTCCGCAGACCGATCGGCCGCGCGGCCGACGCAGGGCGGTACCCTCCGCGCCCGCCATCGTGCTAAGCGGACCGGACCGATTCCAGAACCCATGGGTGCCAGCCAGATGTCCTCGTCCGCTCGCGATACGACGATCCAGGATTTCCTCTTTCCTGCCGGCGCGCGGGACCGCGCGATCCTGCGCGCGGTGCTGCTCGCGCTGGCGGGATCGCTGTTGCTGACATTGTCGGCGAAGCTGAAGGTGCCGTTCCACCCGGTGCCGATGACCATGCAGACGATGGTCGTGCTGATGCTGGGCGTCGCCTATGGCAGCCGGCTGGGCACCGCGACGGTGGCGCTGTATCTGCTTCAGGGCGCGGCCGGGCTGCCGGTCTTCGCCGACACGCCGGAGCGCGGCATCGGTCTTGCGTACATGGCCGGGCCGACCGGCGGCTATCTCGCGGGCTTCATGGCCGCGGCCTGGGTCGCGGGCGCGATCGGCAAGGGCGGCATCGCGCGGTTCGCCGCCGCGATGATCGCCGGCCATGTCGTCATCTTCGCCTTCGGCCTTGCCTGGCTCGCGGCCGCGATCGGCGCAGAGAGGGCGTGGATCGTCGGGGCGGCGCCGTTCATGCTCGCGACGCTGCTGAAGAGCGCGCTGGGCGTGGCCCTGCTCTCGGGTCTGGAGGCCTGCGTCAGGCGGCGCTGACCGCCGCGCGCGACGCGCGGGGCCGGACCCGGCCGGATCGCGTCACGGCGACGTGGACGGCCGGGGCTGCTGGCGGGACTGCCGGCGTTCCTGGGCGCGCCGCGTCGCTTCCGGATGCTCGGCCTTCCATGCCTCGCGCTGCTCGGGCGTCGCGTTCTGCCATTTCTCGGCCGCCGCGGCGCGCCTGTCGTCCCGGGGCTGACGGCGCGCCTCCAGGCGTCTGGCCGCGTCGGGATTGGCCGCCTTCCACGCCTCGCGCTGCTCGGGCGTCGCGTTCTGCCATTTCTCCCGGGCGGCGGCGCGCTGCTCCGGGCTCGCGCGCGGCGCGGTCTGCGACGACTGGGCATGCGCGGCGCCCGCGGCGAGGAGAACCGCAGCGGACACGATCAGGGCGAGGAGCTTCATGGACCTGTTCCTTGCCGTAAGGGGCGACGGGATCGGCGCCGCCGGGACATCTCGATCACGAGCGGCGATGGACAACGGCAGGCGGCCTGCCTTTATTCGGACCGGCAGTCATGGGCCGATCGCCTCGCGCAGCAGACGCTCGAACGCAGGGCCGTCCCACTCCGCGGCGCCGAGGACGCGCCCGATTTCGCGCCCCTCGCGATCGAGCACGACCGACACCGGCAGTCCGGGCGCACCCAGCGCGCGGACGACGCCGTTGGAGGGGTCCAGGTAGAGCTGCAGCCTTGCGAGGCCGAG
>JBIKLI010000233.1:0-7160 GCA_044359885.1 Alphaproteobacteria bacterium | reverse complement strand
CGCGTCAACATCGCCGCCTGCTCGCTCGGCGCCGCACGGGCCTGTCTGGGCTTCGCCCGGGACCATCTCGCCATGCGCAAGCAGTTCGGGCGGCGCCTCGCGGACTTCCAGGCCCTGCAGTTCCGGCTGGCCGACATGGCGACCGACCTCGAGGCGTCGCGGCTGATGGTATGGCGGGCGGCGGCCGCGCTGGACAAGGCCGATCCCGAAGCGACGATGCTGTGTGCCATGGCCAAGCGCTTCGCCACCGACGCCGGTTTCGGCATCTGCAATCAGGCGCTGCAACTGCATGGCGGCTACGGCTATCTCAAGGATTATCCGGTCGAGCGCTTCGTCCGCGACACGCGCGTCCATCAGATCCTCGAGGGCACGAACGAGATCATGCGTCTGATCGTGGCGCGGCGGATTTTGGGAGCCTGAAGCGATGGATCCGACCAGGACGACGGCCGCCCCGGCCATGGAGGGGATCAGCTTCGAGCGTATCGGGCGGTTGGGGCTCGTGACCCTCGACCGGCCGCGGGCGCTCAACGCGCTGACGCTCGGCATGATCCGGCAGTTCGACCCCGCGCTTGCGTCCTGGTCGACCGACCACATGGTGGATACGGTGGCGATCCGCGGCGCCGGCGAAAAGGCGTTCTGCGCCGGCGGCGATGTCCGGGCCGTCTACGAGGCCGGGCGGCGCGGCACCGACGTGCTGACCCGTGAGTTCTTCTTCGAGGAATACCGGCTCAACCGGCGCATCCATCGCTACGCCAAACCCTATGTCGCGCTGATCGACGGGATCGCGATGGGCGGAGGGCTCGGCCTCTCGGTGCATGGCCGCTACCGTGTCGTCACCGAACGGGCGGTCCTGGCGATGCCTGAAACCGCCATCGGCCTGTTTCCCGATGTCGGCGGCACCTGGTTCCTCAACCGTGCGCCTGGCCGGGTCGGCCTCTACCTCGCCCTGACCGGCGCGCGGATCAAGGCCGCCGACGCGATGTTCTGTGGTCTTGCGACCCATTTCGTTCCGTCGGCCGAGTTGCCCGCGCTGCTCGACGCGCTCGCCCATGCCGCACCCGAGGCGGCGCTCCATCGCTTCGCCGCCGATCCCGGGCCTGCGCCCCTGGCGTCGATGCAGTCGCGCATCGACCGCGCCTTCTCGGCCTCGCGGGTCGAGGACATCCTGGTCGCCCTCGGCCAGGAGGGAGAATGGGGTGCCGCGACGGCGGGCGACCTGCTGCACCGGTCGCCGACCAGCCTCAAGGCGACGCTGCGTCTGCTGCAGAAGCACCACGGGCACGAGATCGAACACTGCCTGCGCGGCGAGTTCCGGGCGATGCAGCGTTTCATGGCGGGCCATGATTTCTACGAGGGGATCCGCGCGGTCCTCGTCGAGAAGGATCATGCGCCGAAATGGCGCCCGGCAGGGCTGGGCGACGTCGCCGACGCGACGATCGACGCGCTCGTCGCCCCGCTGGACGACGGCGAACTGACTTTCGACCATTGATGGCGCGAAGCGCCGGCGGACAGTTCCAGGAACTGGGGAGTCTCTGCGATGCGGATCGCCTTCATCGGACTGGGCAACATGGGCGCGCCGATGGCGCGCAATCTGGTCAAGGCCGGCTTCGACGTGGGAGGCTTCGACATCCAGGCCCCGAACCTCGAACGTTTCGCTGCGGCAGGCGGTCGGCCCTGCGCGGATCTGCGCGAGGCCCTCGCCGGCGCCGAGGCCGTGGTGACCATGCTGCCCGCTGGCCAGCACGTGCGCGACATCTATCTGGGGGCCGGCGGGATCGTCGCGAACTGCGCCGCGGGCGCCCTGTTCGCCGACTGCTCGACGATCGACGTGGCGACAGCTCGCGACGTGGCGGCGGCGGCGGCGGCGCGTGGGCAGGATTTCCTCGATGCCCCGGTGTCCGGCGGCACCGGCGGCGCCGAAGCCGGCACCCTGACCTTCATGTGCGGCGGATCGCCGGCGGCCTTCGACCGGGCGCGGCCGCTGCTCGGGCATATGGGACGCAACGTCGTCCATGCCGGAGGACCCGGGACCGGCCAGGCGGCGAAGATCTGCAACAACATGATCCTCGGCGTGTCCATGATCGCCGTCGCGGAGGCCTTCAATCTGGCCGCGGCCCTGGGACTGGATGCCCAGAAGCTCTACGACATCGCCTCGAAATCCTCGGGTCAATGCTGGTCGCTGACGTCGTACTGCCCGGTGCCCGGGCCGGTTCCCGCGAGCCCCGCCAACCGCGGCTACGCTCCCGGCTTCACCGCCGCCATGATGCTCAAGGACCTGAAACTCGCCCAGGAGGCTGCCCACGGCGCCGGAGTGGCGACGCCGCTGGGCGCCGTGGCGCAATCGCTGTTCGCGCTCCATGCCGGCGGCGGGCATGGCGGAGAGGATTTTTCGGGCATCATCCGGCTGCTGGCCGGAAAGGGCTGAAAGAGGGGGTTGGATTCGGCACGCATTTCGTGCGAATCATCGAGGAGCGTCAGCAAACGGGTCCGGAACCAACGAAATGAAGAAATTGTACCTGGAAACGATCGCACTCGTCGAGCGACTGCATCGCAATTTTCTCGAGGTCGTGAAGCTCGAGATCGATCGTCTCGGTATCCGCGACATCAACAACGTGCAGGCGCTGATCCTCTACAATATCGGTCACGAGGAGATGACGGTCGGCGAACTGACCCTGCGCGGATGCTATCTCGGCTCCAATGTCTCCTACAATCTCAAGAAGCTGATCGAGCAGGGCTATATCGCACAGGCGCGGTCGACGCATGACCGCCGCACGATCCGCATCCGTCTGACGGAGACCGGGCTCGCGCTGCATGCGCAGCTCGACTCGATCTTCGACTCCCACGCACAGAACCTCGCCAGGAGCCTGCCCGGCGAGCGCCTGGGAGAGGCCTGCGAGTCGCTGCGAGGGGTCGATCGTTTCTGGGGGCTTCAGCGGCCGTGAGGCCGCGTCATCCGAACGCCTGAAGACCGGTCTGCGCCCGCCCGAGAATGAGCGCGTGCACGTCGTGCGTCCCTTCGTAGGTATTCACGGTCTCCAGGTTCATGACGTGGCGCATCACGTGATACTCGTCCATGATCCCGTTGCCGCCGTGCATGTCGCGGGCCATGCGCGCGATGTCCAGCGCCTTGCCGCATGAATTGCGCTTGATGAGGCTGATCGTCTCGGGCGCAAGCCTGCCCGCGTCGAAGAGGCGTCCCGCGCGCAGGCAGGCCTGCATCCCGATGGCGATCTCGGTCTGCATGTCGGCCAGTTTCTTCTGGACGAGCTGCGTCTGGGCGAGCGGGCGATCGAACATCTTGCGCTCCATCGTGTAGCGCCGGGCCGCATGCCAGCAGAATTCCGCCGCACCGAGCGCGCCCCAGGCGATGCCGTAGCGCGCCCGGTTGAGGCAGCCGAAGGGGCCCTTCAGTCCCTTGACCCCAGGAAGCAGCGCATCGTCCCCGACCTCGACATCGTCCATGACGATCTCGCCGGTCACCGATGCCCGCAGCGAGAGCTTGCCCTCGATCTTGGGCGCCGACAGACCCTTCATCCCCTTCTCCAGGACGAAGCCGCGGATGTCGCCGGCATCGTCCTTGGCCCAGACGACGAACACGTCGGCGATCGGCGAATTCGAGATCCACATCTTCGCCCCGCTCAGCACGTAGCCGCCGGCGACCTTGCGGGCGCGGGTGCGCATGCCGGCCGGATCCGATCCGGCATCGGGTTCGGTCAGCCCGAAGCAGCCGATCAATTCGCCCGTAGCCAGACGCGGCAGGAATTTCTGCCGCTGCGCCTCGGTGCCGTAGGCGTGGATCGGATACATCACCAGCGACGACTGGACGGACATCATCGAGCGATAGCCCGAGTCCACCCGCTCCACCTCGCGCGCGACGAGCCCATAGCACACATAGTTCACGCCCGGGCAGCCATAGCCCTCGATCGTCGAACCGAGAAAACCCATCTCCCCCATCTCGCGGAAGATGCCCGGATCGGTCCGCTCCTCGTTGAACGCGGCCTTCACCCGGGGCATGAGCCGCTCCTGGCAGTACTGGCGTGCGGCGTCCCGGATCATCCGCTCGTCCTGGGTCAGTTCCTCGTCGAGCAGGAACGGATCCTCCCAGACAAAGGCCGGTCGCGCGGACTTGGCGGGGGAGGGGGCATCTCGGTGGGCGTTCATGGCGGTTCACTCCTCGCGGACAACCGCTATATAGACCGGCATCGGCAAAGGTCGAAAGGTGATCGCGCCACGTGACCGGACGCGACGTGATATTCGAAATCAGGCGGATCGGCATGGTCGCAAAGGCCACCGCCGTGGACGTCGCGACCGGGATCGAGGTCTCGGTCACGGGACCGGCGGGCGCGGCCGAATTCACGCTGCGCGAGGCGGCCCGGCGCAAGCTGGTCTATGTCCTGGAAAAGCGGGCCAAGGGCGGCACGGGCTGAACGCGCCCCTGGTGCGCGCCTCTGGGCGTGGCTATTGTCCACATCAACGGCGTTCCGGCACGATCCTGCCGCGACGGCGCCAGCAGGTCGGCACCGCGCGATGCGGGAACAGGGAGCGTCATGGAGTATTTCGTCCAGCAATTGATCAACGGCCTGACGCTCGGCGCGATCTACGCGCTGATCGCCATCGGCTACACGATGGTCTACGGGATCATCGGGATGATCAATTTCGCTCACGGCGAAATCTACATGATCGGCGCATTCATCGCGGTCATCGCCTTCACCGGCCTCGGCATCATGGGGCTGACCTGGGCGCCCGCGGCCATCGTCGTGGTCCTGCTCGTGGCGATGTTCTTCACCGCCGCCTATGGCTGGGCCGTCGAGCGCGTCGCCTACCGGCCGTTGCGGGGCTCGCACCGGCTGGCGCCGCTGATCTCGGCGATCGGCATGTCGATCTTCCTGCAGAACTACGTCCAGATCGCGCAGGGCGCCAAGATCAAGCCGCTGCAGCCAGTGGTCCAGGGCAACATCCCGCTGATGGAATCGGCGGCCGGCTTCACCGTCGCCATCAGCTATCTGCAGCTCATCATCATGGCGCTGACCGTCGCGCTGATGGTCGGGTTCACGCTGCTGATCCAGAGGACGTCTTTGGGGCGCTCGCAGCGTGCCTGCGAGCAGGACCTGAAGATGGCGTCGCTGCTGGGGGTCGACATCGACCGCACGATCTCGCTGACCTTCGTCATGGGGGCAGCACTCGCCGCCGTCGCCGGTGTGATGATCACGATGTATTACGGGGTCATCGACTTCTTCATCGGCTTCCTCGCCGGGGTGAAGGCCTTCACGGCCGCGGTCCTCGGCGGCATCGGGTCGTTGCCGGGGGCGATGCTCGGCGGCCTCCTGATCGGGCTGATTGAGGCATTCTGGTCCGCCTATTTCTCGGTCGAGTACAAGGACGTGGCGACCTTCGTCATCCTGGTCGTCGTCCTGATCTTCCGTCCGACGGGGCTGCTGGGCCGGCCCGAGGTGGAAAAGGTCTGAGGACGCGCAATGGCGACCACGATCGAAGCGGCGTCGCCGCGCCCCGGGCCGGACATCGCGGCAGCGGCCAAGGAGGCCGCGGTCGCCGCCCTGGTGATGGCCGTGCTGGCCTTGCCGCTGATCGGGTTCGTGCTGGTCGACGTCGTCGGCGGCGTCACGCTCCAGACACGCTTCGGCGGCGTCGCGGCGGCGGCGGGCATCGTTTTCGCCGGCCGGCTCGCGCTGGCGCTGTTCCGGCAGCGAAGCAGAGGGCGCGGTCCGGGCGGCGGCGGTCCGCTCGCATCGGCCTACGCGCGCATCGCGGCGGCCGGCGCCGGGCGCTGGCTCGGTCCGGGGCTGGCCGGGTTCGCGATCGTCATGCCGCTCATGCCGTTCGCCGACCGCTACATCGTCGATCTCGGCACGTCGGTCCTGATCTACATCATGCTCGGCTGGGGTCTGAACGTCGTCGTCGGGCTCGCCGGCCTGCTCGATCTCGGCTATGTCGCATTCTATGCGGTCGGCGCGTACTCCTTCGCGCTCCTGGCGCTGCATTTCGACTTCTCGTTCTGGATGTGCCTGCCGCTGGCCGGGCTGTTCGCAGCCTTCTTCGGCGTGATCCTCGGCTTCCCGGTGCTGCGGCTGCGCGGGGACTACCTTGCGATCGTGACGCTCGGCTTCGGCGAGATCATCCGCATCGTGCTTCTGAACTGGCAGGAATTCACCGGCGGTCCCAACGGGCTCAGCTCGATTCCGCGCCCGACCTTCTTCGGCGCGCCGCTGGCGCGCAGCGCGCCCGAGGGCCAGACCACGTTCCACGAATGGGTCGCGCCCGTGATGGAACCGCTCTACGCGATGTTCGGCGGCGAATGGGGGTTCAGCCCGATCCACCGCATCGTCTGGCTCTACTACATCATCCTGGTCCTGGCCCTGATCACCAACTACTTCACGCTGCGGATCCGGAACCTCCCCGTCGGGCGCGCCTGGGAGGCGCTGCGCGAGGACGAGATCGCCTGCCGCTCCCTCGGGATCAACCCGACCAACACCAAGCTGAGCGCATTCGCCATCGGCGCGATGTTCGCCGGCTTCGCCGGCTCGTTCTTCGCCGCGCGCCAGGGCTTCATCAGCCCCGAAAGCTTCACCTACATCGAGAGCGCGGTGATCCTCGCGATCGTGGTGCTGGGCGGGATGGGCTCGCAGCTCGGCGTCGTTGTCGCGGCCGCCTTCCTCATCCTGATCCCCGAATTCGGACGCGACTTCGCCCAGTACCGGATGCTGCTCTTCGGCCTCGCGATGGTTCTGGTCATGGTCTGGCGTCCGCAAGGACTTGTCGCCGGCCGGACGCCGTCGGTCCGGCTGCATCCCGAGGCGCGGTGACCATGCGCGACGCCGCCTACGGATCGCTGCCACCCGACGCCATCCTCGCCGTCGATCATCTGACGATGCGCTTCGGCGGCCTGACCGCCGTCGACGATGTCAGCTTCACGGTCCAGGACCGGAGCATCACGTCGATCATCGGGCCGAACGGGGCGGGAAAGACGACCGTCTTCAACTGCCTGACCGGCTTCTACAAGCCGACCATCGGCCGTCTGGCGATGCGCCGCGGCGACCGCGTGTTCCTGCTCGAGCGGATGGAAGGGCACCGCATCTGCAAATACGCCCGCGTCGCGCGCACGTTCCAGAACATCCGGCTGTTCGGCGCCATGACGGCGCTGG
>JBIKLI010000232.1:0-7168 GCA_044359885.1 Alphaproteobacteria bacterium | reverse complement strand
CGGCGTCTATTTCACGTCGGGCACACAGGAGGGCACGCCGATCGACCGTCTGACGGCGGCGATGACGCGGCGCAGCGCCGGCGCGGCCCGTCAGGCCGTCCAGGTCGCCGGCGCCAAGGGGCGCAGCTATTTTCTCGGGCGGCTGCTGCGCGACGTGGTCTTCGCCGAGGCGCGCCTCGGCGTCCTGGATCCACGGCGCGAGCGCCTGATGCGTTTCGCGCGGCTCGGATGCTGGGCCGGCATCGGCTTGCTCGCGATCGCCGCGGGCGCGGCGATCTGGTCGAGCCGCGGCCGGGAAGCGGAGCGGGCCTCGGCGCTCGAGGCCGCGGTCGCACGGGCCGAGGGCGCGTCGCGCACCATCGCCTTCGATCCTGTCCGCGAGGCCGATTTCGCCCGGATCCTTCCGTATCTCGACGCCGCCCGACCATTGCCGGCGGTCGCCGCCGCGGGCGACGATGGCGGCTTTGGCCTGTCGCAGGGCGATGCGATGCGCGCCGGCGCGACGGCCGCCTATCGCCGCGTGCTGGAGCGGACCCTGCTGCCACAGTTGCTGGCGCGGCTCGAAAGCCAGATGCGGGCCGGTTTCCAGCAGCCCGAGTTCCTCTACGAGGCCAGCCGGGTCTATCTCATGCTTGGCCGGGTCGGTCCGCTCGACGCGCCGCTGGTGCGCGCCTGGATGCAGGACGACTGGCTGCGCAGCTTCCCGGGCGTCGCGACCCAGCCCGTGCGCGACGCGCTGGCGGGACATCTCGATGCCCTTCTGGGCGTCGATTTTCCGGCCTATCCGCTGGATGGCGAACTCGTCGATGCCGCGCGCCGCGTCTTCGCGCGCGTGCCGATGGCCGCGCGGGTCTATGCCCGTCTGCGCCAGGGTGCGCCCGATCTGCCGGCGTGGCGGCCGGCCGACGCGCTCGGCGCGGCGGGGCCGCGTCTGTTCACCCGTGCCTCGGGCCGGCCGCTGACCGACGGCGTGCCCGGGCTCTTCACCGTCGACGGATTGTACAAGGGAATCATGCCGCGGCTGGGCGCGGCCGTTCGCGAGGCGGCGTCCGAAAGCTGGGTGATGGGGCCGGAGGCCGCGCGCGACGGGACCGCCGATCCCGTCCGCCTGGAGGCCGATGTGCTGGCGCTCTACGCCGCCGACTATGTCGCCGCCTGGCAGGCGCTGTTCGACGATCTGGTCCTCTCCGTCCCTGCCGACCTGCGCGCAACGGCCGAGGCGCTCAACCTGCTCGGCGCCCCGAATTCGCCGTTGCGCGACCTGCTGCGTGCGGTCGCCCGCCAATTGTCGATCGCGACCCCGCCCGAAGGCTGGCAGGCGCCGGGACGCGCCACGCCCGAGGCGCAGCGTGTCCAGCAGGCGCAGGGGCAGGCGCCGCCTCCGTCCGGGACCGAGGCGGCGGCCCGCGTCGTCGACGCACGTTACCGGACCCTGCGCGATGCCGCCGGCCCGCCGCTCGATGCGGCCCTTCAGGTGGTCAACGACCTGTACGTCGCCGTCGCGCGCGCCGCGGCGGCGGCGCCCGGTGCCGCGCCGCCCCCCGCGATGCCCGGCCTCGATCCGGCCCAGCGTCTGCTGGCGGAGGCGGCACGGCTGCCCGAACCGGTCGCGCGCTGGTTGCGGACACTGGCCCAGCGCGTTGAGGCGCAGCGCAGCGGCGGGTCCCGCGCGGCGATCGCCGGAGCCGGCGCCCAGGCGCTGGGGCCGGCGTGCCGGTTGCTCGCCGATCCACGGCTGGCGCCGTTCCCGTTCCGCCGCGACGCCCAGCAGGAAATGCCGCTCGACGATTTCGTGCGTCTGTTCGCGCCGTCGGGAACGCTGGAGCAGTTCTTCGCGCAATGGATCCGGCCGCATGTCGACACGACCCAGCGCCCCTGGCGTCCGGTCGCCATCGATGGTGCGCCGCCGGTCGTGTCGGCGGCCGACGTGGTCCAGTTCGAGCGTGCCCAGGCAATCCGAAGCGCCTTTTTTCCTGTCGTGGGTCTGGGCGCCGGGCTTCGCTTCGAACTGGTGCCCATCGGCATGGATCTTTCGATCCAGAAGGCCATCCTCGAGACCGACGGCGTCCGGCACGAATGGAACCGGACCCAGTCGCGGACGATTCCGTTGGTCTGGCCCAGCCGCGGCGCCACGACCCTGACCCTGGAGCCGCCCAGCCCGGCGGGACCGTTGGTGCTGGATGGCCCCTGGTCCGCGTTGAAGCTGGTCGCCGGCCGCCAGGCGGCGCTGCAGGCGACGTCGCAGCCCGATCGCATGCGGCTCACCCTGTCGCATGGCAGCGCGTCGCTGGCTTTCGAGTTGCGGACGGGGAGCGCGGTGCACCCCTTCGGCTTGCGCGAACTGCAGGAGTTCGGCTGTCCGAGGCTGGGGCCGTGACGGCGGCTGCGGGGAGGGGGATGGGACTGTTCGGCAAGTTGCCGTGCCACGGCGATTTCGTGCGGCGGGGCCTGCCGGTCACGTTCTGCGATGCTTGGGACGGCTGGGTCCAGCGCTGCCTCGCGACGGCGCAGGCCCGTCTCGCGGCGCGATGGGACATGGCATGGCGGCGCGCGCCGGCGCTGCGCTTCGCCCTCGATCCGGGAGCCTGCGGGCCGGCAGCCGCGGCCGGTGCCATGGTGGCGTCGTGGGACAGCGTCGGGCGGTCATTCCCGCTGACCGTCGCCGCCTTGCGCCCGGCGGCGGCGCGACCGTCCTGGCCGCGGGCGTGGCTGGCCGACGCGGAACGCCTGGCCCTGTCCGCGCGCGATGGCGGGCTGGACGCCGATGGCCTGTTCGCGGCCATCGCCGATGGCCCCGACCGGTCCGCGGCCGACCCCTCGGTCGGCGCAGGCTGGTGGATCTCGGCCGAAGGCGAGGCAAGCGCGCGGCCATGGGACGTGGCATCGTCGATGCCGAGCCCAGCCGATTTCGCCGCCTTGCTCGAGGACCCGGCATGAACCAGCGCACCGATCCCGTGCTGCCATCCACCTCGGCAACGCATCCCGGCGCCGTGCGGACGCGCAACGAGGACAGTCTCGTCGACCGGCCGGAACTGGGGCTTTGGGCGGTTGCCGACGGTGCCGGCGGTCATGGGTCGGGCGATGTCGCGAGCCAGGCGGTCGCCGCCGCCCTGGAGGCGATCCCGGAGCGGCTCTCGGCTCCGCAACTGCTGGCTACCGTGCGCGCGCGCCTCGCCGATGTCCATGCCGACCTGCAGCGGCGCGCGCAGGCCGCCGGGGACGACAGGATCATGGCGTCGACCGTTGCCGTGGCCATGGCGCGTGACGGACATTACGCCTGCCTGTGGGCCGGAGATTCGCGGATCTACCTGCTGCGGGGCGGCGAATTGCAGCGCCTGACGCGCGATCATTCCCTGGTCCAGCAACTGATCGACGAGGGGCGCCTGACGCCGGAGCAGGCCGAGACCGATCCGCGCGGCAACATCATCCTGCGCGCGATCGGCGGGGGCGGGGATCTCGAACTCGAGAAGGTCTCGGGCCGCTTGGAGAGGGGCGACAGGCTGATGTTGTGCACCGACGGTCTCTTCAAGACGCTGGCCGAGCGGGATCTGGCGGCGATGGTTTCGACCGGCTTGCCAGCCGGCGAGATCGTGGCGCGTGCGGTCTCGCGCGGCGCACGCGACAATGTGACCGTCGTCCTGGTCGGCGGTCTGCAACCGTGAGCGCCGTTCACATGTCCGGCATCGCCGCAGCGGACCGTCGCCGGGAGGCGTGGTCAGAAGGAGCGCGTGCACATGCTTCCGGCTGAATTGAACGCGAAATACGAGTTGCGCGGGACGCTGGGCGCCGGCGCCATGGGCCGCGTCTACGAGGCGACCGACCGGATCATGGAAAGGCGCGTCGCGATCAAGGTCGTCGACAGGCCGAAGGACGACGACGAGGCGGCGGTCGAGGGCCATGCGCGGTTCCGTCGCGAGGCGCAGGCCGCCGGCCGTCTTGCGCATCCCAACATCGTCGGCGTCTACGATTACGGCGAGAACGCGGACCAGGCCTGGATCGTCATGGAACTGGTCGATGGCGGGTCGCTCAAGGGCCTGCTCGACAAGCAGGAGCGTTTCCTGGTCTCCGAGATCGTCCGGCTGATGTGCGAGATGCTGGACGCGCTCGCCTTCTCCCACGAGAAGGGCGTCGTCCATCGCGACATCAAGCCGGCGAACATCATGCTGTCGCGCGACTCGGACAAGGTCGCGCATGTGAAGCTGGCCGATTTCGGCATCGCCCGGCTCGAAAACTCGTCGATGACCCAGGTCGGCACGGTCATGGGGACGCCGTCCTACATGGCGCCGGAGCAGCTGCGCGGCGAAGTCGTCGACCTTCGGGCCGATATCTGGGCGGCGGGCGTGGTGCTCTACCAGTTGCTGACCGGCGAAAAGCCTTTCGAAGGCGGCTTCTCGGCGGTGATGCACAAGGCGCTCAACACCATGCCGACGCCGCCATCGGTGCTGTCGGTGACCGCGCCGGTGGCCTTCGATGCCGTCATCGCGAAAGCGCTGGCCAAGCGCCCCGAGGACAGATTCCAGTCTGCCAAGGCCTTCGCCGAGGCGATCCGGGCTGCCGCAGGCGGCGCGCGCGCCGAAGACACGCCCAGCAACGACGCGACGCTTGTCTCCGCGCCATCGGCGTCGTTGCCGGTGCCGGGCTCGCCGCCGCCGGCGGCGCCGGTGCGGCCAGAGGCGCTTGGTGCACCTGCGGCGTCGGCCGCCGGACGGCGCAGCCCGCTGCCGGTGGCGCTCGCCGCGGCGATCGGGCTTGTGGCCGTCGTCGGAGGCGGCGCATGGTTCATGTTCGGCGGGTCCGACGGCAGACGCTCCCAGGAGGCGCTTCGCCTGGAGGCGGAGAATCGGGCGCGCGAGGACGCGGAGCGCCTCGCGCGGCAATTGGCGCCGCCCCCGGCATCCGCACCCGCCACACCGGCGGCGGCACCGGGGCCCGTGCCGCTGCCGCCGGCGATCCCGGTCGAAACCCGGCCGCAGGATCTTTCTCCACCCAGTACGGCGGCGCTGCCCGCGCCCGCACCGCCGCCAGCCCCGGCGTCGCCACCTGTGGCCGTCCCCGCCGCGCCGGCCTCGCCTCCGGCGCTTGCCGCTCCTTCCGCGCCGGCCGTCCCGCCGTCGCCGCCTGCGAGCGCACCGGGGATCGCTGCCGCGCCGCAGCCGCCGTCCGCCGCGCCACCGGCGGGATCGGCGCCAAGCGGCATCGCGATGCCGCAGACGCCGCCGCGTGCGCCGTCGGCACCGCCGGCCGCGGCGGCGCCAGCATCGACGACACCGGCCGTCGCCGCGCCACCGGTGCCGCCGGTCGGCGGCGCCGCCGCGCCGGCCGCGCCCAGCGTCGCCGGCATTCTGCCGCCGCCCACGGCGCCTGCACCGCCGTCCCAGCCGCCCCTATCGCCGCACACGCGGTCGCTCGACGACGTGCTGCGCCCGTTTCTCGGGAACGCTTCGGCGCCACGGGTCTCGCTGGCCGGGCCTCAGCCGCTCGCCAAGGGGGAGTTGCTTCGCTTTTCCGTCGAGATGCCGGCCCATGAGGGTTATCTGACATTGGTCTATCTCTCCAAGACGGGCGACGCTTACAGCCTCGCGCAATCGCGGCGCGAACCCGCAGGCGCCCGGCCGCGCTTCGGCGATCCGACCCCGGCTTTCCCCGGCTGGGAGATCGACGCCCCCTTCGGTCAGGACCGTCTTCTGGCGCTGGTGACCGGCCAGCCGCTCTTCGCCGCGCCACGCCCCGAGCACGAACCCGCCCTGGTCCTCGGGGGCCTGCTGGCCGAAAGGCTGGAGGCCTTGCGCGCTCGCGGTGTTCGCGTCGGCGCGCAGTTCGCGACGGTCGACACCGTCGAGCGGCGGGTGTCGCCGCCGGTCGCGAGCACGGCGCCGGTCGCCGCGCCGCCCGCACCCGCGCCGGCACCGCCGGCCCAGGCGGTCCCACCGGCCCAGGCGGCCCCGCCTTCGGCACCATCGTCGGTGGCCATGGCGCCGCGCGCCCCCACCGCCGAGGAGATCCGCGCGACCCATGGCCGGGCCGTTATGGAGGCCGCCCAGGGGCTTCCTTGCGCGCTGCTGCAGGTCGATGCCGGCGATGGCGGGATCCGGGTGGCCGGCCTCGTCCGGCGCGGCGGGGACGCGGCGCTGGCGGCGGATATCGCGCGTCGCGGCGTGCCGCGCGACGCGGTGCGCCTGGAGCCGCGCGTGTTCGATGGCCCGTATTGCGAATTCGTCGAACTGCTCAGGTCGCTGCGTCGTCCGGATCTTGCGCCGCGTGCGGCGATCGTCGACGGTCCGCCCTTGGCGAAGGGCGAATTGCTTCGCCTGTCGGTCGAGATGCCGTCCTTCGATGGACAGGTCAGCGTCGTCTACCTGATGAGTTCCGGGGACGCCGCCCATCTCGTGCCCAATCAGGCGGCGCGCGGCGGCGCGCGGCTTCGCTTCGGCGATCCCGCCGGCGCCTTCACCGGCTGGGAGATCGACGAGCCCTTCGGGACGGACATGATCCTCGTGGTCGCGTCCGATTCGCCGCTGTTTCCCCAGCCGCGCGCCGAGGTCGAGCCCAGCGCCGGCCTGGTCGCCGCGCTCGCGGAGCGGTTGCGGACGTTGCAGGCGCGCGGCGCGCAGATCGGCGCGCAGCTCCTGCCCGTGGAAACCATCCCCCGTCGCTGAACCGCCGGGGCGCAGCAGGCGACGACATCTGCCGACGCCTGCCGGCCGATCCGGCGCCCGTGTCCACATCCGGGCGGCCGGTGCTTTGCCGTCGGCCGCTGCCCGTCAGCGGCTGCCCGTCAGCCGCGCTGGCGGCCACCATTGGCGTCGAAGAACGGCGTCATGTGGATGCGCGCGGGGCGGACCTGCTCGAAGATCTGGATCTCGAATTGCGCGCCGTCGGTCGCGTGCGCGGCGTCGACATAGCCCATCGCCATGCTATGGCCTGCCCAATGGGCGTAGCCGCCGGAGGTCACCTGTCCCACGGACTGGCCGTCCTTCAGGATGGACTCGTAGCCGACGACTTCGACATCCGTATCGACCACCAGCGGCACCAGGCGGCGCGACGGCGGCGTGGCCCGGTCCGCCAGCGCCGCTTCGCGGCCGACAAAGCCGGGCTTGTCGTAGGCGACGAAGCGGTCGAGGCCGCATTCCATCGGCGTGTAGTCCGGGCGGAACTCGCGCAGGAACGC
>JBIKLI010000231.1:0-7203 GCA_044359885.1 Alphaproteobacteria bacterium | reverse complement strand
ATTCCGGCTCGCCGCGCGCGGCGAGCGCGATCGCGCTGGCGCTGCACGACATCCCGGTCGAGTTCTCGGCGGCGGCGCTGGCCGAGATCCGCCGCTGCGCGCGGGCATCGCACGAGGCGCCGCGCGCCGATCTGCGCGCGATCAAGCTGGTGACGATCGACGGCGCCGATGCGCGCGACTTCGACGACGCCGTCCACGCCGTGCCGGATCCCGACACCCAGGGCTGGCGGATCACGGTCGCGATCGCCGACGTCGCCTGGTACGTGCGACCGGGCAGCGCGCTGGACCACGACGCGGCGCTGCGCGGCAATTCGGTCTATTTCCCGGACCGCGTCGTGCCGATGCTGCCCGAGCGGCTGTCGAACGATCTGTGTTCGCTGCGGCCGGGCGAGGACCGTCCGGTGCTGGCGGCCGAGCTGCGCATCGATGCCGGCGGGACGCTGCACGCGCATCGCTTCGTGCGCGCCACGATGCGGTCGGCCGCGCGGCTGACCTACGACCAGGTCCAGGCCTGGCGCGACGGCGATCCGTCGGCGCTGCCGGCGGATCTGCACGAGCCTGCGCGCCATCTCTTCGCGGCCTATGCCGCGCTGGCCGCGGCGCGCGCGCGGCGCGGCACGCTCGAGCTCGACCTGCCCGAACGCGCCGTGACGCTGGGCCCCGACGGGCGGATCGCCGCGATCGCGCCGCGCGCGCGCCACGACTCGCACCGGCTGATCGAGGAAATGATGATCCTCGCCAATGTCGCCGCCGCCGAGTCGCTGGAGCGGTCGCGGCAGCCCTGCCTCTACCGCATCCACGAGCGCCCCAGCGACGAGCGGCTCGACGCGCTGGGCGTCAGCCTGGCGGCGCTGGGCTACCGGCTGGCCAAGGGCCAGGGCGTGCGCCCGGCGCTGCTGCGCGACGTGCTGGCCTGGGCGGCCGGCAAGCCGTTCCAGGACATGGTCTCGGATCTCGTGCTGCGCAGTCAGGCGCTGGCGCTGTACAGCCCCGAGAACCCCGGGCATTTCGGCCTCGCCCTGCCGCGCTACGCGCATTTCACCTCGCCGATCCGCCGCTACGCCGATCTGGTCGTGCATCGCGCCCTGATCGCGGCGCATGGCCTGGGCGACGGCGGCGCCACGCCCGACCACGCGTCGCTGGCGGCGACCGGCGAGCGCGTGTCGCGCGCCGAGCGTCGCGCCCAGGCGGCGGAGCGCGCGGCGCTGGAACGCCACGTGGCGCAATTCCTGGCCGCACGGGTCGGGGCCAGCTTCGCCGCGCGCGTCTCGGGGCTGCATCGTGCCGGTATCTTCGTCGCGCTGACCGAAACCGGGGCCGAGGGGCTGGTGCCGATGTCGTCCCTGCCCGGGCGCTGGCGTCTGCACCCGGCGGGGCACCTGCTGGAGGGACCGGGCGGCCGGATCGGACTGGCCGACAAGGTGACCGTGCGGCTGGTGGAGGCCGCCGGGATCTCGGGCGCGCTTCGCTTCGAACTCGACCTCGCGCCCGCCCCCGGCGGCCAGGGCGCCCGGACGCGGCCCGGACCGCGAGGTCGGCGCGGCAGCAAACGGAGACCTGCGTAAATTTCGACGCTGCGCGGCCGCAGGCAAGCTATATGCTGCGCCACGCTCAGAGGTCGAACGATGTCCCAGGACCCAACCCCGCCCGTTCAGCCGCCCACCGGATGGTTCGCGGCGGCCGTGCGGGGATTCGCCGGCCGCTGTCCGCGCTGCGGCCATCGCGGGCTTCGGACGGGGTTCCTGCGGGTGCGCGAGACCTGCGCGGGATGCGGGCTCGAGCTTGGCGCGATCCGCGCCGACGACGCGCCGCCCTATTTCACGATCTTCGTCGTCGGGCATCTGGTGATCCCCGGCGTGCTGATGGCCGAGCGGATATGGACCCCGGCGCTGTGGCTGCAGACCGCGTTCTGGGTGCCGGCGACGCTGGCGCTGACGCTGGCGCTGCTGCCGCGCATCAAGGGCGCGGTGATCGGCCTGCACTACGCCGCGGGCATCAGGGGTTGACACGATGCGCCGCCTTGCCGCCCGCGCCGTCCTCACCGGCTTCGTCCTGGCGACGCTGTTGTCCTGCGCCACGCAAGACGGGGGCGGCGAGGCCGATCGCGCCAAATTGTCGCCGCGCGCGCGCCGCGTTCTGGTCGCGGCGTTCGAGCAGATCAACGACCGCTACGTGCGCAGCGTCGATCTCGGCCATCTGGCCGAACTCGGCGTGGCGCAGGTGCTGCGCACCGATCCCGAATCCGGGCTGACGCTGCGGCGCGACGGCGACACGCTCGAGCTGCGCGCGCCCCACCAGCCGCCGGTGCGCGCGGTCGCCGCGGCACCGGGCGGCGGCGCCGCCTGGGCCGCGGCCGCGGCGACGGCGATCGATGCCGCGCGGGCGCGCTCGGCGGCACTGCGCCAGCTCGACGCCGAGCGCACGCAGCAGGCCTTCTTCGAGGGGCTGGTCAAGGGCCTCGACGGCTATTCGCGCTACACCACGCCCGAGGCGGCGCGCGAGGAGCGCTCGCAGCGCGAAGGCTTCGGCGGGCTGGGGATCGTCATCGACACCGACGGCGGCGAGGTGCGGATCGTCACGGTGATGGACGACTCGCCGGCCTCGCGCGCCGGGCTGCGCGCCGAGGACCGGGTCCTCGCCATCGAGGGCGAGAGCACGCGCGGCATGGTCGCGCGCGACGTCGTGCGCCGGCTGCGCGGCGCGGTCGGCAGCCAGGTCGAGATCCAGATCCGCCGCGGCGAGCCGGCGGCGGCACAGCGCGTGACGCTGTTGCGTGCGCATATCGTGCCGCAGACCGTGACCTATCGCCGGCTGGGCGACATCGCGCATCTGCGCGTCACCGGCTTCAACCAGAAGACCACCGAGACGCTGGTCGAGAAGCTGCGCCGCGCCGAGCGCGAGATCGGCCCGCGCATGGCCGGCGTGGTCCTCGACCTGCGCAACAATTTCGGCGGCTATCTCGACCAGTCGATCTACGTGGCGGACCTGTTCCTGGCCGAAGGCACGATCGTCAGCACCCGCGGCCGCCATCGCATGGTCACCCAGGAGAGCTGGGCGCGGCGCGGCGACATCGGCGAGAAGGTGCCGCTGGTCGTGCTCATCAACGGCAATTCCGCCTCGGCATCCGAGATCGTCGCGGCGGCGCTTCAGGACAACAACCGTGCGGTGGTGATCGGCACCGCATCCTTCGGCAAGGGATCGGTGCAGTCGATCCTGCCGCTGCCGAACGAGGGGGAGCTGATCCTGACCTCGGCGCGGTTCCATGCGCCGTCGGGCTACGCGCTCTCCGAACTCGGCGTGCTGCCCCATCTCTGCACCTCCGGCGGCCGCGACGCGCCGGCGGCGATGATCGAGCAGCTGCGCGCCGGCCGCTTCGCGGACCGCGCGGCGGCGCGCAAATGGCGCAGCATCGGCGTGGACGATCCCGAGGCGCGCCGGCGGCTGCGCGCCGCCACCTGCGCGGGCGAAGCGGCCGACCGCGACAGCGATCTCGAACTCGCGCGCGAATTGCTGGCCGACCGCGCGCTGCACGCCAGCGCCCTGGCCAGCACCGCCGAACTGGCCACCGCCCTGCCCCGCTGATCGCCAGACGGGTCTGCGGCCGCACGATCGCCGCGCGGGGGTGGCACTTGACAGCGTGACGCACGCCGGTATCTTCCGCCGCGAACTATCCGATCATTGCCGCGCAAGAGGTCGTCATGGCCAAGTCGAAGCAGACGCTCATCAAGATGGTGAGCACCGCAGATACCGGCTACTTCTATGTCACTGCGAAGAACCCGAAGAAGACGACCGAGAAGCTGACGCTCAAGAAGTTCGATCCGGTCGCGCGCAAGCACGTGGACTTCAAGGAATCGAAGATCAAGTGAGCGGCGCGTCCGGCGGCGCACGACGCGCCGTCCGGGTTTCGCGACGTCGACAGGCGGGCCTCCGGGCCCGCTTTTCGTTTCGAGGGATCGGTCAGGAGGCGCGGGCAGCCGGCCCCGGCCCGAGCATGGCGACGCGGTTGCGGCCGCCGCGCTTGGCGTCATAGAGCCCCTCGTCGGCCCGCCGGATCATCGCGGCGGCGCTATCGCCTTGGCCCTCGAACGACGCCACGCCGACGCTGACGGTGACCGGCACGGCGATGTCGCCACCCGGACCCGGGACCGGGATCGGGCTCGTCTCCATCCGGCGGCGCAGGCGCTCCGCGACGGCGAGGGCGATCTCGGCCGACGCATCGGGCATCGCGATCAGGAACTCCTCGCCCCCCCAGCGCCCGGCGCTGTCCGAATCGCGCACCCCCTTGCGCAGGCGATCCGCGACCGCGCACAGGATCGCGTCGCCGGAGGCGTGGCCATAGCCGTCGTTGACGCTCTTGAAGCGGTCGATGTCGATCATCAGCAGCGACAGCGGCTTGTCGCTGCGCGCCGCCGCGACCACCAGCGCGTCGAGATGGCGGACCAGGAAACGGCGGTTGTGCAGGCCGGTGAGGCTGTCGGTGACCGACGCCGCGACGCTCTGCTGCAGGGTCGCGCGCAGCCGCTGCTGATAGCGATGCCGGCGGATCTGGGTGCGGCCGCGCGCGCGCAGCTCGTTGGCCTCCAGCGGCAGCGTCAGATAGTCGTTGACGCCAAGGTCGAGCGCACGGGCCAGGCGCTGATGATCGCCGGCTTCGACAAGCGCCAGGATCGGCAGGCTGCGCGTCCCCGGCTGGCTGCGGATACGCGCGCAGATCCTGAGGCCATCTGCAATCTTGAGATGCAGATCGACGACCGCAAGTTCGAATTCGCCCGCCTCGAGCGCCGCCAGCGCCGCGTCGGCGTCGCCATGAGCCGCCACCGTGCCGCCATCCGCGACGAAGCCGCGCGCCACACGCTCCGCCAGCGCGGGATTGTCGCTCAGCACCAGAATGCGCGCCCCGGTCGCGGTGTCGGCGACGTCGGCGGCCGGCCCGGCGGGATCGGCGAGTTCGGCGCTGGTCGTCTGGCGCAGACGCCATTCGTCCGCCAGCAGCTTCAGCCGGACCAGCGAGCGGATGCGCGCGCCGAGCGCGATGTCGTTGAACGGCTTGGTCAGGAAATCGTCGGCGCCGGCCTCCAGGCCACGCAGCCGGTCCTGGACGTCGGACAGCGCGGTCACCATCACGACCGGGATATGGCGCGTACGCGGATCGGCGCGCAGGCGCCGGCAGCATTCGAACCCGTCCATCCCGGGCATCATGACGTCAAGCAGCACGATGTCCGGATGCCGGTCGATGGCCGCCGCGATCGCCTCGTCGCCGCTGGCGGCGCAGACGACCTCGAAATACTCCGCCGTCAGCCGCGCTTCGAGCAGCTTGACGTTGGTCGGAAGATCGTCGACGACGAGAACGCGCGCGGTCATGGCGGAAGATCCGGGCCGGGACGGGGCTTGGCGATCAGGACAGGAAGTGGCCGACCGTCTCGAGAAACCGGCTGACCGAGATCGGCTTGGCGATATAGGCCTCGCATCCGCCCTTGCGGATCTTCTCCTCGTCTCCCTTCATCGCGAAGGCGGTGACCGCGATCACCGGGATCGGGGCGAGATCGGGGTCCTCCTTCAGCCATTTGGTCACTTCGAGGCCGGAAATCTCGGGCAGTTGGATATCCATCAAGATCAGGTCGGGGCGATGGTCGCGGGCCAGCTTCATCGCCTCGAGCCCGTTCTTGGTCCGCAGCGTACCGTAGCCATGGGCCTCGAGCAGGTCATTGAAAAGCTTCATGTTGAGATCGTTGTCCTCGACGATCAGGACGGTCTTTGTCATGAATGCCTTCCGTCGCAGCGGGACCCGGGAAACCGAATGCGCGTCACTTGCCGCGACGATGATCCATCGAGTTTCGTTAAATTTCCGTAACCGTCGGGGTCGTCATGGGCAACATGGACATGGTTCGCTTCGGGGTCGATCTCGGCGGGACCAAGACCGAGATCGTCGCGCTCGACGGCGACGGCCGCGAGATCCTGCGCCGCCGGCGCCCGACGCCGCGCGGCGACTACCAGGCGATCGTCGCCGGGATCGCGGCGCTGATCGGCGAGGCGGAACGCACGCTGGCCCGCACCGGCAGCGTCGGGGTCGGGATCCCCGGGACGATCTCGCCGGCCACGGGGCTGGTCAAGAACGCCAACACCACCGAGCTGATCGGGCATGCGCTCGACAAGGACATCGCGGCCGCGACCGGGCGGCAGGTCCGGCTTGCCAACGATGCGGATTGCTTCGCCCTGTCCGAGGCCGTCGACGGCGCCGGGCGCGGGGCGCGCAGCGTCTTCGGGGTGATCATCGGCACCGGGGTCGGGGGCGGCCTCGTCTTCGAGGGGCGCCTGATCGGCGGCCCGAACAGCATCGCCGGCGAATGGGGGCACAATCCCCTGCCCTCGCCGCGCGACGACGAGCGCCCGGGACCGCGCTGCTATTGCGGGCGCGAAGGCTGCGTCGAGACCTTCCTGTCGGGGCCGGCCTTCGCGCGCGACCATGCGCGGCATGCCGGGGGCACGCTCTCCGCGGCCGAGATCGCGGCGGCGGCGGCGGCCGGCGACGACGCGGCGCGGGCCAGCGTCGAACGCTATGCCGGGCGTCTGGCACGCGCCCTGGCGACGGTGATCAACATCTTCGATCCCGAGGTCGTCGTGCTCGGCGGCGGCATGTCGCGGGTCGAGGCGCTGTACACTCGGGTGCCGGCGCTCTGGGGCGGCGCGATCTTCTCGGACAGCGTCGCGACGCGGCTGCTGCCGCCCGTACATGGCGATTCGAGCGGGGTGCGCGGCGCCGCCTGGCTGTGGCCGCCCTGAGACGGGACGGTCAGCAGCGCGGTCGCGCGAAGGCCTCCAGCCGCTCGAGCCGGGCGCGGATGGAGAACTCGGGATAGTCGAAGACGAATTCGCTGCCCACGCCGTTGTCGTAGAGCCGCATCTCGGTCTCGTATTCCGGCTCGCCGCCGCCCTGGTCGTCCATGCGGAAGAACGCCAGCCGCACGCGCCAGGAGCGCGTCGCGAGCAGGTCCGGCGCGATCCCCGGTCCACGCTCGGCGCTGGCCGGATCCAGCGGGGTGCCGATCGCCGCGTTCACTTCCATCGCGCCGTCGACGGCGGCGCCGTCGAAGACCGGGCGCGCCCAGGACCGCCGGCCGGCCTGCGCGGCGTCGATCAGCAGCAGGGTGTGCAGCGTCGGGAAGAGCGTGCCCGGGGGCAGTTCGATCACTTCCTCGGCCGGGT
>JBIKLI010000230.1:0-7204 GCA_044359885.1 Alphaproteobacteria bacterium | reverse complement strand
AATTGCCGTCGCCATCTTGAGCCGACGACGTCGGATTCCATTTCGATTCGCGTGACAATCGACGCGACGAAACTTCCTCGGGATCCGGCAGCGCTGCGCGCGATGCTGCTGGCGGAGATAGCGCGACGCGAGCGTGCCGAGGAACGTGCGGCCGCCGAAGCGGAGCGCGCCGCTGCGCAAGCCGAGCGTGCCGATGTCCTGGCGCAGGAGTCGCGCAGTCTGGTCATCGTGCGTGCCGAACTCGAGACCCGCATCGCACAGCTGGAGAGCATGCTCGCGGCGATGCGCCGCCATCGCTTCGGCGCGCGGTCGGAGACGCAGGATCCCGAGCAGTTGGCGCTCGCCTTCGAGGCGATCGAGCAGCAGATCGCCGCCATCAAGGCCCAGTTGGAGCCGCAGCCGGACCGGCCTACGCGCACGAAGCCGCAGCGTGCGGCCAATCGCGGCAATCTGCCGAAGGATCTGCCGCGCGTGGAGAAGGTCGTCGATCTCACCGACAAGTCCTGCCCCTGCTGCAAGCGCGAGATGGCCTGCATCGGCGAGGACCGCACCGAGCGTCTCGACATCGTGCCGGCGCAGCTGCGCGTCGCGGTGACGATCCGGCCCAAATACACCTGCCGCAGCTGCGACGAGGCGCCAGTGCAGGCGCCGGCGCCGGCCCATATCGTCGAAGGCGGTCTGCCGACCGACGCGCTGGTGGCGCAGATCGTGGTCGCCAAATACGCCGATCACTGCCCGCTCTACCGCCAGGTCGGGATCTTCGCCCGGCAGGGTGTCAAACTCGATCGTTCGACGCTGGCGGACTGGGTCGGGCGGGCGGCCTGGCATCTGACGCCGCTCTACGAGGCGCTGCGCGCCGACCTGATGTCCTCGACGGTCCTGTTCGCCGACGAGACGACCCTGCCGGTGCTCGATCCCGGGCGTGGCCGGACCAAGACGGGCCAGCTCTGGAGCTATGCGCGCGACATGCGCGGCTGGGGCGGTGGCGACCCGCCCGGGGTTGCCTATGTCTACGAACCGGACCGCACGCATCGAAGACCGCTCTCGCATCTCGCCACCTTCTCGGGCGTCCTGCACTGCGACGGCTACGAGGCCTATGCCAGGATCGCGGAGAACCGGCCGGTTCGTCTTGCGCTTTGCTGGGTCCATGTCCGGCGCAAGTTCTTCGAGGTCGCGGCGCAGGGGCCGGCGCCGATCGCCGAGGAGATGCTGCGCCGGATCACCGCCCTCTACGCGATCGAAGCCGAGATCCGCGGCCAGCCGGCCGACATCCGTCTTGCCGCACGCCGTGCGCATGCGATGCCGATCGTGACGGCGATGGAGCCGTGGCTGCGCAACCAGCTGGACATGGTGCCGGGCAAGTCGGACACGGCGCGCGCCATCCGCTACACGCTGAAGAACTGGGCCGGCCTCTGCACCTTCCTCGAAGACGGCCGCGTCGAGCTCGACACGAACACGGTCGAGCGCGCGATCAAGCCGCAGGTCCTGACGCGCAAGAACGCACTCTTCGCCGGCAGCGACGGCGGCGCCGAACACTGGGCCCGCATCGCGTCGCTGCTCCAGACCTGCAAGCTCAACGACGTTGATCCGCAGGCCTGGCTCACGGACACCCTCTCGCGCATCGCGGCCGGCCACAAGATCGGCGCCATCACGGAACTGCTGCCCTGGGCGTGGAAGGCCCGCCAGATCGCGCGCTGATGTTCTGAGCAAACGGGCGTCAAGCGTAACCCGGGACGTTGCCGCGAGCCGAAATCATTGACCAAGCCCAAGAGGCCACCAAGTCAACCGTGCTCACGGAGGGTGCCGGGACGACGCTCACGATCGAGCCGCTGGCGAGGCAGGATGGCAGGCGTCAACGGGATCCTGGGCGTACGCGGCATGGCGACCCTGGACCACCTCTCTGCAGCGCAGAAGCTTCCGCATACGGCCCCGCGAGGCGACCCGATCGCCTCGGGGAATTTCTGCGCTGGAGAGGGTTTTTCAGGCGATCAGCGGCATATCCGCGGCCTGGGCCGGGAAGACGCTGCCGGGATCGACGTCCCACCAGCGGCGGGCCAGGGTGGCGAAGACGCGCCGGAAATCGACGCCATGGGCGAGATCGCCGTCGCGCAGGCGGTCGAGCGCCGGTTGCTGGCCATGGAACCCGCCACGCACGGACTTGCCGAGCAGGAACACCGGCGCAGCGGTGCCATGATCGGTGCCGAAGCCCGTGTTCTCCGCCGGCCGGCGGCCGAACTCCGAATAGGTCGCCAGGACGACCCGGTCCCAGCATCCCGCACGCATCAGCACGGCGCGAAAGGCGATCGCCGCATCGGCGAACTCGCCCAGCAGACGGTCATGGGTCCGGCGCTGATAGGTATGCGTGTCGAATCCGGGCAGTGCCAGCTTGATGGCCGGCACATCGAGCCCCGAGATGATCAGCCGGGCGGCATTGGCCATCTGCCCGCCGAACGACGTCTTCGGGAAATCGGCGCCGGGATCCGGAGCCACCGTCGCCATCCTGGCCGCGATCGTGTCGGCAGCGGCACGCGCTTCGCGCTGGACGCGCAGGATATGGTCGAGCGCGTTGCCGCCCCCGCGCTCTGCCACGGCCGGCAGCCGCCGCGCCTGCTGGGCGAAGTCGCGGGGATTCTCCATGACCAGCACGCGGGCCCGCTCGCCCAGAAGCGGGCCGGGATAGGGGCGCCCCATGACCACGCCATCGACCGGGTCGCGCGACGCGCCCCGGTTTGCCGACAGCACCGAGGCGGCCCATCCTTCCTGACGGATCTCGGCACTGTCCGAGGCGGTGTCCCAGATCTCGATCGACCGGAAATGCGAGCGGTCGGGCTGCGGGTAGCCGACGCCGAGCACGATCGCGAGCTCGCCCGCCTCCCAGGCGGGCATCAGCGGGGCCATGGCCGGGTTGAGGCCCAGCCGCCCGTCGAGCGTCGCGACCTCCTCCGGCGGCACCGCCAGGGTCGGACGCAGCCTGTAATAGAGGGGGTCGCGATACGGCACGACCGTGTTGAGCCCGTCATTGCCGCCGTTGAATTCGACCAGGACAAGCGTGCGGCCGGGACGGATCGCGGCCGGCGCGAGGCCGGGCCAGGCGCCGGTCAGGGCGAGGGCACCGGCCCCCGGGCCAAGGGCGGCGAGAAGCGAGCGACGACGCATGGACATCTCCCCGGTCACTTGAGGTGGTAGGCAGGATCGAGCAGCAGCCGCTCGACCAGCGCCGCGCCGCCGGCGTCGCGCATGGCTTCCGGCTCCATCGGTGGCCGGGCCAGGATCAGCCCGGCGACCAGGACGGGGTCCTGGAGAAGCGACCCATGCGCCGCGACCCAGCCCGCGACGCCGGGCCCGCGCCCGGCATCGGCGACCTGCCGGATCGGCGCGGACGGCGCTGCCATCATCATCATCTGGTTGTCCTGCATGCGCACCAGCTCCTGGCCGCGCAGAAGCCGGTCCGCGAGATCGCGCCGCGCGAGCAGTGTGAAGCTGCTGATCCAGGCGGTGCCGCCCGGCCAACCCCGCACGTTGGGCGGGTTGAAGATGTCCTGGCGCAGCCGCCGGCCGAACTCCACCAACGGCCGCGTGTCGGGCAGAGCGAGGTCGAAGGTCCGGATCGTGCCGACCGCGAACTCGACCGGCGACTTGACCAGCGTGCCGCGATTGACGGGCGCCCAGAACGCGGCGCTGGTCAGCAACGCGTTCATCAGCGGCTTCAGCTCGTAATTCGCGGCACGGAAGATCTGGGCCAGCCGGGCGATTTCCGCGCGATCGGGAACGTCCGAGACGAATTCCAGCCATAGCCGGGACACGACATGCCGGGCGGCCGCCGGATGGTCGAGAAGGGCGTCGATGACGTCGTCGCCGTCGAGATTGCCGCTGCGTCCGAGGACCGTCTTGTCTCCCTCGTCGTGATCGCGATGGGCGTAGGCGAACTGGCCCGTCGTCTCGTCGACGCGCCATCCGGTGAAGGCCCGCGCAGCGTCCTTGACGTCACGCTCCGTGTAGTTGCCGATGCCGAGGACGAAGAGCTCGAACAGTTCGCGCGCGAAATTCTCGTTGGGCGCGCCCTTCTTGCTGGCGACCGTGTCGAGGTAGCGCAGCATCGCGGGATCGCGGGCGATCGCACGCAGCAAGGTCCGGAAATTGCCCAGCGCGTGGCGACGGAAGAGGAGGTTCTGCCGGTACAGGTAGTCGGGGGCCCGCACCTTGTCCATGCTCGACGGGAAATGGCCGTGCCAGAACAGCGTCATGCGCTCGGTGAAGGGCGACGGCGTCGCGAGCATCTCCGCGTACCACCACGCCTTGAGTTCGATCGCCTCGCGGTCGCGCTGCTGGTTGAAGGCCTGCTTGACGAGTTCGTCGTTGCCTTGCCAATGCGCGGCCCAGTCCGGCCGCGGCCCGTCGACCCAGGGCGGCGGCGGCGTCAGCGCGCCCGTGCGGGCCGTGTCGAGGAGGCGCTTGACGGCCTGCGCGCGCGTCAGCCCCGCGAGCTTCTGCACGTCGGCCGGCGCGGCACCGAAGCCCGTGCGCAGCAGCAGATGCACCGCCTCGCCGGTGTCGAGACCGTGCGCGACCGGCGCGGCGCAGACCAGCAGCGCAGCCAGGACGATTGTCCGCAGACGCCCCATGGGCTCCCCCCTCTTCGGCGCAGAGACCTTCCGGCGATCGGTCCGCGGCGGGCACGGCGCGCCCGGAGGTCGTCTGCGCTGGACCGGAGCATAACGCGCCATCGCCGGGAGCTATTCCAGCCGCGGACCCTTCACTTCGACTTGGCGACGAAGACGCCGTCCCAGTCCGGCCCCGGCGGATCCTGCTCCATCTCGTCGAGCCGCGCGGCGTATTCTTCGTACAGACCCGCAAGGTCGTAGGCCGCGGCATCCTGCAGGCAGGCCGCGATGCCGGACCGCGCGCCGGCGACATCCTGGGCACGGTAGCAGGCGAGCATCCGCTCGTGGTTGGCGCGCAGCCGGCCGAAGCGCTCGGTCTTCGCCTCGGCCTCGTCGCCGACGATGGTGAAGATCCTGACCGGCTCGGTCTTGCCCTTGACCTTGATCAGGTCGAGTTCGATGCAGGCGAAGTCGCGCACGCCCTCGTAGGTCGTCTCGCCGATGACGAGATCGAGATGGTAGGTCTTGCTCTGGCCTTCCAGGCGCGACGCGAGGTTCACGGCGTCGCCCAGGACCGAGTAGTTGAGCTTCTGGTCGGACCCCATGTTGCCGACGCAGACCTCGCCCGAATTGAGGCCGATGCCGATGGCGAGCGGCACGTGCGGGCGGTTCGCGGTCCTGGCCTCGGTCTCGAGCTGTCCGTTGAGCGTCTTCATGCCGGCGCGCATCATCAGCGCCGCGCGGCAGGCCGCCGCCTGATGGGCCGGCACGTCGAGCGGCGCGTTCCAGAACGCCATGATGCAGTCGCCGATGTACTTGTCGATCGTCCCGCCGGTGCCCTGGATGAAGTCGGTCATCGGCGTCAGGAAGCGGTTGATCAGCGTCGTCAGCGCGATCGGATCGTTCTTGAACATCTCCGAGATCGTCGTGAACCCGCGCAGGTCGCAGAACATCAGCGTCAGGTCCTTCATCTCGCCGCCCAGCTTGAGCGCGCCGGGATCGGCGGCCACGCGCTCGACCATCGCCGGCGCGAGGTAGAGGCTGAAGGCGCTGCGGATCGCCTGGCGCTGGGCCTGCTCGCGCGAATAGCTGAGATAGGTCACCAGGACGTAGATCAGGAACGCGCAGAGCGTCGCGTAGGAGGCGTCGAGCAGCAATCCCCGGACGTCGAACATGTACCACGATCCGCCGAACATCCCGGCCGCGGCGACGGCGAAGAGCGCGATGGTCCATTTCGCGCCGACGAAGGCGAAGCCGAAGATCATCAGCAGGCCTGCCAGCAGGACCGCCGAGAATTCGGCGAGATCCCCCCAGGCGGGATGGACGAGCAGCGTGTTGGTGAGGATGCTCTCGAGGAGCTGGGCATGCACTTCGACGCCCGGGACAGCGTCGTCGACCGGCGTCGCGCGGATATCGCGCAGGCCGGTCGCGGAGGCCCCGAGGATGACGACCTTCCCCTTCAGCCGGTCCGCGTCGAAGGTGCCGCCGACGATGTCCTTCGCCGGGATGTAGCGCGCTTTCGAGTACTTCGCGTAATGCGGCCAGAGGCGCCCGCGCGCGTCGGTCGGGATGCGCGCGACGCCCTGGAGCACGATGTCCTCGACGCCGAAGGGCGGCATCATGCGCACCAGGATCGTGCTGGCGCCGAACATCACCCGCAGCATCTCGATCGACAGGGTCGGATAGACGGATCCGGCGACATGGGCGATCGCCGGGATGCGGCGCACGATGCCGTCGGTCTCGGGATTGACCGAGAACAATCCACGCCCGCCGGCTGCGGCCTCCAGCACCGGCAGATTGGCGATCAGACCCGGAAAATCGGCGATGGTGCCCGCCACCAGCGCGGGAAGATCGCCCCGGAAATCGGGGTTCATGTTGATGACGGCCAGCGCCGGCGCTTCGGGCATCAGACTGCGCGGCGTCGGCGTGTCGCTGCCGGCCTGGCCGAGAACGGCGCGGGTCGCCTGCAGCACCTGGGCGAAATAGGCCTCGTTGTCCGGCAATCCCCTGAGCTGGTCGACGATGTCGGCCGGCAGGCCCGGCATGCTCTCCACGAAGCGCGCGGGCGACAGGCGATCGGGTTCGGAAAACACCACGTCGAAGCCGACGAAGGCGCCGGCCTGGGCGAGACGCAGCAGCATCTGGCCGACCACCAGCCGCGACCATGGCCATTGGCCGAGCTCCGCGAGACTGTCCTCGTCGATATCCGCGATATAGACCATCGGCTCGGGCGCCGGGCGCGGGCTCATCTGCTGGTAGAGGTCGTAGGTCTTGACCCGCATCGTCTCGACGGGCATCGGATCCCAGGCCCGCAACGCCAGCATGCCGAGCAGCAGCACCAGCGCCACCCACCGGCCCTCGCCGAAGACGCGCAAGACGCCCCGGCGCAGGAGCCGCAAGGCCCGAAGGCCAAGAGACCCGGCATTCCTGCCCGCCACCGCAACCGCCATGCGCGCTCCTTCAAGCCCCCCGCCGCCGCCGATTATAGCAGAAGCCCGATCACGCGCCCGTCTCCCGCGGCTTCGGGAAGACAGGGCAACGACCGCTCCCGGTTTCCTCTCCTTGTGCTTAAAAAGCCGGAGCGATAGGATTGATTTTCCGTC
>JBIKLI010000229.1:0-7208 GCA_044359885.1 Alphaproteobacteria bacterium | reverse complement strand
GCGGTCGGCTTCGGCATTGGCTTCTCCCGGTTGGACGGTCTTGCCGGAAGCAGACTAGCGCGGCGCGCGGCCGCCTGCGAAGCTTGCCGCATGCAACGGCCCCGAATCGCGCCGCGTCGCCGTACCCTTCTCGCGACCGCCCTGGCCAGTCCGCTGGCGGCGGTGGCCGCCCGCGCGGCGGCGCCGGCGGCCCCGCTGACGCGCATCGCCTTCGGCTCGTGCTGCCATCAGGACGAGGACCAGCGCATCTGGGACGCGATCCACGCCTGGCGACCCGGACTGATGGTGATGGGCGGCGACAACGTCTACGGCGATGCGCGCGCGCCGGCGCTTCGCGAACTGCGCGCCGCCTACGAGAAGGCGGACGCCAATCCGGGCTTCGCGCGCATGAAGCGCGACGTGCCGATGCTGGCGATCTGGGACGACCACGACTACGGCCGCAACGATGCCGGCGCCGAGTTTCCGTGGAAGCAGCAGAGCAAGGACCTGTTCTGCGCGTTCTGGCGCGTCGCCGCGGACGATCCGCGCCGGCAGCGCGACGGCCTGCACCATGCCGCGGTCTTCGGGCCGCCGGGACGGCGCACCCAGATCGTGCTGCTCGACACGCGATGGTTCCGCTCGAAGCTGCGACGGACCGACCGCTTCGGCGCCCCCGGCCGCGAGCGCTATGTCCCCGACGACGATCCCGCCAAGACGATGCTGGGCGACGCGCAATGGGGATGGCTCGATGAGCAGCTTCGCCGCCCGGCCGAGCTGAGGCTGATCGTGTCC
The DNA here is from genome assembly GCA_044359885.1 of Alphaproteobacteria bacterium. Lineage (GTDB taxonomy): Bacteria > Pseudomonadota > Alphaproteobacteria > CACIAM-22H2 > CACIAM-22H2 > CAIOSQ01. The sequence goes on along the minus strand of JBIKLI010000229.1, from coordinate 6,437 downwards.
TCGATCCAGGTGCTCGCCGACGGCCATGGATGGGAGCGCTGGGGCAATCTGCCGCGCGAACGCGAACGCCTCCTCGGCCTCGTCGCAGGGACGCGCGCGGCAGGTGTCGTCTTCCTGTCCGGCGACCGGCATCTCGGCGCGTTCTACCGCCAGGACTCCGGCGCGCCGTATCCGCTTCACGAGATGACGTCGAGCGGGCTGACGAAATCCTACCGCTCGGACGAGCCCGGCCCCAACCGCCTGGGCGACACGCTGGGCGAGATCAATTTCGGCACCATCGAGATCGACTGGCCCGCCGGACGGACCACGTTCGCCCTGCGTGACCATCGCGGCGAGGCGCGGCAGCGGCTGACGCTCGACATCGCCGCGCTGCGCGCGCCCTGAGGCGAGGCGATCAGACCGTATCGGTCCGACGGACGACCGCGTCCTTTCGCCGCCCGATGTCGGGCAGCAGACGCGTGCCGAGCCCGGGCTTGGTCATCGGGTGGACATGGCCGCGCTCGATGCGCGGAAGGTCGGTGACCAGTTCCTTGTACCAGCCCGTGTAGTAGGCGCGCACCGTCTCCTGGATCAGCGCGTTGGGACAGTTCATCGACAGGTGGATCGAGGCGATCAGGGTGACGGGCCCGGTGCAGTCATGCGGGGCGACCGGAAGATGATGGGCCTCGGCCATCGTCGCGATCTTCTTCGCTTCGCTCAGCCCGCCGCACCAGGCGAGGTCGAGCATGACGACCCCCGCCGCCTTCTTCGCCATCAGCTCGCGGAACGCGAAACGCGTCGCCAGCGTCTCGCTGGCGGTGATCGGCACGCGGGTGAATTGCGCCAGTTCGGCCACGGCGTCGAGATTGTTCATCTTGACGGGATCCTCGAACCAGAAGGGATCGAAGGGCTCGACCGCGCGGAAGACCTGCTTGGCGCCGGTCAGGTTCCACAGCGAATGCATCTCCAGCATCACGTCCATGCGGTTGCCGACCGCCCTGCGGATCTTCTCGAAGGGCGCGATCGCCCGCGCCAGATTCTCGGCCCCGAGATAGCAGCCGTTGGTCGCCTCGGCCGCGTAGTCGAACGGCCAGATCTTCATCGCCGTGATGCCCTGCTCCAGCAGAGAATGGGCGAGTTCGTCGGCCCGGTTCAGGAACGCGTCGAGATCCTCGTAGGGGCCGGCCTGGCTGGCGAGCCCGAAATTGTCGGTCAGCTGACCCTTGCTCGATCTCACATAGCGGTACCCCGCGCAGGTGTTGTAGATCCGGATCGTCTCGCGGCTGAGGCCGCCCAGCATCTGATGGATCGGATGGCCGACCGACTGGCCGAAGATGTCCCAGAGCGCGATGTCGACCGCCGAGGCGCCGCGCATCTCCGCGCCTGGCCCGGCGAAGCCGAGATAATGCCCGCGCAGCGTGTGGCTGATGCGGTCGATCTCCAGAGGGTTGCGGCCGATGAGAAGCGGCGCCGCGGTGCCGTGCAGATAGGCCGCGGTCATGTCGGTGCCGAAGAAGCTCTCGCCCAGCCCCACGATCCCCTCGTCGGTGTGGAGATGCAGCCAGATCAGGTTCGGAAATTCCTCGAGTTGGATCGTCTCGACTGCGGTAATCTTCATGCCATCCCTCCTCGCGCGCCGGCACCGGCGCCGGGGCAAAACATGCGGAGGAACTGCCGGCCATGGCAAGGACGTCCATCGAATCGGTCGATTTCTTCTATCTGGCGATGCCCGTCATCGAGGATGTCGGCGACGGCAGCCAGGACGCCTGCGTCGTGCGCGTCGCCGCCGGCGGCAAGGTCGGCTGGGGCGAGTGCGAGGCGGCCCCCCTGCCCTCGATCGCGGGCCTTGTCGCGCCGATGTCCCACAGCGCCTGCCACCCGGTGATCGATTCGGTGCTGGGCGAGACGCTGGAGAGCGTCTCGGACATCCATCGCATCGCCGCGCGCGTACGGGCGCGCAGCGCCGACATGCTGCAGAGCTCGCATATCCTGTCGGGCATCGACATGGCGCTCTGGGACCTGCTCGGCCGGCTGCGCGACGAGCCCGCCTGGAAGCTGCTGGGCTGGAAGAAGTCCTATCCCAAGCTGCCTTACGCCTCGGTCCTGTTCGGCGACACGCCGCAACAGACGCTGGAGAAGGCGCGGGCCATGACCGCGAAGAATTTCCGCGCCGCCAAGTTCGGCTGGGGCCCGTTCGGCACGAAGGACGCGCAATACGACGCCGACCATCTGGTCGCCGCGCGCGAGGGGATGGGCAAGGACGGCATCCTTCTGGTCGATGCCGGCACGATCTGGGTCGACGACGTCGAACGGGCGAAGAAGACGCTGCCTGCGCTCGAGCAGACCCGCGCCACCTGGCTCGAGGAGCCCTTCATCTCCAGCGCGCTGGGCGCCTATGGCGAGCTTGCCAAGGCCTCAGGCGGGCGCGTGCGGCTCGCCGGCGGCGAAGGCGCGCATGACTGGCAGACGGCACGCAACATGATCGACTATGGCGGCATCGGCTTCGTGCAGGTCGATGCCGGGCGCATCGGGGGGCTCACCGATGCCAAGCGCGTCGCCGACTACGCCCAGGCCAGGGGCGTCACCTTCGTCAACCATTCCTTCCAGTCGCAGCTCGCGCTCAACGGCTCGATCCAGCCCTTCGCCGGCATCGAGAAGGACGAGATCTGCGAATATCCCATGGAGGCGCGCGACGTCGCCTACGCGATCACCGTCGAGCGCCTCGATCGCGGTCCCGACGGCATGGTCCGCCTGCCCGAGAAGCCGGGCCTGGGCATGACCGTCGACACCGCCCGCTTCAAGCCGTACCTGCTCGATGTCGAGATCAAGGTCGGCGGCAAGCTCCTCTACCGCACGCCGGCGATCTGACGCCGCGGCACCGAAATCATCGCAGGAGACTGAACATGGGCAAGCAATTCGCGAACTTCATCGCCGGCGACTGGATCGAGAGCGCCGAAGCGACGCGCAACGTCAATCCCTCGAACACCGGCGACGTCGTCGGCGAGTACGCGCGCGCCAGCGCCGCCCACGTCGCCGCCGCGATCGCGGCGGCGAAGGCGGCCGGCCATGGCTGGGCGCGCTCGACGCCGCAGGAGCGCCATGACGTCCTGCGCCGCGTCGCCGACGAGATCCTCGCGCGCAAGGACGAGCTTGGAAGGCTGCTGTCGCGCGAAGAGGGCAAGACCCTGGCCGAGGGCATCGGCGAGACGATCCGCGCCAGCCAGATCTTCGCCTTCTTCGCGGGCGAGGCGCTGCGCCTCGCCGGCGAGAAGATCGCCTCGGTGCGGCCGGGCGTCGAGGTCGAGATGACCCGCGAGCCGATGGGCGTTGTCGGCATCATCACGCCCTGGAACTTCCCGATCGCGATCCCCGCGTGGAAGATCGCGCCGGCGCTCTGCTATGGCAACGCCGTGGTGTTCAAGCCGGCCGATCTGGTGCCGGGCTGCGGCTGGGCGATCGCCGAGATCATCTCGCGCTCGGGCCTGCCCAAGGGCGTGTTCAACCTCGTCATGGGCCGCGGCTCGGTCGTCGGCGAGGCGATCCTCAACAGCCGGGACGTGCAGGCGGTCACCTTCACCGGTTCCGCCGCCACGGGGCGCCATGTCGCCGCCACCTGCGCGGGCCGGATGGCGAAGTTCCAGCTGGAGATGGGCGGCAAGAACCCGCTGGTCGTGCTCGACGACGCGGATCTGAAGACAGCGGTCGAGTGCGCCCTCAACGGCGCGTTCTTCTCGACCGGCCAGCGCTGCACCGCGTCCTCGCGCCTGATCGTGACCGAGGGCATCCACGACCGCTTCGTCGCGGCGCTGAGCGAGCGGCTCTCGGGCATCGTCGTCGACGACGCGCTGAAGGCGGGCACGCAGATCGGCCCGGTGGTCGACCAGAGCCAGCTCGACCAGGACCTCGACTACATCCGCATCGGCACGCAGGAAGGCGCGAAGCTGGTCTCCGGCGGGCAGCTCCTCAACCGCGCCACGCCGGGCTTCTATCTCGCGCCGGCGCTGTTCACCGAGGCGACCAACGCGATGCGCATCAGCCGCGAGGAGATCTTCGGCCCGGTGGCCTCCGTGATCCGCGTCAAGTCCTACGAAGAGGCGCTGGCCATCGCCAACGACACCGAATACGGCCTGTCCGCCGGCATCTGCACCACCAGCCTGAAACATGCCTCGCATTTCAAGCGCAACGCCGAGGCCGGAATGGTCATGGTCAACCTGCCCACCGCCGGCGTCGACTATCACGTGCCCTTCGGCGGCCGGAAGGCGTCGTCCTACGGCCCGCGCGAACAGGGCCGCTACGCGTCCGAGTTCTTCACCCAGGTCAAGACCAGCTACATCCTGGCATGAACAAACCAACCGGGAACGCAGTGATCTACCCCCGGATTACTCCCCCCAAATGGAAGTAATCCGGGCGCTGAGCTAACCCCGGATTTCCGGACACCTCCGACGAGGTCATCGTCGGCCAGGGCGATCCGGCATGGCAAGACAGGTATCCACGAAGGCGTTCAAGCTCGAGGCGGTCCTCCTGCTCGGGCCGCCAGGCGTGGGCAAGACCCATCTCGCCGTCGCGCTCGGCCGCGAGGCTATCGTGGCGGGCTACTCGGTGCTGTTCACACCGGCCACCACCCTGGTGGCGCAACTCGCCACGGGGCACGCCGATGGTCGCCTCGAGGAGAGGCTGATGCACTATGCCAAGCCAAAGCTCCTGATCATCGACGAACTCGGCTACCTGCCCTTCGAGCCCGACGCCGCGCATCTATTCTTCCAACTGGTCGGCCGTCGCTACGAGCGCGGCGCGATACTGATCACCTCAAACCGCTCGGTCGGCGAATGGGGCGCGGTGCTGGGGGGGGGCAATTCCGGGTGTCGCTTGACAGAAGCGGCACGGCTTCGCCGAAGACGGCCGCGGGATCCCTCCTGGACCGGCTCATGCCCGCGGCACGCGGCTGCGGCGCGCCAGACGCGGCCCCAGCCACAGCGCCAGACCGGCGGCGGCCAGGAGCGGAAACGCGACCCATTGCACGACCGCCACGAAGATGTCGTCGGCGCGTAGCGCCCGGGAATAGACGAAGGCACCGATGAGCGGTGCCGCCGCCAGATGCGAGGCGCGGAGAAGTTTATGGGGAAGTCGCATGGGGATTCCTCCTTGGGATCGAATCTTCGCCGGCCCAAACGGCGAGGTCAGGGCGTCGTGGCGCTCGGGTCCAGCGGTCGCAGCAGACGCTTGGACACCGCGGCGACCATCGCGCGCGGCGCGAAGCGGTTTGACAGCGCCGCCAGCCGGTTCGTCAGCCCCACCACGCGCGTGAGCCCGCCATCCAGCATCAGCGCGACCCCGGCCGCAGCGACGTCGCGCGGGTCTGCCCGGCCGGCTTTACCGAAATGGTGACTGCCGGCGATCCGCCGCGGGTCGACGGCGTCGAAGAACGCCGTATCGGTCGGACCCGGCGCCAGGCAGCCGACGCTCACGCCGTGATCCTCCATCTCCATGGCCAGCGCCTCGGAGAAATTGAGAACGAAGGCCTTGGCGGCTCCGTATGCGGCGAAATAAGGCGTGGGCTGGAACGCCGCCGTGGACGCGACGTTGAGGATGCGGCCGGTGCGCCGCCGCCGCATCTCGCCGCCGTAGCGGTGACACAGCTCCGCCACGGCCACCACGTTCAGCTGCAGCATGCGCCGCAGTTGCGCTGCGTCCATGTCCACATGCTCGTCGAGCACGCCGAAGCCGGCGTTGTTCACCAGCCCGTCGATTCGCAGCCCCTGGCGCCGCGTGCGCTCGAACAGGCGCTGCGCGGCGCCGGGCTCGGACAGGTCGACGGCATGCGCGTGCGCCTCGATTCCATGCGCACGGGACAGTTCGTCCGCCGCCTTCTGAAGCCGGCCGGCATCGCGGCTGACCAGCACCAGGCGGTGCCCGCGCGCGGCCAGCAGCCGCGCCATTTCCAGGCCGATTCCGGTTCCGCCGCCGGTGATCAGGGTCGTCGTGTCGGTGTCCATGAGCGCCTCCCCATCGAGATAACGTTGTTGCCATAGGAAACAATGTTTCTTTTCGTGCCGAAAAAAGGAGCTCTTGCGAGCCCCGACAGGACCGCCGGTCAGTAGCGCAGATCGATGCGCATGACCGCCGGCTCGCGTGCCAGGAGGGAGAAGCGCGATTCCTCCCAACGCGGAGCCGAAAACGCGTAGGTGCGATTGTTCGAGACGCCGTAGCCCTCGACCGGCATCCCGAGGATATTCCGGTCGAGCCGCCCGTTGCCGTTCTCGTCATGCACAACCGCGACCGCGTAGATGCCGGGCGGCAGGCCGTCGAACACGCAACGGGCCTGCGTCTCGGCGATGGCGGCGCGAACCGTGCGCGCGCCGTCGCCATCGGGAAAACTCGCGGCCTCGGCGAACAGGCGGCAGTTCAGTGTCCCCTTGGCGTTGCGCAGCGCCGGCACCTCCACCTGCAGCGACGTCGTT
>JBIKLI010000228.1:0-7209 GCA_044359885.1 Alphaproteobacteria bacterium | reverse complement strand
TTGCGGAACAGGACGACCTGGAACGAATGCGCGCCGTCATCGGCGGCGAGCCGGACCGCGATGTTCTGGATGGCCGTAATCAGGACCGTGAGCAGCGCGTAGCTGGTCGCGACGAGGGCCGGGTTCACGAGCGACGTCCGATCCGCCGCCGCGCCCGGCCATGCCGGAGGGTACCGCGCAGGATCGGGGGCCAGGCGGCGACCACGGCGATCATCGCACCCGCCACGGCTTCGCGAGCGGCATGGAGGCGTCCGGTAGCCTCGGCGCGCCAGGACGTCCACTGCCGGTTTCTGCCGGGGCTCCGGACACGCGCGACAATTTCCGTACGCGGCATCGGAAAAATTCAACGCCCTGCCGGACATCCGGACCGCTCGGGGCGGAGACGAGTTCCGGCGGCAGGAAAAGGCGAGCAGTGGCCAAGGCGAACTCCCCGGTCGTCGAGCGCCCCCCGGCCATGGGGGCCGCGAAGTGGACAACAGCCCGGGCGACGCAGCAACGGAAAACGATGCACCCACAGCCGACCGTTCCCGACAAGGGAACGGCGTCTGGCCGGGATCAGGGTGCGGCGGGCGGCGTTGGCGCCCGGAAATGGCTGGGATCCATGCGACTGCAATGCCGGTCTGGCGACGCGTGACGATCGTACGGTCGGTCAGGCGTCCATCCGGCGCCGCCAAGCCTCCGAACGCCAGGACACCAGATGGACGACGAGCCCGTGCACAAGCTTGAAGGCGGCGCAGCAAAGCACGATGCATGTCGCCATCGCCGCCGCCGCGGCGGTGAAGCCGGCGTCGTTGATGTTGACGACGGCGACGGAGGCGACGCGTGTCCCAGGGGCGTAGATGAAGATCAGCACGGACACGCTGGACATCGCCGCCAGGAACAGGAAGCCGGCGATCTCGAGGATCGCCGGCATGCAGATGGGCGCGGTCACCCGCAGGAAGGTCCGGAAGAGCGATACCTTCAGCGACTCGGACACCGACTCGAATTCCCGGTCGAGCTGCTTCAACGCCGCGACCGCCGTCAGGTGGCAGACGGTGTAGTAATGGACCAGGGTCCCGATGGCCATCAGCAGCAACGTCCCGAGCAGCGGCTCGAGCGGATTGGCGCGGGAGTTGAAGAATATGACGTAGGACAGGCCCAGGACCAGACCGGGCACCGCCAGCGGCATCATCGCGAACGTCGCGGTCAGCGACGTCGCGCCGCCGAAGGACTTGGCCTTTTCGAGCGCATAGGCCCCCACGAAGACGACGACCGTTCCGATCGCCGCCGTCATCGCCGCCATCCGGATCGCATTCGCGAAGGGGGCCCAGCCGCCCGGATCGAAACTTTCGAAATCATAGTTTCTGAGCGAAAGCGACAGGTTGTAGGGCGAGTAGGTGACGAAGGATCCCCAGGCTGCGACCCCCAGGATCACCAGCATGAAAGCGGCCACGACAGCGCAGAAGACGAACAGCCCCGCGTCGCGGCCGGCCGAGCGCGGCGGGGCATAGGGCACCGACCGGGCGGTGAGCACGGCCTGCTGCCGGCGCTGGATCGCCTGATTTCCCAGGAAGGCAACGATCGCGGGAACCATCAGCACGACCCCGATGACCGCGCCCATGCCGAAATCGAGCTGCCCCACCACCTGCTTGTAGATGTCGGTCGCCAGCACGTTGTAGCCGCCGCCGATCACGATTGCGCTGCCGAAATCCGTAATGACCTTGACGAAGGTCACGAGCGCGCAGCTCGCCAGGCCGAAGCGCAGCTCGGGCCAGGTGATCGTCAGCCATATCCGCCATTGTGGCGTCCTGAGCGCTGCGGCGCTCTCGTAGAGACGCTGGTCGGCCATCGAAAGGGTGGCGGCGAGCAGCATCACCGCCTGCGGAAGGTTGAAGAACACCTGGGCGATGACGATGCCGACCGGGCCGTAGATCGAATTGCCGAACAATGCCCAGCGCGCCATCCCCTGGTTCCCGAACAGGTAGACCAGCGCGATCGCCGGCAGCAGCGAAGGGGCAAGAACGGGGATCATGACGACGGCGCGGAACACCCCCTGACCGGGCATCCTGCTGCGGGTCAGCGCGAAGGCGTACACGAGCGCCACGGGAAGGACGATGACGGTCGTGACGGTCGCCACGAAGAGACTGTTCCAAAGCGAGATGGACAGCGCGGGCGTCGAGAAATACGCGACGTAGTTCGCAAGGCCCACGAACGCGCCGCCGCGATCCTCGAAACTCTTGCGCAGCATCGCCGCCAGCGGCAGCGCAAGAAACACGACGAAAAGGGCCAGCAGTGCCAGAACCAGCCCACGCAGCGCCCACTGGTCGGCGGGAAGCCGCTGGCGCGCCGGGCCGGTCGCCGCGACCGCGTTCATGGACACGCAAACGCCCGCGCCACCTGCGGCGCGGGAACGAGACGGCACCGGCCACCCAGCGCCAGCCTCTGGGCCGCCATCTCGTGACGCGTCAAGTCGCAGAGCACAGCTGTCCTGTCCGGCGCGCCGTCGAGCCTGACGGCGGCGCGGAAGCCGGCGCCCAGGAACTCCAGCGCCACGATCGTGCCCGTCAGGCCGGGGCCCGGTTCCAGCCGGGAAGTCAGGCGGATGTCTTCGGGCCGGATCGCAAGGTCGGCGGCGGCGCCGTCAGCCAGACCATGTGGGGCGCAGGTGATCTCGAGTCCATCGACGGCGCAGCGCCCCTCCCCGACGACCCGCGCGCGAAGGAAATTCATCGTGCCGACGAACCCGGCGACGAAGCGCGTGCGTGGCGCAACGTAGACCTCTTCCGGCGTTCCGACCTGCTCGATGCAGCCATGGTTCATGACCACGATCCGGTCGGCCATGGTCAACGCCTCCTCCTGGTCGTGGGTGACCAGGATCGTCGTGACACCAAGCCGCCGCTGCAATGCGCGGATCTCGCCGCGCAGATGCAGCCTTACGCGCGCGTCAAGCGCCGAAAGCGGTTCGTCGAGGAGGAGCAGCGACGGCGATGTCGCCAGGGCCCGGGCGAGCGCGACGCGCTGCTGCTGCCCACCCGAAAGCTGTGCCGGGTATTTCGCGCCAGATCCCGACAGGCCGATCAGCCCGAGAAGTTCCTCGACCCGGGCCGCGCGCGCAGACCGGGACAGCTTCAGATTGACCAGCCCATAGCCGATGTTGTCCGTCACGTTCAGGTTGGGGAAGAGCGCATAGGACTGGAATACGATGCCGAAGTCGCGCTCGGCGGTCGGAAGGCAAGACACGTCGCGCCCGCCTTGATGGATACGGCCGGCATTCTGCTGCTCGAGGCCTGCAATCACCCGCAGCAGCGTGGTCTTGCCGCATCCCGACGGCCCCAGGAAGCAGACGAGTTCGCCCATGCGGATGTCGAGGTCGATGCCGTCGAGGGCGGCGAAGGCGCCGAAGCGCTTCACCACACCCTCGATGCGAACCGCCAGATCCATCTTCCGGTCGTCCGTCAGCGCGGCGGGGACTTCGCGGCGTAGCGGCGGTTCCACTCCGCCAGGACACGGTCGCGATTGGCCGCCATCCATGAGATATCGACGTCCACCATCCTCGCCTCGGCGCTTGGAGGAAAGTTGGGGGGCGCCGCCTGCACGTCGCTGCGGCCGACGATGCCGACGAAACGTGCGCTTATCTCATGGGCCCGCTTCGTCACCGTCCAGTCGACGAAGAGCTGGGCCGCCTCAAGATTGCGCGTCCCGCGCAGGATGGCCGTGCCGCTCATGTCCCAGCCAAGGCCCTCGGAGGGCACGACGACTTCGATCGGCGCGCCCTGCGTCTTCTCGCGCGCTGCGCGCAGGTCGGAGCCGATGCCCACGACACGTTCGCCACGCGCGGTCGACACGACGGGGGCCAAACCGGAATGAAGGTAGGTCGCGATGTTCTCGTGCAACCGGTCCATGTACTGCCACGCACCGGCCTCGCCCATCGTCTTCATCCAGCCGGCGAGCGTCACATAGCCGGTCGCGGACGAGGCAGGGTTCGGCATGACGACATGTCCGCGCAGGGCCGGTTGCAGAAGGTCCTGCCAGAAGGTGGGCAGTTTCGCGCCGATCTTGGCGGCCTCCGGCACGTTGAAGACGACGACCGAAAGAAATGCGTCCGTTCCCGTCCAGGTCATCGGGTCGGCGGGCGAGCGGAAGCGCGGCTTGAGCGCCTCGACACCCTTCGGGGTGTAGCCGTGCAGCATGTTCTGCTGCTCGAAGATGACCAGGCTGCTGATCGGCAGGCCGGCGGTCACGTCGGCGCGCGGGTTCTCTTTCTCCGCCAGCAGACGCGCCGTGATGATGCCCGAGGAATCGCGCACCGGGACGAGTTCGACGCGCGGCGTGTCGGCCTCGAAGGCGGTCTTGAAGGGGGCAACGGTATCCGTCTCCCAGGACGTATAGAGCGTCAGCCGGGTGCGGGACTGGGCGATCGCAGGGGCCGCAAGCGCACTACCAAGGCCCAGAGCCGTTGCGCCGCGCAAAAGGATTCGACGTTTCATGGGTACCCTCCGGGATTTGGCTTGACATATACGGTATACAATTTATCGTACGCATATTGCTGTCAACGTCTTTCGTCTGTGAACTGATCGTCATGACTGAACCTGACCTGTCGCTCGCCCCGCTCGAGCGCTCGCCGACCCTGACCGAAAAGGTGACCGACGCGATCGTGCAGGCGGTGATGGATCGTCGGATTCCTTTCGGTTCCCGCCTCGTCGAGGCGGAACTGTCGCGCGCGCTGAATGTCAGTCGCGTGCCCATCCGCGAAGCACTGCGCCTGCTCGAAAGCCAGGGCGTGGTCGTCAACACGCCCTACAAGGGCATGTGCCTGATGACCGTCGACGAGAAGAAGCTGGACGAGATCCTTTCGGTCCGAACGCTCCTCGAGGAGCGGGCTGTCCGCCTCGCAATCGCGCGCCGGGCGGCTGGCGAGGCGTCGAGCGACGAACTGCGCGCCGCGCTGGCGCGCATGCGCGAGGCGGTAGAGGCCGGATCGTCGGCCCAGATGGCCGCGAGCGACATAGGCTTCCATCGGGCATTGCTGCGCATGGCCGGCAACGAGACGCTACGCGCGATGTGGGAGATCATGGCGCGACAGTTCCAGATGATCGTCGGCATCGCATGGCACTCGCTCGCGACCGAGCGCGAGCGCAACTACGGCGACCACGCGCGCCTGCTGGCGATGATCGAGACGACGCAGACCGAAGACGCCGCACGTGAAATCGTGCCGCACATCATGGAGGGCGTGGCGGTCGGCCTGCGCGACCTGGCGCCGGCGCCGTCGGTGACCCGCTTCGTCCCGCGCACGCACCGGCGCTGAGCCTTCGCATGCTTCCGCGCCTGCCTTCCTCGCTGGGTCTCGGGACCGCGCCGCTCGGAGGCCTGTACCACCCGGTGTCCGACGACGGTGCGATGCGGGTCGTCGAGGCCGCTTGGCAACACGGGATGCGGGTCTTCGATACCGCTCCGATGTACGGCAACGGCTCTGCCGAACGCAGGCTCGGTGCCGTGCTGCGCGGCAAACCGCGCGATTCCTACATCCTGGCGACGAAGGTGGGCCGGCTGCTGCGCCTTCCTCCCACGCCCCAGGGCGAGGACGCCTACTACAAGGGCACGCCGCCGGAGCGGCCCGTCTTCGACTTCAGCCACGACGGCGTGATGCGGTCCTTCGAGGAGAGTCTCGCGCGACTCCGCCTCGACCGCATCGACATCCTGCATATCCACGATCCCGATGCCCACGAGAACGAGGCGATGTCCGGCGCTTATCGCGCGCTCGCGCGCCTGCGCCGCGAAGGCGTCATCCGCGCCATCGGCGCCGGGATGAACCAGTGGCAGATGCTGGCGCGCTTCGCCGTGGCCGGCGATTTCGACTGCTTCCTCCTGGCCGGCCGCTACACGCTCCTCGACCAGAGCGCACTGCCCGAACTGCTTCCGGCCTGCGTCCACCGGGATGTACGCATCCTGGCCGGCGGCGTCTACAACAGCGGCCTGCTCGCCGATCCTCGCCCCGGCGCGAAGTTCAACTATGACGACGCGCCGCCGGAGATGGTCGCTCGCGCGCAGCGGCTCTTCGCGATCTGCCGTTCGCACGGCGTGCCGCTGAAGGCCGCCGCGATCCAGTTCCCGGGTTTCCATCCCGTCGTCGCGGCGACGCTGACTGGCGCGCGCTCGGTCGCTGAACTCGACGAGACCGTCGCCATGTCGCGGGTCGCAGTCCCTGCGGCGCTTTGGGACGAGCTTCGCGACCAGGGGCTGCTCGACCCTGCCGCGCCGACGACCGCGCGCGATCCGGCATGACGACGATCGACGCGCATCAGCATTTCTGGGATCCCTCGCGGGCGGCGTATCCCTGGATGGATGCTCCGGCACTGGGCCCCATCCGCAGACCCTTCGCGCCCGCGGACCTGCGACCGCTGCTCGACGCCGAGGGCATCGATGGATGCGTGTTCGTCCAGTGCCGCCACGACGAGGACGAAACCGCGGAGCAGCTGGCAGCGACCCGCATCCACCCATGGATCCTGGGCGTCGTCGGCTGGACCGACCTGGAAGCCCCAGATGTCGACTCGCGGATCGCGCGGTTGCGCGCGCTGCCGGGGGGCGATCGTCTCGTCGGGCTGCGCCACATCGTCCATGACGAGGCGGACGAAGCCTGGCTCGCGCGCCCGGCCGTCCTGGACGGCCTCCGGCGCGTCGCCGCGGCCGGACTCGCCTATGACCTTCTGGTACGAACCCGGGAGCTGCCTGCGGCGATCGCGGCGGCACGCGCGGTACCCGAGGGACGCTTCATCCTCGACCATGCCGCCAAGCCGCCGATCGCGCGCGGCTGGGATGCGGTCTGGGCCCAACGCGTGACGACCATCGCGCGAGAGCCCAATGTCTTCTGCAAGCTCTCCGGGCTTGCGACCGAGGCGCCCTGGGGCCGTTGGACGCAGGACGATCTGGCACCGGCCTGCCGCCACCTCATCGACGTCTTCGGACCCGGCCGCCTCATATACGGATCCGACTGGCCGGTGTGCCTGCTCTCGGCGTCCTATTCGCGCGTGAAGGCCGCTTTCGACCATGCGATTTCCGGCCTGTCCTCGGACGAAGGTGCCGCGATCCGCGGCGGCAATGCCATCGCCACCTACCGGCTTGCGACGGCTTGCGCCCCGCAATCCCCAGGAGGCGTGAAGGCATGAACCATCTCGCGATCAATGGCGGGCCGAGGGCGATTCCCGAGAAGCTGCCAAGCTTCCGTGATCATAG
>JBIKLI010000227.1:0-7215 GCA_044359885.1 Alphaproteobacteria bacterium | reverse complement strand
CGCGGGAACGCGCGACGCCGAGAGTGTCTTCGCCACGCTCGATGCCGCAGGGCTGCGAGGCCTTGGCGGAGCCGGCTTCCCGACCGGCCGGAAATGGCGGCTGGTCGCGGCCCAGCCGGCGCCGCGATTGATGGCGATCAATGCCGACGAGGGCGAGCCTGGTACGTTCAAGGATCGCTGGTTCATGGAGAACGCGCCGTTCCGTGTGCTCGAAGCCGCGCTGATCGCGGCATGGGCGGTCGGATGTTCGATCATCTATGTCTATGTCCGCGACGAGTACCCCGAGGCACGGGCGCGGCTTGCCGGTGCCATCGGCGCACTGGAGCGCGCCGGCTACTGCGCCGATCTGCGCATCGTCATCCGGCGCGGCGCCGGCGCCTATGTCTGCGGCGAGGAATCCGCGATGCTGGAAAGCCTCGAGGGCCGGCGCGGCCAACCGCGACACAAGCCGCCTTTTCCAGCCGAGCGCGGGCTGTTCGACCGGCCGACGCTGATCAACAACGTCGAGACGCTTTGGTGGATTCCCGAGATCCTCGCGCGGGGCGGCGGCTGGTTCGCGCAGCAGGGACGGCGCGGCGCCAAGGGTCTGCGTGCGTTCTCGCTCTCCGGCCGCGTCCGCGATCCGGGGGTGAAGATCGCGCCGGCGGGGATCACGGTGCGCGAGTTGATCGACGAGTTCGGCGGGGGCATGGCGGCGGGCCATGAATTCGCCGCCTATCTTCCCGGCGGCGCGTCCGGCGGGCTGCTGCCGGCCGCGATGGGCGATCTGCCGCTGGAATTCGGACGTCTCGAGGCGCATGGCTGCTTCGTCGGCTCGGGCGCCGTGGTCGTGTTCTCTGCCGCGGACGATCTCCAGGCGGTGGCACGCAATCTCGTCGACTTCTTCGCCCACGAATCCTGCGGCAAATGCACCCCCTGCCGGGTCGGCACCGAAAAGGCGAGGGACATGATCGCTCGCCCGGGCTGGAATCGGCCGCTGCTGGAGGAACTGGCGCGCACGATGTCGGACGCGTCGATATGCGGCCTGGGCCAGGCGGCGATGAACCCGGTGCTGAGCCTGTTCAGGCATTTTCCGGAGAAGTTCCGATGAACGCGCAGCCCATCGCCTTCGTCCTCGACGGCATACAGGTCGAGGCACGGCCGGACGAGACGATCTGGGACGTCGCACGCCGGCTCGGCACGGAGATCCCGCATCTGTGCCATCTGCCGGAGCCGGGGTACCGGGCGGACGGAAACTGCCGCGCCTGCATGGTCGAGATCGTGGGCGAGCGGACGCTGGCTGCCTCCTGCATCCGCGTGCCCAGGCCGGGGATGGATGTGCGGACGGCGAGCGACCGGGCGCGAGACGCCCGTCGGATGGTCTTCGAACTGCTGGCCGCCGATCAGAAGCCGCGTGCCGAGGCGGCGGATCCGGAATCGAAGTTCTGGCGCTGGGCCGAACGCGTCGGGGTCGGGGCGCCGCGTTTCGGGTCGCGCATCCAGCCCGAGCCGGATCGCAGCCACCCCGCCATCGCCGTGCAACTCGATGCCTGCATCCAGTGCGGTCTTTGCGCGCGCGGCTGCCGCGAGGTCCAGGTCAACGACGTCATCGGCATGGCCGGGCGCGGCGGACACACCGGGATCGTCTTCGATTTCGGCGATCCCATGGGCGCCAGCACCTGCGTGGGCTGCGGCGAGTGCGTGCAGGCCTGCCCGACCGGGGCGCTGCTGCCGGCTGCCGTCGTCGGCGAGGATGGCCGCGTCGCGCGGCGCCCCGAGCGCGAGGTCGACAGCGTCTGCCCCTATTGCGGTGTCGGCTGCCAGGTCCGCTTCAAGGTCGCCGGCAACGAGATCGTCCAGGTCGACGGTCGCGATGGGCCGGCCAACCGCAACCGTCTGTGCGTCAAGGGCCGCTTCGGGCTCGACTATGTCGGGCATCGGCAGCGGCTGACGCGGCCGCTGATCCGGCGTGACGGGGTGGGAAAGAACGATGTCGCCATCGATCCCGGGGATCCGTCGACGCATTTCCGGGTCGCGACATGGGAAGAGGCGCTGGCGCGCGCGACTTCCGGGCTGGCCCGGGTCCGCGCCGCGCATGGCCCCGGCGCGCTGGCCGGGTTCGGGTCTGCGAAGGGGTCCAACGAGGAAGCCTATCTCTTCCAGAAGCTCGTGCGCACGGGGTTCGGCACCAACAACGTCGATCACTGCACCAGGCTCTGCCACGCATCGTCGGTCGCGGCGCTTCTCGAGGGCATCGGCTCGGCGGCGGTCACCGCGCCCTTCACCGCCGCGGCGGACGCCGAGGTCATCGTGGTCATCGGCGCCCGGCCGACTGAGAATCACCCTGTCGCGGCGACCTTCCTCAAGCAGGCGGCGCGGCGCGGCGCCAAGCTGATCGTGATGGATCCGCGGCGCAGCGAACTGATGCGCCATGCGGAACTGGCGCTGCAGTTCAACCCTGGCACGGACGTGGCGTTGCTGAACGCCATGCTCAACACCATCGTCACGGAAGGGCTTCAGGACCCGGCCTATGTCGCGGCGCATACCAGCGATTTCGAGATGCTGGCCGCGCATGTCCAGGCATTCACCCCCGAGACGATGGCGCCGATCTGCGGGATCGATCCCGGCACCATCCGCCGTGCCGCCAGGCTTTACGCGCGTTCGCGGGCGTCGATCATCTTCTGGGGGATGGGAATCTCCCAGCATGTCCACGGGACCGACAACGCCCGGTGCCTCATCGCGCTGGCGCTGGCGACCGGCCAGATCGGTCGCCCGGGAACCGGGTTGCACCCGCTGCGCGGGCAGAACAACGTCCAGGGCGCGTCGGATGCCGGGCTGATCCCGATGATGCTTCCCGACTACCGCCGGGTCGACGGTGCCGACAACCGTGCGGCGTTCGAGGACGCCTGGGGCGTGACGCTCGATCCGCGGCCTGGTCTGACCGTCGTCGAGATCATGCATGCCGCCCATGAAGGCCTGATTCGCGGCATGTACATCATGGGCGAGAACCCCGCGATGTCGGATCCGGACCTCGCCCATGTCCGCGCCGGCCTCGCACGGCTCGAGCATCTCGTGGTCCAGGACATATTCCTGACCGAGACGGCGAAGTATGCCGACGTCGTGCTTCCGGCGACGGCCTGGCCGGAGAAGGATGGGACCGTGACCAACACCAATCGGCAGGTGCAGATCGGCCGCAAGGCGATCGAGCCGCCGGGCGAGGCGCGGCCGGATCTTCGGATCCTCGTCGACATGGCTCGCGGTCTGGGGCTCGACTGGCGCTATTCGCACCCCCGCGACGTTTTCGCCGAGATGGCGACGGTCATGCCGTCGCTTCGCGGCATCACCTGGGAACGTCTCGAACGCGAGGGCGCCGTCACCTATCCCTGCCCCGACGAGCGCAGTCCTGGAAGCGAGATCGTGTTCGGCGACCGCTTCCCGACCCAGACCGGCCGTGGCCGGTTCGTTCCGGCCCAGGTCCTGCCGCCCGGCGAGCCGGTCGACATGGAGTTTCCGATGGTCCTGACCACCGGGCGCCAGTTGGAGCATTGGCACACCGGGGAGATGACGAGACGCAGCCGTGTCCTGGACGCGATCGAACCGGGGCCCATCGCGGCGCTGGCGCCGGCGGAACTCGCGCGACTGGGGATCGAGGCGGGCGGACGGATCCGTATCGAGACCCGCCGCGGCGGCGTCCAATGCACGGCGCGCGCGGATGCCGACGTGCCGCGGGGCATGGTCTTCGTGCCATTCGCCTACAGGGAGGCAGCGGCCAATCTGATGACCGACCCGCAGCTTGACCCGTTCGGAAAGATCCCTGAGTTCAAGTATTGCGCCGCCCGCGTCGTCGCGGCCGGTGGGGGCGATTGACGCGGGCCTGCCGGGCGCTGGAGACTGGTGTTTGCCCAGCGTTGTCGCCGTTCCGGAGAACCACTCGATGCCGACCGCCAGCCGCGCCGATCTTCTCGCGCGCCTCGATTCTCTCGGGATTGCCCATGCGACGACCGAGCATCCGGCTGTCTTCACCGTCGAGGAAAGCCGTGCGCTCCATGCCACGCTGCCGGGGCTCCATTCGAAGAACCTGTTCTTCAAGGATGCGGGAGACCGGCTCTGGCTCGTGACGGCCGAGGCCGATCGCCGGATCGATCTCAAATCGCTGCACCAGCGGATCGGCGCCAAGCGCCTGTCCTTCGGCAGGCCCGAGTTGCTGATGGAGGTGCTGGGCGTGATCCCGGGTGCGGTGACGCCGTTCGCGCTGATCAACGACGTCGATCGGCGGGTGACGTTCTTCCTCGACTCGGAGATGGCCTCGGCACCGCTTCTCAATTTCCACCCGCTCGAGAACACCGCGACCACGGCGATCTCGGCCGAGGGGTTGCGGACGTTCCTGCGCGCGACCGGCCATGCGCCGAACCTCGTCGATCTGCGCGGCGGCTGAAACCGGAAAGGACATCGCGATGCGCCTCATCCCCGAAGACCGGCTCCATGACATGGCGCTGCGGATCGTTTCCGCGGCCGGTGCGCCGCCGCCCGAGGCGCGGATCGTCGCGCGCCACCTGGTGGACGCGAACCTCAAGGGTCATGACAGCCATGGGGTCGGCATGCTGGAGAGCTACGTCAAGCATGCGTTGAACGGCTCGCTGATGCCGGCTGGCCATGGACGGATCGTCCTGGACGCGCCGCCGATCCTGCAGATCGACGGCGAGCGGGGCCACGGACAGGTGGTCGCGCATGACGCGGCGCAGATGGCCGTCCTGCGCGCGCGACGCGACGGGGCCTGCGTGCTCGCTGTCCGCAACGCCCACCATATGGGCCGGATCGGAACCTACGGCGAAATCGTGGCCGCGGCCGGACTGGTCGCGATCCTCGTCGTCAATGTCGTCGGCCACCGTGGCCTGGTGGCGCCCCATGGCGGCGCTTTCGGCCGGCTGGGCACGAATCCCGTGTGCATCGCCATTCCCGGGCCGACGCCAGAGACCCCGTTCGTCCTCGACATGGCGACAAGCAAGGTTGCGGTCGGCAAGCTTCGGGTCGCCCAGGCCAAGGGCGAAACGCTGCCGGAGGGGTATGCGCTCGACGGCCACGGCCAGCCGACCCGCGATCCGGGCGTGGTCTGGGCCGAGCCGGGCGGGGCGGTGCTGCCCTTTGGCGAGCACAAGGGCTACGGCCTGGGGCTTGCGATCGACATCCTTGCCGGCGCGCTGACAGGGGGCGACACGCTGCAACCGGCGCATCCGCGCGGGGGGACGATCACCAACAACATGTTCGGGCTGATTGTCGACCCCTCCCGTCTGGGCAGTGCCGGACGTTTCGCAGACGAGGTGGCTGCGATCCTTGCCTACATGAAGGATTGCCCGCCACGCGATCCGGCCATGCCCGTGCAGACGGCCGGCGATCCAGAGCGGCAAGCGCTTCGGGCCCGGCAGGCCGCCGGGATCCCGATCGACGACGGGACTTGGGCCAGTCTGGAAACGGCAGCCCGCGATGCCGGCGTGACGCTTTCGCCGCCGGGTTAACCAATCCTTCACCAGGGCCGTGTTGCGGTAGGACGGGGAGGACCATGCCATGCGCTTCGCCGGATTTGCCAAGACCGGGGTCATCGATCAGCTGCTCACGAGCGAGCAGATCGACCAGCGCCGCCGGCACGCCTGGCTGGAATTCAAGGAGGCGATGGATCGGGCGATCGTCGAGGCAAACCGCGAATCCCTGCGCAAGATCAAGATAAACAAGGATAATTTCGTTCGCCTCGCGCATGTCACGGCCGAGGCGCGGGCCCTCTATCTGCAGAAGGGGCTCGAGATCGCCGCGGCCAAGTCGCCCAGCCGCGAGCAGATCGCGGCGCTGGCCGAAGCGCGCGAAGCGTTCGAGGAGAGCTGCGCTGTCTTCGAGGCCCTCGAGCGGATCATCGAGCGCGGTTACCTCGACGTTCCGAAATAGCACGCGACCCGGACGTCAGCCCGGCTGAACCGTCCCTCCTTTGCCGGTCCGGTGGGCGACGGAAGTGGCTGCGATCGTTAGTCTTTTTTTACAGTTATCTGTTTCTTGCCGCCGGAATTGCCCGTAAACTAAAGCTTGCCGTCCGATTGTCGAAGGACGTCTAGGCCCGCTTGTCACCATCCGGTGACGGACAGGGGTCGGGTAACGCGTGATCGACCGGTGGCAGGGTGATCTGAAATGGCCGAAAATCCTCAGGGTTCAGGCGACGACGATCGGATCGTCGTCGTCGCTCAGGCAAATGCCGATGACGCGGCTGGCGGCCAGTTTGTCAGACGTGTCGCGTTTCGACCGCGGGAGCGGGTCGTCGTCGAATTGCAGCCCGGCCAGACGGTCGTCGTCGTCACCGACAGACCAGATGATCTGTCTTACAGCTACGTCGACGGCAACGTCCTGATCGCCGACAAGGAAGGCCGCGAGATCCTTCTGAGGGCCGATGGCGACCAGGCCACCGCCGCGACGGTCACGATCGGTGACACGACCCAGAACTATTCGGACCTGCTGGCGCTGGCGCTCGCCAGTTTCGCGCCGGCCGCGGGCCAGACACCGGGCCCCGGATCAGGAAGCCAGGGATCGTCGCAGAGCGGCCCGTTGGGAACGTCGTTTCTGGATCCGCAAGGCACACCGCTCTTCCAGGCCGAGCAGTCGGTGCAAAGCGAGGGTGACGGTACCGGACCGCTGAACACGGCGCTTGTCGGTTTTTCCGGGGAGGGCGGCTTCGAGGCCGACCAAGGCAGCGACGTCGCGCAGACCCCGACGCTGCGCGTTTCGGCTGCGAGCGGTGGGGAGGACGAGTCGATCGCGCTTTCGATCGAGGCGGCTCTCACCGACACGGATGGATCCGAGACCCTGGTGATCGTCGTAGCCGGTGTACCGGCTGGCGCGGCGCTTTCGGCCGGCGTTCACAACGCCGATGGAACCTGGACCCTCCAGGGTTCGGACCTCGATGATCTGCGGTTTGTTCCACCGGTCGATTTCAAGGGTTCGATCACGCTGACCGTCACCGCGACGGCGACGGAAGGCGCGGATGGCAGCATCGCGTCGACAGCGACCAGCCTGGTTGTGACGGTCGATGCGGTCGCCGACGCGCCGAGCCTGACGTTGAGCGCGGCGACGGGGAACGAGGACAGCGCGATCGGCCTGTCGATTTCGACGACGGCGACGGATCTGTCGGAGAGCGTGTCGGTCCTGATCTCGAACGTGCCGGCCGGGGCGACGCTGTCGGCGGGGACGAACAACAACGAC
>JBIKLI010000024.1:0-23802 GCA_044359885.1 Alphaproteobacteria bacterium | reverse complement strand
TCATCGGTGGCGCAGCATCACCAGCGCGATGCCGGCGAAGAGCGACAGCGCCGCCAGCGAGGTGCCCGTCGCCGGCCAGATCATCGCGATGCCGAGACCGGCCAGCGCGAGGCGCGGCACCGGCCCGATGCGGCGCCCCAGCCACGCCTCGGCCGCGCCGGCCAGCGCTACGGTCGCGCCCAGCGCCGCGGCGATCTGGATCACGATCGTCGTCGTGTCGCCGATCAGCAGCACGCCCGGCTGGTAGATGAAGGCGAAGGGCAGCAGGAAGGCGACGATGCCGATGCGGCAGGCGAGCAGGCCGATGCGCATCGGGTTGGCGTCGGCGATCGAGGCGGCGGCGAAGGCGGCGACCGCCACCGGCGGCGTGATCGCGGACATCGAGGCAAAGAAGACGATGAACAGATGCGCGGGCAGGGTCTCGATGCCCAGCGACACGATCGCGGGCCCCGCCAGCACCGCGGCCAGGGCATAGACCGCCGGTGTGGGCATGCCCATGCCGAGCACGATCGTCACCAGCGCCGCGATCGCCAGCGTCAGCAGCAGATTGCCGGGCGCCAGGGCGAACAGCATCGAGCTGATCTTGCCGGTCAGGTCGGTCATCGACAGCGTGCCCACGACCAGCCCGGCGACCGCGCAGGCGACGCCCACGCCGCAGGCCCGAGACAGCGCGTCGCCCAGCCCGTCGCGCAGCCGCGCCACCGTCGCCACCGGATCGCGGCTGCGGATCAGCGCGACCACGGCCAGCGCCGCGATGGCGACCGCCGCCGACAGATCCGGGCGGTCGACCGTCAGGACGATCCAGACGATGAGGCCGATCGGGACCAGGAAAAGCCAGTTTTCCGCCAGCACCGCGAGGACGCGCTCGCCGCGCCCTTCCACCGTCGGCTTCAGGCCGACGCGCCGGGCGTGGAAATGCACCGCCAGATAGATGGCGAAATAGTAGATGAACGCCGGGAAGATCGAGGCGATCACGATCTTCGAGTAGGCGATGCCCGTGAAGTCGGACATCATGAAGGCGGCGGTGCCCATCACCGGGGGCATGATCGCGCCCCCTGTGGACGCGACGGATTCGACAGCGCCGGCATAGACGCGGCTGAAGCCGGTGCGGATCATCAGCGGGATGGTGATCGAGCCCGTGGTGACGACGTCGGCGGTGGGCGAACCCGAGATCGAGCCGTACATGCCCGAGGAGATCACCGCCACCTTGGCCGGCCCGCCCACCTGGCGGCCGACCAGCGCCTCGGCGAGGCGATGGAAGAACTCGCCGCCGCCCACGCGATCGAGGACGGCGCCGAACAGCACGAACACGTAGACCAGGAAGCAGGCGACCAGCAGCGGCGGACCGAACAGGCCGTTGGTGGTGAAGACGAGGTGGTCAATCACCTCTTCCAGGCTGAGCTGGCGATGCGCGAACGGTCCTTCGAGCAGGTGCCCGAAGAATCCGTAGACGAGGAACAGCGTCACCAGCGTCACCAGCGTCATGCCGATCGTCCGCCGCGTCGCCTCCAGGACCAGCAGGATCAGAACCACCGACGACAGCTGGTCGGCCACGGACAGCGAGTCGACGATCGGCAGGCGCAGTTCGTGGCGCTCGCGCATCGCCACGAAATAGAGAGCGGCGGCCCAGGCGGCGGCGACGCAGATCCACGCGATCGGGCTGGAGCCGCGCGGCCGCGACGGCCCGCCGGTGGTCGTCAGGAAGGCGACCGACAGGATCGCGGCCAGGAACAGGTAAAGGACGGTGCGCCGGTCGGCATAGACGCCGAAGGCGATCGCGACGAGACCGATGCCGACGCCAAGCCCCAGCGCCAGCAGGGCGGCGCGTTCGGCCGGCCCCTGCTCCCGGCGCTCGCCGGCGGCGAGCAGCGACAGGACACCCATGGCGCTGCCCGCTCCCGCCTGCCGTCAGGCCATCACGCCGGCGGCGCGATAGGCCTTCGTCGCCCCAGGATGCAGCGCCACCGGGGCCGTCTGCGGCAGGTCCTTCGGCGTCATTCGCGCCATCGTCGCGTGCGCCGCCTTGAGATAGTCGAAATGCTTGAGCATTGCGGCGACGACCGCTTCGGCCTGCGCCTCGGGCATCTCGGCCCCGGCCAGCAGCGCCACCGTGCCGGTCACCGTGTTCACGGTGGCGGGCGTGAAGGGATAGGTTCCGCCGGGAATGTCGATCGGCTGGGTGCCGATGTCGCGCGTCATGCGGTCGATCACCGCCTTGTCGAGGCCGACCATGCGCACGGGCATGTCGCGCGTGGCGTTGGCGAGCTGGCCCGACGGGAAGGCGAGCATGTTGACCGACATGTCGACCTGGCCCGCCTTCATCATGTCGAGCGCGGTGTTGTAGTCGACGAAATGGACGCGCCCGCCGAAGGCCTCGATGTCCTGGAAGCTGACGCCGGCGGCCTTGAACGCCTCCTCCGTGGCGATCGCCATCATCGTGCCGCGAAGATTGACGGCGAGCCGCAGCGCGATGCGCTCGCGCCTGACCTGCTCGAGGCTCTGGACGGGGCTCGCCGCGCGCACCACGAACTGCAGCGCCGCCTGCGGGTCGATCAGGGCGAGCGCGCGCACGTTCGGGAAGGCGCGCTCGAACGGCGCCTCGCCCCTGAGCGCGCGCAGCGCCATCTGCGTATGCGCGATGGCGAGCTGGACGCGGCCGGTGGCGACCAGCTGGACGTTGGCGGCGTCGCGGCCGGGCTCGTAGGTGAAGGCGGCACCCGGCGATTCGCGCCGTATGGTCTCGCCGATGGCGTTGCCGATGGCGCTCCAGGCGCCGCCGACCGAGCCGCCGGCCATGGTCAGGCGCAGCGTCTGCGCCGCCGCGGGCACGGTGGCGAGGGTACCGGCGACGAGGCCGCCGGCCGCGAATTGCCTGCGTGTGATCATCTTGCGATCTCCCTGTCTAACGTGGTTGCCGTCACGCGACCGCCGGCGCCCCGGCGCCGCACAGCGCGCGCGCCGCGGCGGGCATCTCGCCGACGGTCGCGATCCGGTGGTAGCCGCCGCGCAGATGCGGGCGGAGCATTCCCTGGCGGTCGAGATGATCGAACACCGCCAGCAGCGGCGTCCAGAATCCCTCGACGTCGACGAAGACGGTCGGCTTGCGATGCAGGCCGATATCGTACCACGTCACCATCTCGAAGGCCTCGTCCAGCGTCCCGACCCCGCCAGGAAGGACGAAGAAGACATCCGACAGCTCGGCCATCAGCTGCTTGCGCTCGGCGAGGCCATCGACCATGCGCAGGTCGCCGAGCCGCGTCTCGGCGCGCTCGCGCGCGGCGAGATGGCGCGGCATCACGCCCGTCACGCCGCCGCCCGCCCCCAGGGCGGCATGCGCGGCCAGGCCCATCAGGCCGCGCCCGGAGCCGCCGTAGACGAGATGGAACCCGTTGCCGGCACAAAGACGCCCGAACTCCGCGGCCGCCGCCCGGTAGGCCGGCGGCAGCGTTTCGGCTGCGGAACAGAACAGCCCGATCCTGGGCCGCGCCTCGTCCCCTCGCGTCGATCCGGAGTCTTCCGCCGCGCGCGCCATGTGTCCCGACCCGCCGCCTCCCTCAATTCCCGGACGCGTCGATTGTTGGTACACAAGCGACCGGATGCAAGCGAAACGAACGGCGGCGTCTCCGGACCCGGCCGCCACGGCGTCGTCGCGGCCGTTCATGGCCGACGAAGCACTTCGGGATTGAGGACATAGGCGTCGCCGGGATCTTCGCCGCGCCACACGGCCAGGATCGAATCGATGCAGCGATTGGCCATCGCATGCTCGGCCGTGACATCCAGGGCGGTGGCGTGGGGCGTCAGGATCACGTTGTCGAGCGTCAGCAGACGCGAGCCGGCCGGCGGCTCGCGGGTGAAGCAGTCGATCCCCGCGCCGGCGATGCGCCTCGCCTCGAGCGCGTCGGCCAGCGCCTCCTCGTCGACCAGCGTGCCGCGCGCGGTGTTGATCAGGAAGGCCGTCCTCTTCATGAGCGCGAGCCGCTCGGCGTTCATCAGCCCTTCGGTCTCCCGGGTCGAGGGCGCATGCAGGCTCACGAAGTCGGATTCGCGCAGCAGCCGCTCCAGCGAGACCAGTTCGACGCCGCTGGCCGCCGCCCAGGCCGCGTCCCCGGCGGGATCGTGGCACAGGACGCGCATCTCGAAGCCGCCGCAGCGCCGGATGAAGGCGCGACCGATGCGCCCCATCCCGACCACGCCGACGGTCGCGCGCCACAGCCCCTGATGGAACGCATCGCCCCAGCCGCCCGAACGCACCTGCCGGTCGCGCATCACGATGCGTCCGGCGGCCGCCGCCATCAGCGTGAAGGCACCGTCCGCGACGGCCTCGTGATTGGTTCCGAAGGCCATCGCGATCGCGACCCCGTGACGCGTCGCCGCCGCCACGTCGACGCGGTCGTAGCCGACGCCGAACCGGGCCACGACGCGAAGGTCGCGCGCCGCGGGCGCGGCGAAGACCTCGGCGGTGTAGGGTTCGGCCGCGGCGATGGTCCCGAAGACGCCCTGCATGGCGGCGATCAGTTCCGCCTCCGTCCGGTGCCGGCCCAGCCGGTTCATCACCAGTTCGAACCCGGCGTCGCGCAGGCGCTGGAGATAGGGCGCCTCGCGATCGGTCAGATGATGGACATTGACGAGGATCTTGGTTGCCTTGCCGGTCATCTTCGCCACTCGCCCTCGATCTGATCTTCGCCGCCGGGACCGTCTGGCGGCGCCAGGCCGGAACCGATCCCGGCCGGGCCCGCCGCCGACCGTCAGGCCCTGACGACCGGTTCGAACTCGACGTCGAGACCGATGTCGACCGCGGCGGCGCCCTGGGTGATGCGCCCGACCGAGATGAAGTCGACGCCGGTCTCGGCGATCGGCCGGATCGTGTCGAGATTGACGCCGCCCGAGGCCTCGGTGAGGCAGCGGCCGGCGACGATGGCGAGCGCCTCGCGCAGCACCGGCGGCTTCATGTTGTCGAGCAGCAGGATGTCGGCCCCGGCGGCGGTCGCCTCGCGCACCTGGTCGAGGGTGTCGCACTCGACCTCGACCTTCGTCAGCAGCGGCACCACCGCCTTGGCCCGCGCGATCGCGGCGCTCAGGCTGCCGAACACGGCGATGTGGTTGTCCTTGACCAGGATGCCGCCGTCCAGCCGCAGGCGGTGGTTGCGCGCGCCGCCGACCGTGGTCGCGTATTTCTCGAACATCCTCAGGCCAGGCGTCGTCTTGCGCGTGTCGACCAGCACCGCCCCGGTCCCCGCGATCGCGTCGACATAGCGGCGGGTCAGGGTCGCGATCCCCGACATGTGCTGCATCAGGTTCAGCGCCGTGCGCTCGGCGGTCAGGATGCCGCGCGCCAGCCCATGGGCCGCGCAGATCACGTCGCCTTTGGCCAGGGCCTGTCCGTCGCGCGCCAGGGTCTCGATCGCGGCATCCGGCGCGTAGCGCCGCAGCGCCGCCAGCGCGGGCCCGAGCCCGGCCAGAACGAAGGCCTCGCGGGCGCGGAACTCGAAGCGGCCGCGGGCGTCCGCGGGCACCAGCAGGTTCGAGGTCAGATCGAAAAGGCCGACATCCTCGGCGAGGAAACGGTCCACGCTTTCCTGCATGCGGATCGGATCGAGCATCGTCCCACTCCCGGTCTGTCGCTGGCGGGCCGGCCGGCCCGCGACGCCGATTGTTAGTACACAAGCGATCAGATGCAAGCCCGCCGCTCGCGGTCGGCGATGGCGGCGCGCCGGGGTTCGGGCTAGTTTCCGGCCGTCCGCGATGCGGCGGAAACGGAACGAAAAGGAGACGGCGATGGTCAAGGCGATGCGCATGCACAAGGTCGGCGGCCCCGAGGTGCTGGTCTGGGAGGACGTCGACGTCGCGGCCCCGAAGCCGGGCGAGGCGCTGATCCGCCACACCGCGGTCGGCCTCAACTACATCGACACCTATCACCGCTCGGGCCTCTATCCCGTGCCGATGCCCGCGATCATCGGCAGCGAAGGCGCCGGCATCGTCGAGGCCGTCGGCGAGGGCGTGAGCGAGGTCGCGGTCGGTGACCGCGTCGCCTACGGCAACGCGCCGATCGGAGCCTACGCGCAGAAGCGCACGCTGCCCGCGCACCGGTTGCTCAAGCTGCCGGCGGGCATCTCGGACCGCCAGGCGGCGTCGATGATGCTCAAGGGCATGACCGCCCAGTACCTGATCCGCCGCACCTACCGGGTGAAGGCGGGCGAGACGGTGCTGGTCCATGCCGCCGCCGGCGGCGTGGGGCTGATCATGTGCCAGTGGCTCAAGCACCTGGGCGCGACCGTGATCGGCACGGTCGGCGACCGCGCCAAGGCCGAATTGGCCCGCGCCCACGGCGCCGACCACACGATCCTCTATCGCGAGGAGGATTTCGCCGCGCGGGTGAAGGAGATCACCGGCGGCCGGATGGTGCCGGTCGTCTATGACGGCGTCGGCAAGGACACCTGGGACAAGTCGCTGGACTGCCTGCAGCCGCGTGGCCTGATGGTCAGCTACGGCAACGCGTCGGGGGCCGTGCCGCCGGTCAACATCGGCGTCCTGAACACCAAGGGTTCGCTGTTCCTGACCCGCCCGTCGCTGAACGGCTATGTGTCGAAGCGCGACGAGCTGGCCGAGACCGCCGCCGACCTGTTCGACGTCGTGCTCGCCGGAGCGGTCAGGATCGAGATCAACCAGACCTACGCGCTGCAGGACGCGGCCCAGGCGCATCGCGACCTCGAACAGCGCAAGACGACCGGTTCGACCGTCCTGACGATCTGAACCGCGACGGGCCGGCACCAAAGAAAAACCCGCCGCCATGGGCATGGCGGCGGGCTTCTCGCACGACGCGGCCGCGACCCTACATCGCCGCCGCGACGGAAAGCGGCGCGTTCAGATCGACTCCTTCAGCTCCTTGGCGGCGCGGAAGGCGACCTTCTTGCTGGCCTTGATCTTGATCGCCTCGCCGGTGGCCGGGTTGCGGCCCATGCGCGCGGCGCGCTTGCGCACCGAGAAGATCCCGAGGCCGGGGATGCGGACCTTCGTGCCCTTCGAGATGTGCTTGGTCACGGACGCGAGGAATTCGTCGAGCGTCTCGGCCATTTCCTTCTTCGACGTGCCACGCTTGTCGGCGAGGGCGGCGGAGATCTGCTTCAGCGAGACACTGGGAACCTTGGCGGCAGCCATGGGCGCTCCTTTTGTTGCAAGTTTCAGGATCGAGCGAATCGGTCCTGCCGCTTGTGTGCGCGCGTTCAGCCCCGTTTTCAAGCCCTTTTCGCGCGCTGCGACGCGAAAATCGCCCCGAATGCTGGAGATTTCCGGCGACGTCGCCGTGCTGCCGCACCGTCAGAGGCCGCAGATCCCGCGCATCGCGGCCGCGATGCCGGGCGCGCAGACCAGCACCGGATTGCCACCGGCGAGTCCGTCGCCCGAGAAGAAGTCGCTGGTCCATGCGCCGGCCTCGGCCGCGATCACCAGCCCCGCCGCGACGTCCCAGCTGTTGATGTGGCTCTCGGCGTAGGCGTCGGTCCGGCCGTCGGCGACATAGGCGATGCCGAGCGCGCCCGAGGCGGCGCGCTTGGCATTGGCACCCGCCTCCATCGTCAGGCGCACGAGACCGGTGTAGTCGTCCAGCGGCCGGCGCGTCGACCAGCCGATCTCGACCGTCGCCATCCGCATCTCCGCGGTCGCGGCGACACGGATCGCCGCGCCGTCGCGCGTCGCGCCATGCCCGCGCCGCGCGAGATAGAACTCGCCGGTCACCGGCATGAAGATCGCGCCGATCTCCGGCACGCCGGCCTGCATGTAGCCGATCGAGATGCACCAATGCGGCTCGCCGCGGGCGAAGTTCGCCGTGCCGTCGATCGGATCGACGATCCACAGCCGTTCCGCCGCGGCTCCGCCGCCCTCCTCGCCGAGCACCGCGTCGCCGGGGAAGGCCTCGGCGATGCGCCGGCGCAAGAGCGATTCGACGGCGCCGTCGGCGACGGTGAGAAAGTCCTGCGCGCCCTTCATCGTGGTGCCGAGCGCGGCGCGATCGTGGAAATAGCGAAGCGCCAGCGCCCCGGCCTCGCGGGCGAGACCGACGACGGCGAGATGACGCTGGGCGAGTCCGATGCTGGAATCCGACATGTCGTGTCCTTCGCTTGACGATGCGCCACGCGACATTAGGACGCGTGCGCGCCGATGGTGAAGCCGGATCGGCGGCCGGCGAGCCGCCCGTCCGTCCCGAAGCGGACCCCGAGATCCTCGACGCGGTCGAGCGGCACGCTCACGCCGGCACCCGCAGATGCCATCGCGTCGCCTGCTGGTAGGCATGGCCGGCCGCGAACAGCGTCGCCTCGTCGAAGGCGCGTCCGATCAGCTGGAAGCCGACCGGCAGCCCGTTGGCGGCGAAGCCCGCCGGGACGCTGAGGCCAGGGAGGCCGAGATAGTTGATGCAGCGGGTGAAGCGCGTGAAGCGGCCGAGCTTGGCGCCCAGGTCGGGTCCCGGGCCGAAGGCGGTCTCGTCGATGGTCGGCGCGGCGCTGTCGGTGACCGCGGCCATCAGCATGTCGCAGCCTGCGAACACCGTGGCCGAGAAATCGTCGAGCAGCGCGCCGCGTGCGCGCAGCGCGTCGAGATAATACGCGGCAGGGATCGTCAGGCCCGCTTCCAGGCGCGCGCGGACCTGGGCACCGTAGTCCTGGGCGCGCGTCCGCAGCCATTCGCGATGGATGGTCACCGCTTCGGCCGACATCACCATCGAGCAGAACGCGTTCAGCCGGTCCATGTCCGGCGGATCCACCGGCACGAGATGGGCGCCCAGCCCGGCGAAGACGCGCTCGGCGTCCGCCAGCAGGCGGCGCGTGTCGTCGTCGCATTCCGTGAAGAAGCGCGTCGGCACGCCGATGCGCAGACCCTTCGCGCCACGCGACAGCCCGGCGACGTAATCGGGCACGGGTTCGGCCGACGCGGTCGGATCGGCGGCATCGGCGCCGGCGATCAGCCCGAGGATCAGCGCCGCGTCTTCGACGGTGCGGGCGAGCGGCCCGACCGTGTCGAGACTCCAGGACAGCGGCATCGCGCCGGCGCGGCTGACCCGGCCCCAGGTCGGCTTGATGCCGACGACGCCGCAGAAATGCGCCGGCACCCGGATCGACGCGCCGGTGTCGGAGCCGAGCGCCGCGTGGAACAGGCGCGCGGCGACGCCGGTCGCGGATCCCGAGGAGGATCCGCCGGTGATGTGCGCCGGGTTCCAGGCGTTGCGCGCGTGGCCGATGCTCCAGTTGTGGCCGGTGGGGCCGAAGGCGAACTCCGCCATGTTGAGCGTGCCCAGGTCGAGCGCGCCCGCCGCGTCGAGCCGGGCGAGGGCCGTCGAGGTGACCGGCGCCACCCAGTCGCGGCGCAGCTTCGAACCGCAGGTGGCGATCCGGCCCTGGCGATAATACATGTCCTTGTGGGCCAGCGGCACGCCGTGGAGCGGGCCGTGGAAGCGCCCGCGCCGCGCCTCGGCATCCGCGCGATCGGCGGCGGCACGCGCCGGCGCCGCGTCGAGGGCCACGAACGCGTTGAGCCGCGGGTTCCAGGTCTCGATGCGCGCGAGATTGTCCTCGACGGCCTGGCGCGATGTGGCCCGTCCGGCGCGGATTTCGCGCGCCAGGTCGCTCGCCGAGAGCAGGGCGAGGCCGGACGTCATCGCCGGCTCCGGCGCTGCGCGGCCGGATAGCTGCCCGGCTCCGCCTCGAAGGCGATGGCGCGCATATGCGCGTCGGCCGTCTCCAGAAGTCCCGCCATCGACTGCGCCGCGTCGCGCGCGGCCGGCTCGTCCAGTTCCACGCCCAGTCGCGCAGCCAGAACCCTGGCCGCATCCGCATCGAGTTTGTTCGTCACGCGTCCTGTCCCCCGTGCCTGCCCGCCCGGCCAGTCGCCGGGGTCGGGATCGTTCATGTGGCCGCCAACCTGACGACGATCGCGGGCCGGACGCAAGCCCGCTTCGGCGCGCCGGCGAGAAGACCGCGTTTCATGGCCCCGCCTGCTTGCTATGCTTCGTACGCGGCTCGGGGGCATGACGCCGCGACCCTCCGGCACCTGCCTTCGCGAACAAGGCCGGTACACGGCTCGCAGGTCGCGATGTCCCCGAGCCGCTCGAGGATCCGCCCGGATGTCGGGCAACCGCCGGAGGTTCGGCATGCGCCTGCTGCTGCTCAACGCGAACACCACGCCGGCGATGACCGCGCGCATGGCCGAGGCGGCGGCGCGGCGCGCCGGGCCGGGCGTGACGATCGACGCCGCCACCGCGCGTTTCGGCGCCGCCTATATCTCGACCCGCAGCGCGGCGGCCGTCGCCGGGCACGCGGCGCTCGACGTGCTGGCGAGCGAGGTCGGCACCGCGAACCCAAGGGGCTACGGCGCGGTCGCGCTGGCGTGCTTCGGCGATCCCGGACTGCTGGCGCTCAAGGAAATCTCGCCGATCCCGGTGATCGGCATGGCCGAGGCCGCGCTCGGCATGGCTGCCCAGATCGGCGGCAGGATCGGGATCGTGACCGGCGGCACGCGCTGGGTCCCGATGCTGCGCGAGCTTGCCATTCTGCTCGGATTCGGCGAGCGCGTCGTCGCACTGCGCGCGACCCGGCTGACGGGGGCCGAGATCGCGGCGGATCCGGCAGCGGCAGGCGACGAGCTCGCTGCGCTCGCCGCGGCCTGCGTCGCCGGGGACGGGGCCGATGTCGTCATCCTCGGCGGTGCCGGCCTGGCCGGCATGGCCGGCGCGCTGCAGCCGCGCCTCGGCGTGCCGCTTCTCTGCTCGCTCGACTGCCTGACCGTCGCCGCGCTCGCCGCCGCCCGGCTGGGCGCCGCGAAGGCCAGCCAAGGCTCCTTCGCCCCGCCGCCGGCGGCTCCGAACAACGGGCTCGCCCCGCCGCTG
This sequence comes from Alphaproteobacteria bacterium, assembly GCA_044359885.1. GTDB lineage: Bacteria > Pseudomonadota > Alphaproteobacteria > CACIAM-22H2 > CACIAM-22H2 > CAIOSQ01. Next base: position 12,929 of record JBIKLI010000024.1, on the reverse strand, counting down.
GCCGCGATGCTGGCGACCGTCCCGGCGCCGTGATGGGTGCGGGCGGGCCGGCCGGCATCGCGGTCCGTGACCGGCTTGTGCCGGCCACGCCGGCGCGGCCGAGGAGCTGGTCCGGCTTCCGGCGATCGCGCCGACCGGCATGACGACGTGAGAGCGGCGCGAAACCGAGGCTGACCGCGATCTGCTGGCGTCGCCGGTGCGGCGCAGGCTCGACGGATCCGGTGCCGTGGCAAGAGGAGAACGAGCGTGGAGTTCGACTTCGAGACGCCGATCGATCGCCGCGGCACCGGCGCCGTCAAATGGGATCGCAACATCGCGACGCACGGCCAGGCCGCGCCCGGCGAGGCCTTCGCCGGCGACGGGCCGCCGCCGATCCCGCTCACCATCGCCGACATGGAGCTGGCGGCCCCACCGGCGGTGATCGCCGCGATGCGCGCGCGGCTTGATCACGGCATCTTCGGCTACACGGTGCCGACGCCGGCCTATCGCGCCGCGGCGCGCGACTGGCAGCGCCTGCGCCATGGCTGGCAGATCGAAGAAGACTGGATCCTGCCCTTCCACGGCGTCATCCCGGCGCTCTACGCGCTGATCCGCGGCCTGGTGCCCGCCGGGGGCAAGGTGCTGTTGCAGGCGCCGGTGTTTCCGCCCTTCTTCGACGCCGTGCGGCGCAACGGCGCCGTGGCCGAGCTGGACGAGCTCGTGCTGGAGGACGGGCGCTACCGCATGGATTTCGGCGCGCTGGAGCGGCGTCTGGCGGATCCGGCGGTGGCGATGCTCGTGCTGTGCAACCCCCACAACCCGACCGGTCGGGCCTGGACGCGCGACGAGCTGCTGCGCGTCGCGGAGCTCTGCGCGCGGCACGACGTGCTCGTGTTCGCCGACGAGATCCATGGCGATCTGGTCATGCCCGGCCATCGCTTCGTGCCCTTCGCGTCGATCGGCCATCCCGCGGCGGCGCGCGCGATCGTCGCCAACGGCCTGTCCAAGACCATGAATCTCGCGGGGCTCGGGCTGTGCAATCTGATGGTCGCCGATCCGGCGTTGCGCGCGCGCGTGTCCGACCTGCTGATGGGCAGCGGCGCCTTCGGCGTCAACCCGGTCTCCGAGGCCGGCTTCGTGGCCGGCTGGCGCGAGGGCGGACCCTGGCTCGACGCGCTGATGCGCCATGTCGACGCCAACCGCGCCTTCGTCGCGACGTTCCTCGCCGAGCGGCTGCCGGGAGCGCGGTTGGTGACGCCGGAGGCGACCTATCTGCTGTGGATCGACGTCCGCGACATGGGCATGGCCCCGGCGGAGATCGCCGCGCGCATCACGACCCAGGCGCGGGTGCGGCTGGAGAACGGCACCGCCTTCGGGCCGGGCGGCGACGGCTTCTTCCGGGTCAACGCCGCCTGCCCGCGCGCCATGCTGAGGGAGGCCTGGGCGCGCATCGCGACGGCGCTCGGGTCGAATCGCTGAGGGGGAGGAGAACGCGATGTGCGACACGATGGCGGCGCTGGGCAGCGCCACGACGACCGGCCACGGGCTGCTCGCCAAGAACAGCGACCGCGAGCGCAACGAGGCGCAGTTCCTCGAGATCCTGCCGGCCCGCGACTATGGCGCCGGCGCGCGGCTGCGCGCGACCTATGTCGCGATCCCGCAGGCCCGGCGCACGCATGCGGTGCTCCTGTCGCGGCCGTTCTGGATCTGGGGCGCCGAAATGGGCGCCAACGAGCACGGCGTCGCGATCGGCAACGAGGCCGTGCACCCGCGCCTGAAGCCGCAGCGCCGGCCGTCGCTGATCGGCATGGACCTGCTGCGGCTCGGCCTGGAGCGCGGTGCCACGGCGCGCGAAGCGCTGGGCGTGATCACCTCGCTGCTCGAGGAATTCGGCCAGGGGGGCAATTGCAGCCATCTGTCGCGGCGCTGGTACGACAATTCGTTCATCGTCGCCGACGCGCGCGAAGCCTTCGTGCTGGAGACCGTGGGCCGTCACTGGGCCGCCGAAGCGATCGCGGGAGCGCGGGCGATCTCGAACACCTACACGATCGGCGCACGGCGCAGCGCCGAGAGCGCAGGGCTCGCCGCCTTCGTCAGGGCGCAGGGCTGGTGGAGCGGGCGTGGCGCGCTCGACTTCGCCGCCGCGGTGACCAGCACGACCAATCCCGGGCTCGCCGGCGCGCGAGCCCGCTGCGACCGGTCGCGGACGCGGCTGGCGCGCGGGCTGGGCCGCATCGACGCGCTCGCGATGATGGCCAATCTGCGCGACCACGGCGCCGACGCGGAAGGCCGCGCCGGCTTCCATCCGCAGGAACTGACCGGCCCGACGGTGTGCATGCATGCCGGTGACCGCCGGCGCATGGGCCAGAGCGTCGGCTCGCTGGTCAGCGACCTGCGCCCCGGCGGGGCTGCGCATTGGGTGACCGGTGCCGCGGCGCCGTGCACAGCGATCTTCCGCCCGGTCTTCCTGGACGCGCCGCTTCCCGCACAGGGGCCCGTGCCCGGCGACCGGGACGACCGCTCGACGCGCTGGTGGGCCCACGAGGCGCTGCATCGCGGCGCGCTGGCCGGCGACTACGCCGGCTTCATGGCCGACTTCGCCGGTGCGCGCGATGAGCTGGAGACGCGGTTCGCGGCGCGCGTCGAGGACGCGATCCCGATGTCCGGGCGGCGCGGCGCCGCGGCCCGCGCGCGCCTGGCCGCCGCGTGCTGGCGCGAGGCCGACCGCGAGGAGGCGCGCTGGATCGCCCGCCTGCCCCGCTTCGCCGCCTTTTCCGTCAGGCCGGCCTACCGGCGCAGCTGGGAAAGGTTCCAGGCGCTGGCGCGATAGGCGATCGCCAGCCGTTCAGCGGCGATAGGCGTCCAGCGCGGCGACCGCCTCGGGCGGCAGGGGACGGGATTTGCGATCGCCGAGGTCGATATGGACGATGACGCTCTCCGCCGAGGCGACATGGCGCCCGTCCTGGAACAGCGCCTGTTCGAGCCGGATCGAGGAGCGGCCGATCGCAGCCACGCGCGTGCCGATCTCGACCTCGCCGGGCCACAGGATCTCGGCGGCGAAGTCGATCGCGACCCGCGCGATGACGAAGCCGCAGCCCGCGGCGTTGAGCGGCGCGCGTGGATCGTGGAGCAGTTCGACCCGCCCGGTCTCGAAGAAGGTCGAGAAGGCCGCGTTGTTGACATGGCCGAGCTTGTCGGTGTCGGCGTAGCGCAGCTTGTCGCGGCTGCGATGCGTGAAATCCGCCGGCGACGGTGTCTCGATCATCGACCGGCCTCCCGCAAAGCCGCACCGAAGGCCGCGAACAGGGCGCCGTTCACGGCATTGCTGCGCGGCTCGTATTCGGCGTGCCACTGGACGCCGAGCGCGAAGCCCGGCGCCCCGTCGATGCGGATCGCCTCGGCCGTGCCGTCCTCCGCCACGCCTTCGACGATCACGCGCGATCCGGGCTCCAGGATCCCCTGTCCGTGCAGCGAATTGACGCGGACGGTCTCGCACCCGAACAGGGCGGCGAAGGCGCCACCGGGAACCAGCCTGACGTCGTGACGGTCGGCGAACACGACCTCGGGATCGGGATGGATCTCGCCGGTGGGAAGCCGCGGCATGCGATGGTTCATGCGGCCGGGCAGTTCGCGGATCTCGGGATGGAGCGTGCCGCCGAAGGCGACGTTCATCTCCTGGAACCCGCGGCAGATGCCCAGAACCGGCACGCCGCGCGCGATGCAGGCCCGGATCAGCGGCAGCGCCACGGCGTCGCGCCCGGTGTCGTAGGGCTCGTGGGCGGGATGCGGTTCGGCGCCGAAATGCGTCGGATGGACATTGGCGCGCGCGCCGGTGAGCAGGATCCCGTCGACCACGTCGAGCAGCGCCCCGATGTCGGTGACGTCCGGCAGGCCGGGAAACACCAGCGGCAGGGCGTCGGCGACCTCGGCGACCGCGCGCAGGTTGCGCTCGCCGGTCGACTGGACGTCGAAGCGGTTCTCGATGCGGTAGGTGTTGGCGATCACCCCGACGACTGGTTTTGTCATGCCCTTTCCCTCGACCCTGCGTCGCTGGGATCATAGCGGGTCGCTTCCCGTTCGTCGCCGTTGAACCCGGCTGCAGCCTGTTCGAGAGTGCGCGCGTCGCCAGGAGGGGCCGCCATGACGATTTCCCAGCGCCGCGCCGCCGCTGTCGCCCAGACCGTCGCGCGGGTGCGCGACATCCAGCGACGCGAGGGAGCAACGCGCACGGCCCTGAAGCGGATCGAGGCGGAACTGATCTCGCTTGGCCGGTGTGCCGAGCTTTTTCCTCTCGCCCATTTCCCCGTGCCCGAGGGACGCACCGGGGAGATCTACCGCCTGTCCGAGGATGCGGATCGCCGCTTCGCCCTCTACGCGTCCGCCGGGCGGCCGGGAAAGGTCCAGCCACCCCACAACCATACGACCTGGGCGGCCATCGCCGGGGTTCATGGCGAGGAACGCAATGTCTTCTTCACGCGGGTCGACGACCGCTCGGTTCCGGGGCGCGGAACGCTGCGGCGGACGGGCGCGCTGACGGTGCGCCGGGGCGACGCATGCTCATTCCTGGCCGACGACTTCCATACCATCGAGGTCACCGGCGACGGGCCCAGCCTGCATCTGCACATGTACGGCACCAGCCTCGAGGATCTGCCCGGCCGGATCGCCTTCGCGCATGACGGCGGCGGCGACCACGGGTTCTTCCCGCCGAGCCCGACCATCGGCGCGCCCCCGATCGACGCGGTCGCCCTCAAGGCGGCGCTGCGCGGCGGCGACGAGCTCGCGCTGTTCGACGTGCGCGAGGAGGGCGAATTCGCGGACGGTCATCTCTTCCACGCCGTGCCGCTGCCGCTGTCGCGGCTGGAACTGCGCGTCGCGGCGCTGGCACCGCGGCGCGGCGTGGCGGTCGTGATCATGGACGGCGGCGACGGCGCGATCGCACGCCAGGCCGCGCGCCGGCTCGCCCAGGCCGGGTATGGCGACATCTCGATCCTCGATGGCGGTCTCGCCGCCTGGCGCGACGCAGGCTACGAGGTGTTCACGGGGGTCAACGTTCCCAGCAAGGCGTTCGGCGAATTCGTCGAGCATCGCCATGGAACCCCGCGGCTCGACGCGGCGGAGATCGCGCGGCGGCGCGAAGCCGGCGAGCCGATGGTGATCCTCGATTCGCGGCCCATGGACGAGTACCGCCGGATGAACATCCCCGGCGGCATCGACTGCCCCGGCGGCGAGCTCGTCCACCGGATCTTCGCGGCGGCACCAGACCCGCGCGCGCTCGTCGTGGTCAACTGCGCAGGCCGCACCCGCTCGATCATCGGCGCGCAGTCGCTGATCGACGCCGGCGTCCCCCATCGCGTCGTCGCGCTGCGGAACGGCACGATGGGCTGGCATCTCGCCGGCCTGACGCTCGAGCGCGGGGCGACGCGATCCGCGTCCGATCCGGACGCCCAAGCCAGCGCCCGCGCCCGTGCGGCGGCCGACGCCCTGGCGGAGCGGCTCGGCCTGTCGATCATCGGCCGCGACAGGCTCGCCGCCTTCGAGGCCGAGGCCGGCCACCGCACGCTGTTCCGCTTCGATGTCCGCGATCCGCGCGAATACGAGGCCGGCCATCTGCCCGGCTTCCGCTCGGCGCCCGGCGGCCAGCTGGTCCAGGCGACCGACCGCTATGCCGGGACCCTGGGCGCCCGCCTCGTCCTTGCCTGCGACACCGGCACGCGCTCGCGCATGACCGCTTCCTGGCTGCACCGCATGGGCTGGGAGACCCATGTGCTCGACCAGGCGTTCGCCGGTCAGGAACTGGCGGTCGGACCCGAGCAGGTCCAGGTCCCCGGGCTGGGCGCGGCGGCGTGCCGGCATGTCGGTCCGCCCGAGCTTGCGGCGCTGATCGATGCCGGGCACGCCGCGGTCATCGACCTCGACACCAGCCTCGCCTATCGCGACGGCCACATCCCGGGCGCGGTCTGGGCGATCCGGGGGCGGCTTGCGCGGGCGCTGCCGATCCTGCCGGCCGACCGGATCCTGGTGCTTGCCTCGCCCGACGGCGTACTGGCGCGCCTCGCCGCGGCCGAGATCGCGGCCCGCGACGTGCGCGTGCTTCTCGGCGGCACCGCCGCCTGGCGCGCAGCCGGGCTGCCGCTGGAAACCGGGGCCGGCACGCTCGCCGACGCGACGATCGACGTCTGGTACAGGCCCTATGACCGCCAGTCCGGGGTGGAGCAGGCGATGAAGGGCTATCTCGACTGGGAAGTCGATCTGGTGGCCCAGGTCGAACGCGACGGCGACGCGCGCTTCCGGCTCTAGCGGCCGCGCGCGCCGCGACGGCGGATCAGACCTCGAACGGCTTCAGGAAGGCCGAGGCGCGCTCGACCGCGGCGAGGCCGAAGGGCGTCGGCGACTGGAAGGGCTGACGGCCATGGATCTCGGCGATGCCCAGCCGGCGCGCGACGATACGCTTGCCGTAGCACAGGAAGTTCTCGATCGTGGTCATCAGCAGCGTGATCAGAGGCAGAATCTCCCGATAGAGCCGCTCCGCCTCCGCCTCGGCCTCGGGCGTGCCCTGGCGCATGAGGTCGTAGATGCGCACCTGCATGTCGAAGCATTCCGGCGCCGGGATCATGCCGGCGCACCCGGCGCGCAGGTTGTCGGTCAGTTCAAGCCCCGCGCGGCCGTTGAAGATCTCGAACACGCCCTGCGTCTCCTCGATCAGGCGCTGGATGCCGATGACCGGCCCTTCGCCCTTCAGCAACGCGACGTTCGGGTGGTTGCGGTTGAGCGCGATCAGCCCGGCATTGGACAGGGAGACCGCGATCAGGCCGGCGGCATTCTGGACCGCGAGCGGCAATTCGCATCGCTCGGCGACGGCGCCGAAGAAGCGCACGTATTCGATCTCGGGCAGGCCGGGGGCGGCCGGCGGCTGCAGGATGACCCAGGAGGCGCCGACCGATTTCGCGGCGCGCGCGAATTCGATCTGGCCGGCCACCGAAGGCTCGGAAATGGTGACGGCGAGCGGGATGCGGCCGCGCAGATCTTCCGCCGCCCACTCGAGCACCTGGCGGCGCTCCGGCGTCTGCAGCTTGTAGGTCTCGGTCGCGAGCCCGAGCACGGCCAGGCCATGCGCGCCGTGCCGCACGCAGGCCTCGACCTGGGCGCGCATGGCGCCGCGGTCGAGCCGGCCCTGGGCATCGAAGAAGGCGTAGAGGATGGGATAGATGCCGTGGAAGCCGGTGGCCATGCTGCACTCCTGGGGCTGAACGGCCGCGAGGTTAGCCGCGCGGCCCCTCGGCCTCAACCTGGCTTCGCGCCGTCGGCGTGGTACTGGCCAAGCGCCGGATCGAGGAAGGCATTGTTGGCTTCGCGCAGTCGCGCCGCCGCGTCGTCGTAGAGGAAAGGAAGGAAGACGAAGCGACGCCCGGCGGTGACCGGGCGGACCATGTGCAGCAGCGAGCACGAGAAGACGATCGCGAGACCGGTGGTCGAGCGATATCGCCGCGGCCCGAATTCCGGGAACACGAGTTCGCCGCCTTCGTAGTCCTCGTTCAGGCCGATCGACACCGCGAAGCGGCGATGCGCCGTGCCCTTCGTCGTGTTGTCGCGATGCGGGCGGAAATGCCCGCTGGTCTCGGCCGTATAGCAGCCGACGATGAAGCGCTCCATGCGCGTCACCTCGAACTGATGCGCCTTGCGGATCTCCGGCACGATCCGGCGGCGCACCAGGCGCCGTGCGATGTCGATCGCCTCCTGATCCTGGATAAGGTGGTCGCTGCGGCGCTTGTGGCCGTAGTCCGTCACCGCGACGGTCTTGCCGTCGCGTTCGCGCATGAAGCCCGAGTCCTCGCCGCCATGGGCCTCGTAAAGCGCCACCAGCCGCGCGCAGAACGCCGGGTCGAACACGCCGGGCAGGACCAGGACCGGTGCCGCGACATCGGCCCCGGCATAACGCTCGACCGGCGGCAGTTCGGCCAGCGCCGCGGTCAGTGCGGCGGCGCCGCCGTCATCGCCGGAAATCGGCAGGACGCGATGGACCCGCAGCGCCGGATCGAGGATCACCCATTTGCGGACGGCATCGATCCGGCCGCCCGGGGAACGCCCCACCGGCACGACGCCGTAGGCGGCGCTGACCGCGCCGTCGAAGTCCCAGAAGAAACGGATCCCCGGCAGACTTTGGGCGACACGCTGCTGCGCCTCGTCCGCAGGATCCAGGGACACGCCGAAGAAGCAGGCGAAATCGTCGTCGAAGACGCGGCGGCATGCGGCGACCGCGCCCAGCGCCGCCCGGCTCGAGGGATCCGCGGCGGTCGCGAAGAAGCACAGCACGATCCATCGTCCGGCCGCCGTGTCGAAATGATAGCGCGGACTGCTGGTCGAACGCTGCACGAACCAGGGCGCCGGATCGCCCGGCAGCAGCAGCCGATAGGCGGCGTCGGACGTGATCTCGCTCATGGCGCGCCGGATCCTTCCCTTCGGACCGGATTCCGCACTGCCGGCCCCCGCGCCGTCAAGCCCCGGCCGGCGGCGGCGGGGCCGCGGCGGGCGGCAGGCCGGCGAGGCGGCGCAGGACACGGCCCAGCAGCCGCTCGACATCGTCCATGCAGCTGAACGCCGCCGGCACGAAGACCAGCGACAGCATCGTCGAGACGACCAGCCCGCCGATCACCGCGACCGCCATCGGGGCCCGGAACTCGCCGCCGTCGCCCAGCGCCAGGGCGCTGGGCAGCATGCCGGCCACCATCGCGACCGTCGTCATGACGATCGGCCGGGCGCGCTTGCGCCCGGCCTCGACGATCGCCACGTCGCGCGGCGTCCCGGCCGCCATCGCCTCGACCGCGAAATCGACCAGCAGGATCGCGTTCTTGGTCACGATGCCCATCAGCATCAGGATGCCGATCACCACCGGCATGCTCATCGCGCTGCCGGTGGCGAGCAGGGCCAGGATGACGCCTCCGATCGACAGCGGCAGCGAGAACAGGATGGTCACCGGCTGGAGGAATCCGCGGAACAGCAGTACGAGCACGCCGTAGACCATCATCAGCCCGGCGCCCATCGCGAAGGCGAAGCCGGCGAAGACCTCGCCCATCACCTCGGCGTCGCCGGACTGGCGCAGCTCGACGCCCGGCGGCAGCGAACGCGCCGCCTGGGTCGCGTAGACGGACGCCACGGCGGCACCCAGCGCGTCGGTGCCGCGCAGGTCGGCCTCGAGCGCGATCCGCCGGACGCGATCGTATCGCTCGATGCTGGTGATGCCGCGCGCGAGATCGAGATCGGCGATCGCCGCCAGCGGAACCGAGCGCCCGTCGCGCGCGGGCAGCCGCAACGCCGCGATCGTCGGCAGGTCGCCCCGCGCGCGCTCGTCGAGCTGGACCCGGATCGCGACCAGCCTGTCGCCGACGTCGAACTTGGCGAGGTTGGCGCCGCTGTCCCCGATGGTGGCGATCCGCACGGTCTCCGAGATGGCGTCCGTGGCCACGCCCAGCGCGGCCGCGATCTCGGTCTTCGGCACGACCCGCAGCTCGGGGCGGTCCAGCGGCACCGTCGACGTCACGTTGGCGAGCAGCGGCAGCCGTCGCATCTCGGCGTAGAGCGTCCGCGCCGCCGCCTCGACCGCTTCGGCGTCGTCGCCGGCCAGCAGCAGAGACATCGCGCGCATGCCGTTGTCCTTGACCGTCCAGAACCGGATGTCGGGGATCTCGGCCAGCAGCACGCCGACCGCGATCTCGAGCTCGGCCTGGCTGCGCTTTCGGGTCGTCTTCGGCACGTAGTTGACGACGATGGTCGCCTTGCGGACCTCCGCGCCCGATCCCAGCACCCTGCCGCCGTCGACGAAGACGCTCGCGGTCTCGGGCAGCCGCCGGAGCGCGGCCAGGATGCGGTCGGAGGTCTCCAGCGTGTCGCTCAGGGTCGATCCGGGCGGCAGCTCGATCGCGAAGATGCTGCGCGCCTTGTCCTCCGGCGGCAGGAACCCGGCCGGCAGCAGCCGCGTGCCGGCCAGCGAGGCGACGAACAGGGCGACGCCCAGCGCCAGCGTCGCCATGCGATGGCGCAGCGACCACTCCAGCAGGCGCGCATAGCCGCGCAGCACGCGCCCTTCGTGCTCGGCATGCGTCGCCGGGCGCAGGAAATAGGCGGCCAGCAGCGGCGTCAGCAGACGCGCGACCAGCAGCGAGAAGACGACCGCGGCCGCGACGGTGAGCCCGAACTGCATGAAATACTGGCCGGGGATGCCGCCCATGAAGCTGACCGGGGCGAAGACCGCGACGATGGTCATCGTGATCGCGATGACCGCAAGTCCGATCTCGTCCGCGGCCTCCAGCGCCGCGCGGTAGGGCGACTTGCCCATGCGGATATGGCGGACGATGTTTTCGACCTCGACGATCGCGTCGTCGACCAGGATCCCCGTCACGAGGGTGATGGCGAGCAGACTGACGAGGTTGAGCGAGAATCCGAGCGCATCCATCGCCCAGAAGGCCGGCATCGCGGCCAGCGGCAGCGCGACCGCCGAGACGATCGTCGCGCGCAGGTCGCGCAGGAAGACGAAGACGACGAGCACCGCCAGCGCCGCGCCCTCGATCAGCGCCCGCATCGCCGAACGGTAGTTGCCCAGCGTGTAGCGCACCGTGCCGTCGATGGCCGTGAAGCGCATGTCGGGATTGACGGCGGCGATCGCGGCGAGTTCGGCGTCGACCAGCTCGGCCACGCGCGCGTCGCTGGCGCCGCGCGCGCGCGTGATCGCGAAGGCGACGACCGGCCGGCCGTCGAGCCGCGCGAAGGTCCGCGGCTCGGCGACCGCGTCCTCGATCTGTGCGATGTCGCCCAGCCGCAGGGTACGGCCACCGGTGATGGTGAGCTTGGTTTCCGCGAGTTGCTCGAGCCGGTCGGCGGCGGCGAGCGTGCGTACGGCCTGCTCCTGGCCGCCGAGCTCGACCCGGCCGCCGGCGAGATCGACGCGCGTGGCCCGCAGCTGACGGCTGACCTCGGCGGCGGTGATGCCGAGCGCGGCAAGACGCAGCGGATCGAGCTGCACGCGGATCTCGCGCTCGACGCCGCCGATGCGCTCGACCGCGCCGACGCCGCGCAGCGTCTGCAGCCGCCGGATCGCGGTGTCGTCGACGAACCAGGAGAGCTGCTCGATCGTGCGGCCTGCCGAGTCGGCGGCGAAGGTCAGGATCGGCAGGCCGGCGATGTCGCGGCGCTGGACGATCGGCTCTTCGATCGCTCGCGGCAGGTCGGCGCGGATCTTGGCGATCGCATCCTTGACGTCGTTGACCGCGCGGTCGATGCGCGTCTCGATCCGGAACTCGATCGTGGTCAGCGACTGCCCGTCGGTGATGCGCGAGATGATGTGCCGGACGCCCGCGACGCCGGCGATCGCGTCCTCGATGCGCCTGGTGACCTGTTTCTCCAGCTCGGTCGGCGCCGCGCCCGGCTGGGTGACCTGTACGGTGACGATCGGGATGTCGACATTCGGGAACAGCGTGATCGGCAGGCTGCGGAAGCTGACGATGCCGAGCGCGGTCAGGACCAGGAAGAGGACGACCGGCGGGATCGGGTTGCGGATCGCCCAGGCGGAGATCGGCAGCCTCACGGCGCCGCCCTCACCGCGTCGCCGTCGCGCAGGAAGGCGCCTGCGCGCAGGACCAGCACGTCGCCGGCCGCGACGCCCTCCCGGATCTCGACCTTGCCGCCGGCGGTGCTGCCCAGCACGACCGGCCGCTGCCGCACGCGGCCCTCGACGACCAGCTGCACCGAGGCGCCCTGGCGCTCCAGCCGCACCGCGGACAGCGGCAGGAGGATGGCGGCGCGCCGATCGGTCTCGACAGTGCCGCGCGCGAAGCGGCCGACGCTCAGCCCCGGCGCGGCCTCCAGCGAGATCCGCATGCGTCCCAGCCGCGTGGCGCGGTCGACTTCGGCGGGGACCAGCCGCACGCGGCCGGCGACCGGGCCTGCCCCGGACAGTTCGACCCGCGCCGTCTGTCCGACCGCCAGCGCCGCCAGCCGGGTTTCGGGAACCTCGGCCTCCAGTTCGATCTCGCCACCGGCGACGAGGCGGAACAGCGCGTCGCCGGACATGCCGGCGATCGCGCCGAGCCGCCCGGTGCGGCGGCTGATCAGCCCGGCCTGGGGCGCCCGGATCTCGGTCCGCGACAGGCGCAGGTCGGTGTCGCGGCGCTGCGCCTCGACCTGCCGGCGCTCGGCCTCGGCGACGGCCAGCGCGTCGCGGGCCGCCGCCAGACGCGCCGCCGCGCCGCGCGCGGCCGCGACGCGCTGGTCGAGCGTCTGGCGCGAGGCGATCCCGGTGCGCGCGAGCGACTCCGCGCGTTCGAGCGCCGACGCCGCCTCCTCGTTCGCGGCCTCGGCCTGCAGGATCTGGTTGCGGGCCTGCGCGATCGCGGCCTGGGCACGGGCCAGCGCGGCGTCGTTCTGCGCCAGCTGGACGTCGAGGGCGCTGCGGTCGAGCCGCGCCAGCACCTGACCCGCGGCGACGCGGTCGCCCTCGTCGGCCAGGATCTCGACGATCCGCAGGCCGTCGATCTGCGGCCCGACCAGGACCTCTTCGCGCGCCACCAGGGTGCCGTCGACCAGGACGCTGTCGACGATCTCGGCGCGCGCGGCCACGACCGTTGCCACCGCCATGGGCGGCGGCTCGGCGGCGCGCGCTGCGGCAGCGACCAGCGCGGCGCCCGCGGCCGCGATCGCGAGCCGGCGGGGAACCGGGCTCATCGCCGCGCCGTCCGGCGCCGTGCGGACGGCGCAAGCGCCAGCCTCACGAGGCTCATCGCGGCGCCGAGCAGCGCCTCCGGATCGGCCTTGGGCTCGATCGCCCGGCGATGGAACAGGCCGTCGCCGACGAGTCGCAGCGCGGCCACCAGCCGGTCGCGCGGCATGTCCGGCGCGATGCGTCCGGCGGCGATCTGGCGATCCAGCGCCGCGCGGAAGGAGATCCGCACCACACGATCGAC
>JBIKLI010000226.1:0-7238 GCA_044359885.1 Alphaproteobacteria bacterium | reverse complement strand
TTCGGGCGCGCCAAGGTCGTCGAGGATGTCGGCTTCGACCTGGCGCCCGGCGAGATCCTGGGCGTGGTCGGGGAATCGGGCTCGGGCAAGAGCATCACCGCGCTGTCGATCCTGCGCCTGGTGCCGTCGCCCGGTCGCGTGTCCGGCAGCATCGCGTTCGCGGGTACCGACCTGATGGCGCTGCCCGAGCCGCAGATGCGCGAGATCCGCGGCCGCGACATCGCGATGATCTTCCAGGAGCCGATGACGTCGCTCAATCCGGTCTTCACCTGCGGCGACCAGGTGATGGAGGCGCTGCTGCACCATCGCGCCCTCGACCGGACGGCGGCGCGCGCCGAGGCGCTGAAGCTGCTCAAGCTGGTCGAGATCCCCTCGGCCGAGCAGCGGCTGGACGACTATCCCCATCAGCTGTCCGGCGGCATGCGCCAGCGGGTGATGATCGCCATGGCGCTGGCCTGCCGGCCGAAGCTGCTGCTGGCCGACGAGCCGACCACGGCGCTCGACGCCACGATCCAGGCGCAGATCCTGGACCTGCTCCGCGGGCTGCAGCGCGAATTCGGGATGGCGGTGATCCTGATCACGCACGACCTCGGCGTGGTCTCCGACGTCGCCCATCGCGTGCTGGTGATGTATGGCGGAAAGGTCGTCGAGACCGCTCCGTCGGAGGCAATCTTCGCGCGGCCTTTCCACCCCTACACCGAGGGGCTGCTGGCCTCTATCCCGCGGCTCGAAGGACCGATCGAGAGGCTGGACGCCATCCCGGGACAGGTGCCGCCGCCCGACGCGATGCCCCCGGGATGCCGCTTCGCGCCGCGCTGCCGCTACGCCGCCGACCTCTGCCGCGCCGCGCCGCCGCCGCTCGCCCCGCGTGGTCCGGACCGCGCCGCCGCCTGCATCCGGATCCCGTCGCCATGACCGCGCTGCTGCAGGCGACCGGGCTCGTGAAGCATTTCCCCGCCGGCAAGGCCGGGCTGTTCGAACGCGCGCCGCAGGTGGTTCGCGCCGTCGACGGCGTCGATCTGTCCGTCGCATCCGGCGAGACGCTCGCCCTGGTCGGCGAGTCCGGCTGCGGCAAGTCGACGACCGGGCGGCTGATCCTGCGGCTGATCGAACCGGATTCCGGGACGATCCTGTTCCAGGGCCGGGACCTGCGCCGCGAGCCGCCGGCGCGGCTGCGCGAGCTGCGCCGGGACATGCAGATCATCTTCCAGGATCCGTTCGGCTCGCTCGATCCGCGAATGACCGTCGGCCGGATCGTCGCCGAGCCGCTGGTCGTGCACGGGGTCGGCGACCGCTCCGAGCGCGCGCGGCGCGTGGGACAGCTGCTCGAGCGCGTCGGCCTCGCGTCGGCGCACGCCGCGCGTCACCCGCACGAATTCTCGGGCGGGCAGCGCCAGCGCATCGGCATCGCCCGCGCGCTCGCCCTCGACCCGAAGCTTATCGTCTGCGACGAGCCCGTCTCGGCCCTCGACGTGTCGATCCAGGCCCAGGTCCTGAACCTGATGCTCGACCTGCAGCGCGAGCGCGGCCTCGGCTACATCTTCATCTCGCACAATCTCGCCGTCGTGCGCTACATGGCCAGCCGGATCGCGGTCATGTATCTGGGCAAGATCGTCGAGGAGGCGACGCGCGACGCGCTCTTCGCCGCGCCGCAGCACCCCTACACCAAGGCGCTGCTGTCCGCCGTCCCGGAGCCCGGCTCGGCGCGGGCCAAGCAGCGCATCGTCTTGACCGGCGACGTCCCCAGCGCCATCGATCCCCCCTCGGGCTGCCGGTTCCGCACGCGCTGCCCGCACGCCACCGAGACCTGCGCGCGCCTGGAGCCGGCTCTGGCGCCGTCCGGCGACGGGCGCAAGGTCGCCTGCCATCTCGTCACGCCACCGGGAACATGATGATCACCATCGACGACGTCCGCGCCGCCCGCAGCCGCATCGCCGGGGGCGTGCGCGTCACGCCGATGTTCCAGGCCACGCTGGCGCGCGCGCCGATCGCGCCGCAGGCCGAGCTGTGGCTGAAGCTGGAATGCCTGCAGGTCACCGGATCCTTCAAGGCGCGCGGCGCGATGTCGAAGCTGCGCGCGCTGCCGCCCGACGCGGTCGCGCGCGGGCTGGTCACCGCCTCGGGCGGCAATCACGGCATCGCCGTCGCGTATGCCGGGATGCTGGCGAAGGTTCCGGCCACGATCTTCGTGCCGACCGGCGTCGCGCCCGCCAAGGCCAGGAAGATCGAGGGCTATGGCGCGAAGCTGGTCGTCGGCGGCGCCTCCTGGTTCGAGGCCAACAAGGACGCGCTGGCCTTCGCCGAGACCGGGCCCACCTACATCCACGCCTTCGCCGACCCGCTGGTCATCGCCGGCCAGGGCACGACGGCGCTGGAACTGCTCGACCAGATGCCCGATCTCGACCTGCTGGTGGTCGCGATCGGCGGCGGCGGGCTGATCGCCGGCATGGCCCTCGCCGCCAAGGCGATCCGGCCGCAGCTGCGCATCGTCGGCGTCCAGCCGACCGGTGCGGCAAGCATGCACGACTCGCTGCGCCGCGGCGAACTCGTGGAGCTCGACCGCGTCACCACGCGCGTGCCGACGCTGGCCGCGCGACGCACCGAGGCGATCAATTTCGAGATCGTCCGCCGCCACGTGGACGACATCGTGCTGATCGAGGACGACGACATGGACGCGGCCAGCCGCTGGCTGTGGCGCGAGATGAACGTCGCCGCCGACCCCAGCGGGGCTGCCACGGTGGCGGCGCTGATGACGGGCGCGATCGTACCGCCGGCGGGCGCACGGGTCTGCGCGCTGGTCTGCGGCGCCGGCGCGGAGGGCACGGCCGCGTGAGCGTCGGGTTCGACCTGATCGCGCAAGCGGCACGCACGCTGCGGCCGCTGATCGTCGAGACGCCGCTGGTCGCCTCGCCGGGCCTCGACGCGCAGGCCGGAGCGCAGGTGCTGTGCAAGGCGGACAACCTGCAGCGCACCGGCTCGTTCAAGTATCGCGGCGCGTGCTTCCGGCTGTCCCGGCTGACGGCGGAAGAGCGCGCCCGCGGCGTGATCGCCTTTTCCTCGGGCAATTTCGCCCAGGCCCTCGCCGCGGCGGGTGCCGCCGCCGGCGTGGCGGTCACGATCGTCATGCCGGTGGACGCACCGCGCACGAAGATCGACGCCACGCGCGGCTACGGCGCCGAGGTGGTCCTGTCCGAGCACGGCGCACGCAACCGCGAGGAGGCCGCGAACGAACTGGCGATGTCGATCGCCGCGCAGCGCGGCCTGACCAAGCTCCACCCGTTCGACGACGAGTATGTCGTCGCCGGCCAGGCGTCCTGCGGCATCGAGATCCTGCGCCAGGCCGCCGCGCGCGGCCAGACCCTCGATGCCCTGGTCGTGCCGGTCGGCGGCAGCGGCCTGATCGCGGGCGTGGCGCTCGCGGTGCGCAAGCTGTCGCCCAGGACGCGGGTGATCGGCGCCGAGCCCGAAGGCTTCGACGATCTGCGCCGCTCGCTCGACGCCGGCGCTCGCCAGCGCGTGGTGCCGGGCGCGCGCTCGATCTGCGACGCGCTGCAGGCCGCGACGCCCGGCGCGGTCCCCTTCGGCGCCGCGCAGGATGCGATCGCCGAGGGCGTCAGCGTGACCGATGCCGAGGCGGTCGCCGGCATGCGCGCGGCCTTCGTCCATCTCAAGCTCGTCTGCGAGCCGTCGGGCGCCATCGCGCTCGGCGCCGTGCTGGCGGGCAAGGTCTCCGGCGCGCCGCGAACGATCGGCGTCGTGCTGTCGGGCGGCAACATCGCGCTCGAGGACTACATCCGGCTGCTCGCGGCCTGATGCCGGCGCCGGGGGATGGCCCCCCGGCGCGCCGCCTTCAGCGGGCGGCGAGGAATTCGGTCACGCGCAGCAGGATGATCTCGTTGTCGTCGGCCTGGAAGAAACGGCGCCCCGCGCTGGCGGGCAGGTTGTTGTCGTTTCCGACGACGACATGCTCGCCGTCGACCATCGCGATGCCTTCGATGGTGAAGAACGGGAACGTGAACCGGTCTCGCGGCGCATCTGCGGGACGGTCGTCGCGCAGACGGCTGCGGCGATCGGGGTCGCGGATCGCCATCAGGTCGACATGACCGATCTTCCGCACGAAGCCGTCGCCGTCGGTCTGCGCGAAATCGGCCAGATAGATCCGCTTGAACCGCGCCGGCAGGGGAAAGCACGGGCGCGCCGCCGTCGGACGCACGCCACGGGCGCAGGCGGAACCGGGGTCGCCCTCGCCGTTGTCCCGCTCGATCACCAGCGCGCGGCTCGCGTCGACGAAATCGATGTCCCCGATCGCAGTGGCGCCGGGTTCGAGGCGATAGCGCAGCGTATGTCCGGTCCATTCCATTCGCGGCAGGCTGAATTCGAGGATGCGAAGGAACTGGCCCTCCGCCTGGTCGCCGTTCGGCGCGAAGAGCGGTTGCTCCAGCATCGCCCATAACGACTGGCCGTCGGGCTTCAGCGCCAGGCCCTCGAAGCCGCCGGACCGGCGCACGCGGAACGCGACGCCTGCTGCCGGACTCCCCGGCACCTGCAGCGCCGGATGGTCGGGCGACATCAGGACCTCGCCGTCCATGCGCGTCTCGATCACCCGCTGCACGACGCCGTCGGCCGCGACATGGATCAGGAACGGACCGAACTCGTCGCCGATCATGAAACTGCCGTCGGCGAGCGGCTGGATGCTCTCCGGATCGAAATCGGCACCGGTCAGGTGACGTGGCTCGCTGCCCTCGTAGGCGATGCGGAACGGCACCCGGCGCAGAGGATCGCGAAGGAAGATCGTCTGCAGCCGCACGACCTGGCCGTCCTGCCAGTCCGGCCGGATCTTATGGAGCATCAGCAGCGAATCGGGGCTGTTGCGCCGGCTGCCGAAGCCGTTGTCGGTCAGGACCCAGAAGCTGCCCGGTTCGCCGGCCACCGGCCGGATCCCGGAGAAACCCTGGACCGGTTGCCCCAAGAAGGGAAACGCGATCCCCGTGGGCCGCCCGCCATGCAGCGCCCCCGTGTCGCCCATGACAGCGCCCGGGTTGTCGTTGCGCAGATTGCCCGGTCCCGCGAACTTTCCCGACAGCAGCGCGTCGCGCGGCGCGTCCGCCGGCGGCGGCACCATGGTGGAGGCGGGAAGGATCCCATGTCCCGCCAGGATGGCGTCGAACCGCTGGTCGGCCACGGCCGGCAGGGCTGCGAGCATCCCGGCGGCGAGCAGCAGGCGACGCATCCTCGATCGCACGCCGGCCGGACGCGACGACATGGCGCGCGGCAACTGGCAAGGAGCGATTGGCCGGTCTTGCCATCCCGCGGCGACCGGATGCCCGAACGGCGAAGCGCTCGGCCGGCGCATGACCGGCTCAGCCCATCCGCCCGAAGCGCTGCAGGGCGGCCCGTCCGCCCGGCGACAGGCCGTAGACGCCGCGGCCCGTGCGCTCGAACCATCCATAGACGTCGCGCTGCAGGATGCGGGCCGCCTGCGGCACGTCGCCGGCGGCACGCAGGTCGGCGAGCGCCATCGGGCCGTTCGTCTCCAGCAGCGTCGCGCAGCGCAGCGCTTCCTGGCGATAGGCGGTCATGACCGGCAGCCGCGTGGCGCCGCCAGCGCTGGGATCGCCGCGACGCCGGGCATGCTCGCCCAGCAGACGCCTTGTTTCCTTGCGGTCGCGGCGCGGAACATACGGGGTGGGGTCGGCGAGAACCTCGACATGGCCGCGGCGCACGACCATGAGACCGAGGCCGAGGCGACGGCAGAGCCTGACGACCGCCGCCTGGCGCCGCGGCCAGGCGCCCACGGCGAGATAGACATGCGGGCTGAGCGCGAGACGATCGACGCCCTGGAGGACGAGGTCGAGGCTGAAACCGCGCTTGAGTTCGACGATCACGGGTTCTTCCGAGCCGCGCACGCCGACCGCGTCGCAGCCCCGCACCTCGCCCTTCACCGCGTAGCCCTGCGCCTCGAGGAAGGCCTTGACCGGCGGGTAGAGCGCGGTCTCCGCGGTCACGGCCGCAGGAAGCCGATCAGGTCCTGGACCTCGCGCAGGTGCGGCGCCGCTATGGCATTGGCCTTGTCGGCGCCGCGGCGAAGGACGCCGTCGACATAGGCCGGATCGGCCATCAGCCGCTTCATTTCGGCGCCGATCGGGCCGAGCACGGCGACCGCGATGTCGGCGAGCGCGCCCTTGAAGGTCGAGAACTGGGCGCCGGCGAATTCCGCGACCACCGCCTCGAGCGTCTTGTCGGTGAGCGCGGCGTAGATGCCGAGCAGGTTCTCCGCCTCCGGACGCCCTTCGAGACCCGCCACCGACCCGGGCAGCGGATGCGGATCGGTCTTGGCCTTGCGGATCTTGTCGGCGATCGCGTCCGCGCCGTCGGTCAGGTTGAGGCGGCTGAATTCCGACGCGTCCGACTTGCTCATCTTCTTGGTGCCGTCGCGCAGGCTCATCACCCGCGTCGCGGCGCCGAAGATCTGCGGCTCGGGCAGCGGGAAATACTCGACCCCGTAGCGCCGGTTGAAGGCGCCGGCGATGTCGCGCGCCAGTTCCAGGTGCTGCTTCTGGTCTTCGCCGACCGGGACATGCGTGCCCTTGTAGAGCAGGATGTCGGCCGCCATCAGGACGGGATAGGCGTAGAGCCCCAGACCGGCGTTGTCGCGCTGCTTGCCGGCCTTCTCCTTGAACTGGGTCATGCGATTGAGCCAGCCCAGCGGCGTGAGGCAGCTGAACAGCCACGCCAGCTCGGAATGACCCGGCACGGTCGACTGGTTGAAGATGATGCAGCTTTCGGCGTCGATCCCCGAGGCGATATAGGCTGCGGTCACCTCGCGCGTGGCGTTGCGCAGCGCCGCCGGCTCCTGGGGCACGGTGACGGCGTGCAGGTCGACGATGCAGAAGATGCACTCGAAGTCGCGCTGCAGCTTCACCCAGTTGCGGATCGCGCCCAGATAGTTGCCGAGATGGAGATTGCCCGTGGGCTGGATGCCCGAGAAGATGCGGTTCATGATGCGCGACGGCTCCGGCCCCGATGGTTCAGGCGACGCGCGGGTTATGGCCGAGCCCGGCCCGGCGGGTCAACCCGGGCCGGCCTGTCCGTCGCTGGAGACGAACGCCCGATGAGCCCGATCCCCCGTCCTGCATGCGCGCGATGCGCCCGGCCGGACACCGCCCCCCTCTTCGGCCGTCCGGGCTACCGGCCGGCACCCGCCGGCTGAGGCGACGATGCGCGAGGATCCCGTCGCA
>JBIKLI010000225.1:0-7291 GCA_044359885.1 Alphaproteobacteria bacterium | reverse complement strand
CGAAGAACTCGATGATCGTGACATCTGCGCCGGGCGGTCCGAAGGCTGGGCTGCCGGGATCGTCCTTGAGGTCGGCAAGGCGGTCGCGCAGCGCCGCGACGCGGCTCGCCGCCTCCTCGGCCTTCTGACGCTCCTCGAACAGGTTGAGCGCCTCGACGATCACGTCCGGATTGGCCAGCAGATAGCTGCGGACAAGCTCGCGGATCTCGTTGCGCTGGGCGTTGGTCAGGCCTTGGGCGCCCGCCTCGGGCATGCCCAGCAGGATCGCGGCCAGGGCGACGAACATGCGCAGGTAGCGTGTCATGACGAGGGTCTTGCCTCCGCGATCGGGCCGGCGGGGGGCGGGATCCGCCCGGCGTGGTTGTGGCAGCGTGTCATCGCGTCCGCCGTCCGGCGAGGTCCTTGATGTCCTGGGCGCGCAGCCGGACCGCCGACCCCTCGGCCAGGCCGCGCAGCGCGCGACTGGCGAAGTGGACGGCGTCGTTGCGGCGCCCGATCAGCATGAAATACTCGGCCTGCGCGTAATCCGCCATCGCCGTCCGGCCGTCCCGGCCATAGGCCTGGGCCAGAAGGCGCCAGGTGCCTGGATCCGTGGCGCGCAGGCGCTGTGCCCGCTCGAGGGTGGCGATGGCCTCGGTCACGGCGCCGGACTGCAGCTCGGCCGACCCGAGCGACTGCACGATCAGCGGCTCGGTGGGGGCCAGCGTGGCGGCCTGCGCATAGAGGGCGCGTGCGGCTTCGGGCTTGCCCTGTTCCAGCAGGAACTGGGCGCGCGTCTCGATGAAGAACGGGTCGTTCGGATGCTCCCGGGTCAGCGCCGCCAGCTGGGCATCGGCCGCGGCGAAGTCGAGACGCTTGTAGGCGGCGATCGCCCGGGCGTAGCGGGCCTCGATCGACTGGTCGACCGGCCTGTACATGCTCGCCACGCGGCCCGGCTCCAGGAAGCCGAGCAGCTTGCCACGCATGCGCGCATGGCGCTCCGCGAAGCCGGCGGGCAGGGCTGCGGCGGAGTGGCGGGACCGGGCGACATGGTTGCGCACGACGTCGACGCGTTCGCGCGTGATCGGGTGGGTCCGTACATAGGGATCCTGGCGGCCGACCTGGAGCAGTTCCTGGTCGGCCAGGATGTCCAGGAATTCCATCAGCCCGCGCGCCGACTGCCCGGTCCGGTCGAGCAGCGTCAGCGCCGCCTGGTCGGCCTGGTTCTCCATCGCTCGCGAATAGCGCAGCAACAGGCGCTCGGTCATGGTGGGGCCGCCGCCGCCGCGGACCCCACCCCAGTCGTTGGGGGTCGACGCCTGCGCTCCGGCGCCGACCGCGCCGATGGTCGCCAGCATCTCCAGCAGCAGCGGGATCGTCGCCTGGTCGATCTGCTCGCGCATCTGGACGAGGTGGCCGCCCTGGATATGGCCGGTCTCGTGGGCGATGACGCCGATCACCTGCCCGGCATGCTCGCTGCGGATCAGCAGTCCGGTATTGATGAACAGATTGAGACCGTTGCCGACGAAGGCGTTGAGCGATCGGTCGTTGACGAGATGGACGCCGATCGCGTTCGGCTCCAGGCCGGCGGCGGCGAAAAGTGGCGTGGCGAAGTCGCGGATGGTAGCTTCGATCTCGGTGTCGCGGATGAAGCTGATGCTCCGCCCCTGCGCCAGCGCGGCGGAGGCGAGCAGCAGCATCGCCGCCGCGACGAGCAGCGCCCGCGAAAGCAGGTCACGCATGGATTTCAGCAGTTCAACGGCCCGCCTCGCAGGGTGCGCCGGCCGCAAGGTTCCTGGCTGCACGTCTCTCGGCTCGCAGGGAAGGGAAACGATGTCGTGTGGTGTCATGAAAGTTAATCGCGCGCGGTGGCGGAATCCAGGGCGGGTCGTCCAGATTCTCGCGGCGGCGATGCTGTCGGCGTCCTGTGCGGGCGGCGCTGTCGACGGGCGCGGTCCGGCGGTGGCCTTCGTCGGGGGCCTCGCCGCCGACGAACCGCGCGCGGGGCTCGCCGCGCGCGACATCCTTGCCGCGGGGGGCTCGGCGGCGGATGCGGCCAGCGCCGCGTATTTCGCCCTGGCTGCGACGATGCCCGGCCGGGCGTCGCTGGGCGGCCATGGCGCCTGCCTCGTCTTCGATCCGGTCCTGGGCCGTGTCGAGACGGTCGATTTCATGGCCCGGCCGCCAGCCGCCGGCGGCAGTCCCATGCCGCTGAACGCCCGCGGCTTCTTTGTCCTCCAGGGCCGTTACGGCCGGCTGCGCTGGGAACAGGTGGTGGCGCCGGGCGAGGCGATCGCGCGGTTCGGGGCACCCGTGTCGCGAGCCCTGGCGCGAGACATCGCCGACAATGCGGCACGGATCGCGGCCAGTCCCGACCTGTCCCGCCTGTTCAGGCCGGCGGGGAAGCTGCTCGGCGAGGGCGACGTGCTGGTGCAGCCGGAACTGGCCGGCACGCTGGCGACGATCCGCAACCGTGGCGCGAACGAGTTCCATGCCGGGGCGGCAGGCGCACGCTTCGCCATGGCCGCGCGTGCCGCGGGCGGCGGTTTCTCCGCCGAGGATTTCGCCGCGGCAGCGCCGCAGTTCCGCGCGCCGCTGGCGGTCTCGTCGCGTGGTCTGCGGGCCTCCTTCCTGCCGCCGCCGGCCCAGGCCGGCATCATGCAGGCGCAGCTATGGCAGATGGCGGCGTCGGACTGGCCCCAGGCCGCCGCCGACCGTCGCGGCGAGATCCTGCGCGACGGCCAGCTGCGCGTCATGGGCGATGCGCCGCGCTGGCTTGCCGCCGACCCGTCCGATTTCGCCGTCGTCGCCGAGGCGATCTCGCCACGCCGCGCGGAATCGCTGATGGCCGCACCGGCCGCGCCGGTGCCCGGCCCGGCGGCCGAGGCCTTCGCCGGATCCCCCGCGGTCACCAGCATCGTCGCGGCCGATCGCGACGGCGGCGCCGTCGCCTGCGCGATCACCGCGGGCGCCATGTTCGGCAGCGGCCGCGTCGTCGACGGCGTCGTCCTCGCGGCGCCGGATGCCCGGGCGACGACCTCGCTCGCCGCCGTCCTCGCGGTCCGGTCGGTGGGGGGCGCGGGCGTCCTTTCGCAGCGCGCGGGCTCGGCCCAATTCGTCTTCGCCGCCGCCGGCGGCGGCCCTGGCAGCGCCGCGGCGATGGTGGCCGCCGGCCTTTCGGTCATGTCCGATCGAACGGGCATCGACCAGATCCTTGACCAGCCGGTCGTCGCGGTGGATGGCACCCGCCTCCAGCCGATGGCTGCCGCCGAGACGGCGCGTGGCCGGCTCAATGTCCTGGCCTGTCCGGAAGGGCTTGGCGACCGGCCGACCAGCTGTCGCGTCCGCAGCGATCCGCGCGGCGACGGCATCGCGGTCGGCGGCGTGCGCTGACGGGAAAGGCAAGCCGATGCCCTACGGAGCGTCGCGGCGCAGCGCCATCGCCCCGTTCATCGTCATGGACGTGTTGCGGGCCGCCACCGCCCGCGATCGCGTCGCGGCGGATCCTGGCGCGCGCAGCATCCATCTGGAGATCGGGCAACCCGGCGGATCCGCGCCCGAGGCGGTGCTGGCGGCGGCGGCGCGGGCGCTGCGCGAGGATCGTCTGGGCTACACCGACGCCTTCGGCCTGCCGGCCTTGCGCAGCCGCATCGCCACGCATTACCGGCAGACCTATGGTGTCGAGGTCCCCGCCGAGCGGATCGTGCTGACGACCGGTTCGTCGGGCGCCTTCATCCTCGCCTTCCTGGCTGCGTTCGACACCGGCGCCCGGGTGGCGGTGGCCGAGCCCGGCTACCCCGCCTATCGCAACATCCTCGCGGCCCTGGGCGTCGACGCGGTCGGTCTGCCCTGCGACGCCGGCGACCGGTTTCAGCCGACGATCGCCCGTCTCGAGGCCGCCGGCCGTCTCGACGGCCTGATCGTCGCGAGCCCGGCCAATCCGACCGGCACCATGCTGTCGGCGACGGAACTCGGGACGCTGGCAGCCTGGTGCGGGCGCAACGGCGTGCGCATGGTGTCCGACGAGATCTATCACGGGATCGTCTACGGCGCGCCGGCGGCGACCATGGCCGGATGGCCGGACGCGATCGTGATCAACAGCTTTTCCAAGTATTTCGCGATGACCGGCTGGCGGCTGGGCTGGATGGTGGTGCCGCCCGACCTGATCCGCGCGGTCGAGGTGCTGGCGCAGAACCTGTTCATCTCGCCGCCCAGCCTGCCGCAGCATGCGGCGCTGGCGGCCTTCGACTGCCCCGCCGATCTGGAAGCCAGGGTGGCCTTGTATCGCGACAACCGCGACCTCCTGCTGGCGGAACTGCCGGGTTGCGGGTTCCGGGATTTCGCGCCCGCGGATGGGGCATTCTATCTCTATTGCGACATCGGGCATCTGACGAACGACAGCGCGGCATTCTGCCGTCGCATGCTGGACGAGGCGGGCGTGGCGGCGACGCCGGGGACCGATTTCGATCCCGGCCGCGGGGCTCGCCATGTCCGTTTTTCATTCGCCGGCCCGCGCGCCGACATCGAACAGGCCTGTGCGCGGTTGCGCCGCTGGCGGGCGGGCGGCTGAGGCGGACATGAAAAGGGCGGCCCCGCGAGGGGCCGCCCGGTTCACGCCGCAGACCGAACGCCGGTCAATTCGCGAGACGACGCCACCAGCCACGCCGTGGCGGACCCTTGGGCTCCGGTTCGGGCTCGGGCGCGGGTTCGGCCTTGGGCTCGGCCTTGGGTTCGGCCGCGGGCGCGGGCGCCGATTCCACCGCGGCCGGTGCCGGAGCGGCTGGTTCGGGCGCCGCGGGGACCGCGGGTGCGATGTCAGCCACGGGGGCTGGCGCCGGTTCCGGCACCGGGGCGGACGCTGCCTGGGCGACGACCTCGATCACCGTCTCGGCGGCAGGCGCGGGAGCGGGAGCGGCGTCGGGGCGCCGGTTCCATGGCCAGTCATGCGCTTCCTGGGTCTGATCGACCGGTTCGGCTGCCGTGACGGGGGCAAACCTCTCGCGAGGCGCGTAGAGTTCGCGGGCGCGCTGCCTCAGATCGCTGTCGGGATCGGGCGATACGACTGCGGGGGGCGCGGCCGCGGCATCGGCTGCCTGCGGGGCGAAGCCGGGCTTCTCGCCGCCGGGCACGTCCTCGCCGCGCCGGCGACGACCACCCCGCCGGCCGCGCCGCCGGCGACGGCCGCCATCCTCGCCCTCGCCCTCGCCGTCACGCGGGGCACGCGTTTCGGATTCCGCCGCCGCATCGATCGCTGGCCCGGGTTCCGGCATCGAAGGCGCCGCGCCGCTCTCGTCGCCGTCCATGCCGGCGGCAGGGGCGAACTCGTGCGGTACCGGCGCCGCGTTGCGCGGCGCTTCGGCCCTGAATTGCTGGTTGTCGTCGCGACCGCGGCCGCGTCCGCGCCGCCGCCGCCGCCGCCGGCCCCGGCCCCGGCCATCCTCGCCGCCGGAATCCGGCGATCCGGCATCCGGACCCGCAGCGTCGTCGCGCGCCGTGTCCTCGCCCTCCCACGTCCGTGCGCTCGCCGGGGCGGGAGAAAACGGCTCCTCCCGCGGCTCGGCCGCGCCGGCCGCTTCCATGCCCGCGTCGTCGGCCAGATCCTCCGGCGCGTGATCGATGCCGGCGCGGATCGGGGCGGGGCCGGGAGCCTCGCCGCGCTCGCGCGGCTTGATCCGGTCGATCCGGTACTCCGGCGGGACCATCGCGGCGTCCGGCTCGAAGCCGATTTCTAGCCCGTAGCGCTGTTCGATCGCCGAGAGGGCGCTGCGCTTGCTGTTCAGGATGTAGATCGCGACGCTGGCCGGCAGGCTGACCTTGAGGGCGGCGGAGCGGGCCTTGACGCCCTCCTCCTCGATGCCGCGCAGGACGCGCAACGCGGTGGATTCGGTCGAACGGATGAAGCCGCTGCCGCCGCAATGCGGGCATTTCTGGGTCGACACTTCGGCCAGCGACGGCCGCAGGCGCTGGCGCGACAGTTCCAGAAGTCCGAAGGGAGAGATGCGTCCGATCTGGATGCGCGCGCGGTCGTTGCGCATCGCCTCCTTGAGTCGCCGCTCGACCTGACCGATATGGCGGTTGTCCTCCATGTCGATGAAGTCGATGACGATCAGCCCGGCCAGGTCGCGCAGCCGGATCTGCCGTGCCACCTCGTCGGCGGCTTCCAGATTGGTCTTGAGCGCCGTCTCCTCGATATGGCGCTCGCGCGTGGCGCGCCCGGAATTGACGTCGATCGCGACCAGCGCTTCGGTCTGGTTGAGCACGATGTAGCCGCCGGACCGCAGCCGCACGGTGCTCTCGTGCATCTCGTCGAGCTGGGCCTCCACCTGATGGCGCTGGAACAGCGGCACCTGTGGATCCTCGTAGAGCCGGATCCGGTCGGCATGATCCGGCATCAGCATGCGCATGAAGGCGCGGGCCGCTTCGAAGCCTTCGCGGCCCTCGACCTGGATCTCGTCGATGTCGCGCGAATAGAGGTCTCGGATCGAGCGCTTGATCAGCGACCCTTCCTCGTAGACCAGCGCGGGGGCCCGAGAATTGAGCGTCAGCTCGCGGACGTCGTCCCACAGCCGCATCAGGTATTCGTAGTCGCGCCGGATGTCGGGCTTGGCGCGCTCCATGCCCGCGGTGCGCAGGATCACCGCCATGCCGTCCGGCAGGTCCAGGTCGCGCATGATCTCCTTGAGACGCTTGCGGTCCTGCTGCGAGGTGATGCGGCGCGAAATGCCGCCGCCACGGGTCGTGTTCGGCATCAGCACGCAGTACCGGCCGGCGAGCGAGATGTAGGTCGTCAGCGCGGCGCCCTTGGTCCCGCGTTCTTCCTTGACCACCTGGACCAGCAGCACTTGGCGGCGCTTGATGACTTCCTGGATCTTGTAGTGCCGCATCGGCTTGAGGCGGCGGCGGCGGGTCTGCTCCTCCTCCTCCTCTTCGGCGTCGTCGCCACCGAGGGATTCGAGCTTGACCGGGGGCAGGGCAGGCGTGTCGGCGCCTTCCGGCCCGGCGTCGCCCGCGGCCACCGGCATCTCGCCGGCGCCGGCGTCCACCGGCGCGTCGCCCGCGACGCTGGGTTCGGGGGCGACGATCCGCGCCGGTTCGGCCGTCAGCCCCGCGGCGGCCGGATCGCCGGCCGAGGGCTCGGATCCGGGCGCTTCGACGGACGCTGCCGCCTCGGGCTCGGAATCCGACGGCGTCACGGCGATGGCGGTGCCGACGGGTTCAGGCGCGGCGTCGAGCGCGATCGACGGGGCGGACCGTTCGATGACGGCCGCTGGCGGGAGGCTGCCGGACTCGTCGTCGTCTTCGCCGCTGTCCT
>JBIKLI010000224.1:0-7295 GCA_044359885.1 Alphaproteobacteria bacterium | reverse complement strand
AGCGTCTGCGACAGGATGACGTAGTCGAATGCGTCCGACGGGTAGTCCTTGAGATCGGTGTCCGCGTCGCCCTGGATCACCGACAGACCCCGCGCCACGCATTCGTTGACCCCGGCCTGGCTGATCTCCATGCCGCGGCCGTCGACCTGGCGGTCATGGACCAGATGGCCCAGCAATTCGCCGTCCCCGCAGCCGATGTCGAGGACCCGGCTGCCCGGTTCGATCATCTCCGCGATCAGCTGGAGGTCGACCCGGATATTGGCGCGGGGATGCGCGCCGACGGATTGCAGCTGGGGGGCCATCAGCGCTTCAGCCCGCGCCGTTCGGCGCAGCCTTCGACGAAGCCGCGCAGCACCTTGAACAGCTCGGGTTCGTCCAGAAGGAAGGCGTCGTGGCCCTTGTCGGTCGGGATCTCGACGAAGCTGACATTGGCCGCGGCGGCGTTGAGGGCATGGACCAGGACCCGGCTTTCCGCGGTCGGGAACAGCCAGTCCGAGGTGAAGCTGACGACGCAGAACCGTGCCTTGCTGCCGCGGAACGCCGCCGCGAGGCTGCCGCCGAAGTCGCGCGCCAGATCGAAATAGTCCATCGCGCGGGTGATGTAGAGATAGGAATTGGCGTCGAAGCGTTCGACGAAGCTCGAGCCCTGGTGGCGCAGATAGCTCTCGACCTGGAAATCGGCGTCGAAGCCGAAGCCGAGCCGGTCGCGTTCCTGCAGGTTGCGGCCGAATTTGCGGTGCAGCGCGGCTTCGGACAGATAGGTGATGTGCGCCGCCATCCGCGCGACGGCGAGGCCGCGCGCGGGTCGCGTCCCGGCGCTCTGATAGTCGCCGCCGCGCCAGTCGGGATCGGCCATGATCGCCTGACGCCCGACCTCGTGGAAGGCGATGTTCTGGGCCGAGTGATGCGCGGCGGTGGCGATCGGGATCGCGGCGAAGACCTGTTCGGGATAGGCGGCGGCCCATTGCAGCACCTGCATGCCGCCCATCGATCCGCCGACCACGCAGAACAGGCTCTCGATCCCCAGCGCGTCGATCAGCCGCTTCTGCGCGCGCACCATGTCGCCGACGGTGATCAGCGGGAAGGACAGCCCATAGGGCCGGCCGGTCGCGGGATCGATGTCCCGGGGGCCGGTCGATCCCATGCAGCCACCGATGACGTTGGCGCAGATCACGAAGAAACGGTCGGTGTCCAGGACGCGCCCGGGCCCGACCAGCGTCTCCCACCAGCCGGGCTTCCCGGTCACCGGATGGGTCTCCGCGACATACTGGTCCCCGGTCAGGGCGTGGCAGACGAGAATGGCGTTGGCGCGGCGGTCGTCGAGCCGGCCATAGGTCTGATAGGCGATCGTGGCCGGTCCCAGCGCGGCGCCGCCGTCCAGCGGCAGCCTGTCGTTCGCCGGAATGACCAGCCGCTTTCCCGGCAGCGGTGACGCCGCGGACAGACCCGGCGAGGAACTCGTCATGCACGTGTCCGGAGAACGGGCGGTTGGAACGAAGGGCGGGGAAGATCGCACCCCCACCCCCGGGGTTCAAGGCCGATGGCGCGGCGGACAATTGCTTTCGCGGCGCGCAGCGGATATTCCGGTCTTCCCCGGGAAAACCGAGCAGGAAATGGAAACGCCCCCCGCGACGCTGGATCGGATCCGGCGTCAGATCGACGCGCTCGACGACACGATCCACGACGCGCTCATGGCGCGCGCGCGGCTCGCGGCCGAAGTGCGCGCGGCGAAGGGCGCCGAGGGACCGACGCTGCGGCCGGGGCGCGAGGCCAATGTCGTCCGCCGGCTCGTCGCGCGCCATGCGGGTTCGATGCCTGCCAGCGTGGTCGTGCGGATCTGGCGCGAGATCATGACCGCCAACAGCCGTCTGCAGGGCCCGTTCGCGATCGCCGTCGCGACGGGCGCTGCCGGTGGCCAGGGCATCGAACTGGCGCGCGACCATTTCGGCACGCTCACGACGCTGCAGCCGGTCGGGTCGGCGGCCCGCGCGCTGAGCGCGCTCGCCGAGGGCCGTGCGCAGATCGCGCTTGTGCCGCTGCCCGGCGACACGCCGGAGGACCCTTGGTGGCGTGGGCTGGGCGCTGGCCCCGCCCCGCAGCTGAACGTGGTCGCGCGCGTACCCTTCGCGCCGGACCGGCGCGGCGGCGCGGCGCTTCTCGTCGGCCGGCAGACCTTCGATGCCTCGGGTCAGGATCGTGGCTTCGCGATCGTCGAGACCCGCGCCGAACTCAGCCAGACCCGGCTGACCGCGATCTTCGGCAAGGCGGGGCTGACCGTGATCGGCCTGCCGGCCGCGCATGACGATCCGTCCGGCGGATCGCTGCAACTGGTGGAACTCTCAGCCCATCCCGAGCCCGGCGACGCGCGCCTTGCCCTGGTGGCCGCGGCGCTCGGCGAGGGTGCGCTGATCCGACCGGTCGGCGGCTATGCGGTGCCGCTGGACCTGGGGCGCGGCTGAAGCGCGCGCCCGGCCGGATTTTCCCATCGAGACCCGAACGACGAGGCCATCATGAGCAATCCCGTTCCCCGCCCCGGCGTGATGGAGATCGAACCCTATGTCGGCGGCAAGTCGTCGCTGGGGGGGCAGCAGCGGGTCATCAAGCTGTCCTCCAACGAGGGCGCGCTCGGCCCCAGCCCGCGCGCCATGAAGGCCTATGTCGCCCTGGCCGAGAAGCTGCACCGCTATCCCGACGGCGGCGCCGTCGAGCTGCGCGCGGCGATCTCGCGCCGCTTCGGCCTCGATCCGGCGCGCATCGTCTGCGGCGCGGGGTCCGACGAGCTGATCGCCTTGCTGACCAAGGCCTATGCGGGCCCGGGCGACGAAGTGCTCTACAGCCAGTACGGCTTCGTCATGTACCCGATCTCGACCCATGCCGCCGGCGCCACCCCGGTGGTCGCGCCGGAAACCGGCTTCCGCACGGATGTCGACGCGCTGCTTGCCAAGGCCGGGCCCCGCACGAAGATCTGCTTCGTCGCCAATCCCAACAATCCGACGGGCAGCTACATCTCCGCGTCCGAGCTCCGGCGTCTGCGCGACGGCCTGCCGGCGCATACGCTGCTGGCGATCGACGCCGCCTACGCCGAATACGTCACGCGCAACGACTACGGCGCCGGGGTCGAGCTGGCGGAGAGCTGCGACAACGTCGTCATGCTGCGCACCTTCTCCAAGATCTTCGCGCTCGGTGGCCTGCGTCTGGGCTGGGCCTATGCCGCGCCGGGGATCGTCGACGTCCTCAACCGCGTACGCGGCCCGTTCAACGTGTCCGCGGCCGCGCAGGCGGCGGGGGTGGCGGCGCTCGAGGATCTTGCCTTCGCCGACGCCTCGCGCGCGCACAACGACGTCTGGATGCCCTGGTTCGCCGCGCGCGTCGCCGAACTCGGGCTGGAGCCGCTTCCCTCGGTGGGCAATTTCGTGCTCGTGCGCTTTCCGGGCGCCCCCCGCGACGCCGCCGCGGCCACCGCGCATCTGGCCCGCGACGGGATCATCCCGCGCCCGGTCGCCAATTACGGCCTGTCCGACTGGATCCGGTTCACCATCGGCACCGAGGAGGAGATGCGCGCGGTCGTCGCCAGCCTCTCCGCCTTCATGCAGGGCTGATCGCGATGGCGCGCGCCAGGCCGCTGTTCCGGCGGATCGTCATCGTCGGCATGGGGCTGATCGGCTCGTCGCTGGCGCGGGTCGTGCGTCGGGACGGACTCGCGGGCGAGCTCGTCGCCTGCGACGCCTCGGCCGCGGTCCGCGACAAGGTCCTGGAACTCGGGATCGCCGACCGCGCGGTCGCCGATCCGGCGAAGGCGGTGCGCGGCGCCGACCTCGTCATGCTCTGCACGCCGGTGCTGAGCTTCCCGGCGCTCGCCGCCGCGATCGGCCCGAAGCTCGCCAGGGGCGCGATCCTGTCCGATGTCGGATCGGTCAAGCGCGCGGTGGTCGAGGCGCTGGCGCCGCATATGCGGCGCGGCGTCCATCTGGTGCCCGGACATCCGATCGCCGGGACCGAGAACTCCGGTCCCGAGGCCGGCTTCGCGGATCTCTTCGCCGGGCGCTGGTGCATCCTGACGCCGCCGGACGGCACCGATCCGCGCGCCGTCGAGCGCGTCGCCGCGCTCTGGCGCAAGGCGGGCATGGAGATCGCCGTGATGCCGCCGGTGCATCACGATCGGGTACTGGCGATCACCAGCCACGTCCCGCATCTCATCGCCTACACGATCGTCAACACGGTCAGCGACCTCGAGGGCACGATGCGTGCCGACGTCATCAAGTTCGCGGCCTCGGGCTTCCGCGACTTCACCCGCGTCGCCGGGTCCGATCCGACCATGTGGCGCGACATCTTCCTGTCCAACAAGGATGCCGTGCTGGAGATGACCGGGCGGCTCTACGAGGACATCGCGCTCCTCCAGAAGGCGATCCGCCACGACGACGGCGAGACGCTGCACAAGGTCTTCTCGCGCGCCCGGCAGATCCGCCGCGGCATCGTCCAGGCCCGCCAGGCCTGAGCCGCGCGGCGTCAGCGCGGGGGCAGCGGGATCGGCGCGAGCGGCATCAGCGCGATCCCGGCGACCGCGAGCCGGCCGTCCTGCGCCGTCACCGGCAGCGCCACCTCGCGCCGGCCGGTCGCCGGATCGGTGCGCGCCATCCCGGCCGCGAGCGCCTTGAACGCGGCGGCCTGGGCAAGGCCGATCTGGCGCGCGCGCGCCAGCGCGTCGATCAGGTCGGGCAGGCCGGCGACGCGCAGCGTCAGCGCGGCCTGGGGCCGGTTGCGCGCGTCGAGCGCGGCGGTGCCGTCGCCGGTCAGGCGCAGCGGCGCCCAGTCGAGCTCGAGCCGCGTCAGTTCGACGACGCCGCCGGAATCGCGCCAGGCGAGGATCCTCTCGGCCGTGCCGCCGCCGGTGCCGGTCTCGCCGCGCAGCGCGATCCCGGCGTCGGCGAGCCGGATCGTGGCATCCATCGGCCGCGTCAGGCCGCGCGGCAGCACGACGTCCTCGGCGCGCAGGGCGAGGGCCAGGAATTCGCGCGTCTGCGGATGCGGCGGGTCGCTGGGCCGGATCGCGACCTGCAGCCGGGCGACCGTGACGCCGCGCTGGTCGGCCGCCAGGGACGGGCTGGGCGGAAGCGTCAGCGCCACCTTGCCCAGATCGAGTTCCAGCGCCCGTATGCCGCCCCGGGCGTCGAGGCGCAGCACGCCGTCGGGGCGTTGCGCCTCGATGCCGAGGCCGGTGCCGTCGCCGGCCCTGCGTCGCTCGATGCGATGCGCCCCGGGCAGGTGCAGCACGATCGTGCCGCGGTCCCAGGGAACCAGCGTCGCCTCGAGCCGCGCGCCGCGCAGGCTCCATCCGTCGGCGCCGGCGGTCGCGAACTCCCAGCCGTCGGCGCGGAGGCGAAAACGGGTCGGGAAGCCGCCGACCTCCAGCGCGGCGAAGGCCACGCGCGCGCCTTGCGCGGCCTGCGCGGCGGCCCAGGCGCGCACGCGCCCGTCGATCGTCGTGGCGACGACGAACCAGCCGCCCGCCCACAGCGCCGCCGACGCCGCGACGGCGATGGCGCCGATCCGCAGCCAGCTTGCCATCACGACCGCGCCACGCCCTCGACCGCCTGGCGGATGCACTGGCGGGTGCGCGCCAGCACCAGCTCGCGCCAGGTGTCGGTGTCCGGATAGAAGGCCCGGCGGGCGGCGTTCCGGATCCGCGCCTGCACCGGATCGTTCCAGTCGAGCCCGCGGCGGCGCGCCCAGCACTCGCCGCGCAGCGCGTCGATGACCGGGTCGATCGCGAAGGTGCCGAACTCGAAGGTGACGAAGACGCAATGCGCGCCGATCCGGTCGCGCCAGCCGAATGCCGAGAGGCCGCGGCGGATGGTCGACACGGAATTCCCGCGCGCCGGCTCGGTGACCGACTCGCCCCATAGCCGCATCACCCGCGCGCGCGCCTCGCTCTCCTGCGGCATATGCGAGATGGGCTCGCCATAGCCGTACTGGCCAAGCCCGGTATGCATGTCGAGCACGGTCACGCTGCGCCGCTGGGCGAGGCGATGGCGGTCGATGATCGTCTCCTCGGTGCGCCGCGCCCAGGTGGGCCCGCTGCCGCCGTAGAACAGGCCCTCCGGATGGTCGTATTGGCCGGACGAGACCGCACGCAGCCATTGCTGCAGCGTGCGGTCCTTGCGCCAGGCGGCGAGCGCCGCGTCGGCGTCGGCGCGCCCGGGCCCCTCGATCTCGGCAGGCACCAGATGCGCGGCGAGCTCGTCATAGCCCTCGTTGCGCGGCAGCGCCTCGGCGAAATCGACCCAGTTGCGGTTGAGGTCGACATTCTCCTCGGTGGTGCGCCCCAGCCAGGCCCAGCCGAACGGGTTGACCGCATGGACCAGCAGCATCGCCGTGTCCGGCGGCAGCGCGGCGGACCCGCCGCCGAGCAGCCAGTCGACCTGCGCCCCGCCGCCGCAGAACCCCTCGACGCCGTGGGTTCCCGAGATCACCGCGACGACATGCGCCGCGTCCTCGGGACCGACCCAGGCGCTGTCGGTGGCCAGTTCCTCGCCCCGAGGGCCCGGCAGCGGGTTGACATGGCTCTCGACCGGGATGCCGAAGACGCGGCAGGCGTCGCGGAACTTCGCGCGCGCGGCGGCGTAGTCGGCGGCAAAGCAGAGCCTGGCGGCGCGAGCGATGTCCATGGCGCGGGTCCCCGATGGCGTGTGGGGGCCAGCATACCCCGGCGCGCGAGGATTGCATGCCTCGTGCGGCGGGCTATGGTCGCCCGTCCGCTCCGCCCTCTCGTCGCGCCCGCATGACCCTGGACCGCTCGCAGCCGCCGCCGCCCGATGGCCGGGATCTCTGGGTCTTCGCCTATGGCTCGCTGATCTGGGACCCGGGCTTCGACTTCGCCGAGGCGCGGCCGGCGCTGCTGCGCGGCTATCATCGCGCCTTCTGCCTCTACTCGATGCGCTATCGCGGCACGCCCGAGCAGCCGGGGCTCGTGCTCGGCCTCGATCGTGGCGGCTCCTGCCGGGGTCTTGCCTACCGGGTCGTGGCCCATGACGTGCCGGCGGTGTGGAGCTATCTGTGGGAGCGGGAGATGGGCAACCGGTCCTATGAATGCCGGGTGCTGCGGCTCGACACCGCCGCCGGCCGCGTCGCCGCCCGCGGCTTCGTGGTCGACCGGCGCCATCCCAACTATGCCGGCAAGCTCGATCCGGCGCGCGTCGCGGCGACGATCTGCGAGGCCGCCGGCCAGCGCGGCCCCTGCGTCGCCTATCTCGAGAACACGGTGCGCCATCTCGACGAACTCGGCATCCCCGACCGTC
>JBIKLI010000223.1:0-7402 GCA_044359885.1 Alphaproteobacteria bacterium | reverse complement strand
TGCCGCGGCCACCAGGACCGCCCGCGGCGCGCCCTGCCCTGCGCCGCCGCCGCCGCCGCGCGGAGCCGGGACCGCGCCGGCCCCGGCTTCCTTCAGCCGGCCGACCAGGTCGGCCGGGCTGGGCAGTTCGGCGGCGTAGGCCAGCCGGATCAGCAGCATCTCGAGCGCGGCCTGCGGCTGCGGTGCGGTCTGAACCTCCCCCAGCCCCTTGAGCAGCATCGTCCAGCAGCGCGCCAGCGCGCCGACCCCCAGGCCTTCGGCCAGCGCCTGGCCGCGCGCCCGCTCTGCCTGGGGCAAGGCGGACTCGTCGGCGATCGCGGGGGCCGCCTGCAGCCGCGTCAGCTGGTGGACCAGCTCCAGCATGTCCTGGACGACGACCCCGGGATCGGCCCCGGCGCGATACATGGCCTGGAGCTGCTCCAGCGCCGCGGCGGCGCGGCCGCGCATCGTCGTCTCGAAGAGCTCGAACACCTGGGAGCGGTCGGCAAGGCCGAGAAGTTCCGCCACCGCCGGCTCGGCGACCTCGCCCGGCTGATGCGCCAGGGCGCGGTCGAGCAGCGACAGCCCATCGCGCGCCGAACCGTCGGCGGCGCGCGCCAGCAGCCGCGCCGCGCCGGCGTCGATCGACCGGCCTTCCTTCGCCGCGACGTCGGTCAGCATCGCGGCCAGCGTCGCCGGCTCGAAGCGGCGCAGGTCGAAACGCTGGCAGCGCGAGAGCACCGTCACCGGCACCTTGCGGATCTCGGTGGTCGCGAAGATGAACTTCACATGCTCGGGCGGTTCCTCGAGCGTCTTGAGCAGCGCGTTGAACGCGCTGTTCGAAAGCATGTGGACCTCGTCGACGATGTAGATCTTGTAGCGCGCCGAAACCGGCCGGTACCGCACCCCGTCGATCAGTTCGCGCATGTTGGCGACGCCGGTGTTCGAGGCCGCGTCCATCTCGATCACGTCCATGTTCCGGTCTTCGGCGATGGACACGCAGGCCGCGCAGACCCCGCAGGGATCGGGGGTCGGTCCGCCGGAACCGTCGGGGCCGACGCAGTTGAGCGCCCGGGCGATGATGCGCGCGGTCGTGGTCTTGCCGACGCCGCGCACCCCGGTCAGCACGAAGGCGTGCGCGATCCGTCCGGTGGCGATGGCGTTGGTCAGCGTCCGCACCAGCGCGTCCTGGCCCAGCAGGTCGCTGAGCCGGGTCGGCCGGTATTTGCGCGCGAGCACGCGATAGGCGGAGGGCGTCTCGGTCATCTCGCGGCCGCGGACAGCGGCGCTGGCCTGGAGGGCAAGGAAAAAGGTGGGAGGCTGGAACGACGACCCGGACCGGAACTCGTTACGGTTGCTTCCTCTCGGACCTGGCCGGGTTGGCGAGGAGTCCGTCCGCCGCCAACCTCCCACCGGATATATGACCTGCGACCGCCACCGACGCAAGCCACCCCCCGCCAAACCGACAAAGATGGGGTCCCACCCCAAGACCCCCCTAGACCCCATCGGCCGCCCTCCGGAGATTGACCCCTTGCCCTTGGCGACTATGATGCCGGGCTTCCGTCCCGGTGCCCCACTGGCGGAACGGTAGACGCGGCAGACTCAAAATCTGTTGTTCGCAAGAACGTGCTGGTTCAAGTCCGGCGTGGGGCACCAGAGGGCCGCGGAGGACATGCCGCCGCGGCCGGGACGTGGCGCGAGGGAAGGAGCGATGGCCCCGCCGCCCGACAAGATCGCCATCCTGCTCGACCAGGCGCGCCGGCTGGGTCAGGCCGGGCGGCTCGGGGATGCCGCCCTGACCTGCCGCAGGGCGCTGGCGGTGGCACCGCGCCATGCCGCGGCGCATCATCTGCTGGGCGTGACGCTGATGCAGGCAGGCAATGTGCGACCCGCGATCGCCGCCTTGCGCGACGCGTCGGCGCTGGCCCCCGGCGCCGCCCCGATCCTCAACCATCTGGGCGTCGCGCTCTGCCAGGACGGGGCCCCGGCCGAGGGGGCCGAGATCCTGCGCCGCGCGGCGGCGCTCGCTCCCGGCGCGGCCGACATCGCCTGCAACCTCGCCCGGGCGCTGGATCTGTGCGGGCAGGCCGCCGAGAGCGTGGCGGTCTATCGCGCGGCGGTGGCGGCCCAACCCTCGCTATGGCCCGCATGGGCCGGGCTGATGTCGGCCCTGCACCGGCAGGGCGACATGGACGGCGCCCTCCAGGCGGCGCAGGACGCGCGCGCGGCCTGCCCCGGGGTCGCGGCGGCCGAGGCCAATCTCGGGCGATTGCTGATGGATGCCGGCGACCGGCCGGCGGCCGAGGCGGCGCTGCGACGTGCCTTGGCCATGGACGGCGGCCATGGCGAGGCCGCGAACAATCTGGGGACGCTGGCCGAGGAGGCGGGGCGGGCGCGGGAAGCGATCGACCTCTACAGGACGGCGACCCGCACACGGCCGGATCTGGCCGATGGCTGGTCGAACCTGGGCAACGCCCTCGAACGGGTCGGCCGGCTGGAGGAAGCACGGGCGCCGCTGGAAAGGGCCTGCCAGATCGCGCCGGACAATGGCCGCAACCTCGCGGCCCTGGTCTCGTTGCGCCGCAAGCTGTGCGACTGGGACGGTCTCGACGCGCAGGTGCGGCATCTGGGCGCGCTGATCCGCGCCGGCGGCGGCGCGCCGGCCGCGCCCTTCGCGACGCTCAGCCTCGGCCTGTCCCCGGAAGAGCAGCAACTGGCGGCCCGCGCCCATGCCCGCGCCATCCTCGCCAAGGTGGCGCGCTGGCAGAACGACCTGCCGGCGCCGGCGCCGCTGCCGCCTGCCGCCGGGCGGCCCTTGCGGATCGGCTATCTCTCCCCCGATTTTCGCGAGCATCCCGTCGCCCAGCTGATCGCGGGGGTGCTGGAGAGTCATGATCGTGGTCGCGTGCATGTCACCGGCTGGTCGCTCGGACCCGACGACGGCAGCGCCTATCGGCGGCGGATCGCGACGGCCTGCGACAGCTTCGTCGACCTTGCGGATCTTTGCGTCCCGGCGGCGGTCGCGCGGATCCGGGCAGCCCGGCAGGACATCCTGGTCGATCTCGCCGGGTACACGGCCCATGCGCGACCGGAGATCCTGGCGCTGCGCGCAGCCCCGGTGCAGGTGAACTATCTCGGGATGCCCGGCACCATGGGGGCCCCGTTCGTCGACGCGATCGTGGCGGATGCGATCGTCCTGCCGCCCGGGGACGCGCGCTGGTTCGACGAGCAGGTCCACCGGCTGCCCCATTGCTACCAGGCCAATGACGACCGGGTCGCGATCGATCCGGCGCCATGGACGCGCGCCGAGGCCGGGCTGCCCGAAAAAGGGTTTGTATTCTGCTGCTTTTCGATGAACTACAAGATCGATCCGCCGCTGATGGATGCCTGGGCCACCATCCTTGGCGAGGTTCCGGGATCCGTGCTCTGGCTGTTCCGCACGGACGAGGCGGCGGCGCGTGGCCTGCGCGCGCAGGCGGCACGCCGGGGATTGTCGCCCGCGCGGCTGGTCTTCGCCGACCGTCTGCCCAAGCCGCGCCATCTCGCCCGGCACCGGCTGGCCGACCTCTTCCTCGACAGCTTCGCCTACGGGGCCCACACCACCGCCAGCGACGCGCTCTGGGCCGGTCTGCCCGTCCTGACGCTGGCGGGCGACAGCTTCGCGCGGCGGGTCGGGGCCAGCCTCGTCGCCGCGGCCGGGCTGCCGGAGCTGGCGACGACCAGCGTCGCGTCCTATGCCGGGCTTGCGATCGCGCTGGCGAAGGATCCCGGCCGTCTGGCGGCGCTGCGCGACCGGCTGCGCGACGGGCGGGACCGCTGCCCGCTTTTCGATACGCGCGCGACGACGGCGGGGCTGGAGGCGATCTATAGCCGGCTGGCGGCGACCGCCGGACCGCTGCCTGCAACAAACTGAAACAATCGTTGAATCGTTCGACGGAGGCCGCTAGGGTCCCGCTTCAATTTCGAGGCCGACCCGGATGACCAAAGCTTCCCGACCGACCCCGATCAGCGCGACCACGGCATCGATCATCCGATCGATGGCGGTCCGCGTCGCACTCGCTCTTTCGCTGGCGCTGCCGATGCCTGCCCTGGCCGCCGGCCTCGTGCCGCCGCCGCCGCCGCCGCCTGCGCCGAAATCGCGCGCCGCCGTCGATGTCGCCAGCCTTCCCGCTTCGCGCGCCGTCCAGGCACAGACGCCGCGCCAGACCGTCGCCACCACCGCGACCACCTCCGGGCGGGCCGCCGCGAACCGGAACGCAAGACGCCCGGCGCAACCGGCCGTGGCCGCGGTCGGGCGGATCCCGTGCGTGCAGTTCGTCCGCGCGACCACGGATTTCCGGTTGAGCGGCAATGCGCATCTCTGGTGGTCGCGCGCGGCCGGCGTCCATGCCCGCGGCAGCGTGCCGGAGGTCGGAAGCATCCTGTCCTTCAAGTCGATCAAGTCGATGCCGCTGGGTCACGTCGCCGTGGTCAGCCGGGTGATCAGCAGCCGCGAGATCGAGATCGACCATTCGAACTGGGTCAACCGGGGCGTCATCCGCGGCGCCGAGGTGGTCGACGTTTCGCCACGCAACGACTGGACCGCCGTCCGGGTATCGCTCAAGCCCGGCGCGGCCGCCTATGGCAGCATCTATCCGACCAACGGCTTCATCTATGCGCGGCCGCATGGATCGGATGTCGAGACCCTGGCCGAGCGGCCCGTCGATCTGGGCCTGCCGCGGATGGGCCCGCCGCCCCGCGACCTGCGCCCGAATGCCGAACGCAGCCGCGCCCCGGGATGAACCCGGCGCCCGGGAGCGACACGCCCCTCAGCGCATCAGCATGCCGCCATTGACGTCCAGGACGACGCCCGTCATGTGACGCGCGGCGTCCGACGCCAGGAAGACCGCGGCCGCAGCGACGTCGTCGACCGCGCCGAGGCCGAGCGGGATCCGCGCCGCGATCGCGGCGATCTCCTCGGGGGGATGGGCGTCGCGCAACATCTGCGTATCCGTCAGGCCAGGGGCGATGACGTTCACCGTGATCCGATCGGGCGCCAGCGTCCGGGCCAGCGCCTTGGCGAAGGCATGGACGCCACCCTTTGTCGCCGCATAGGCGACATGGCCGAGCAGCGCGCCCTGATGACCGACGATCGAGCCCAGAAGCAGGATTCGGCCGCCCGCCCGGCCGGCACGCCCCCCTGCCCGCATCGCCGCGGCGGCTGACTGGCAACACAGGAAGGTGCCGGTCAGGTTGACCGCCAGCACGCGGTCCCAGGTCTCCAGCGGCGTCCGGTCGATCGGGACCGGGGCGGTGATGCCGGCGCTGCAGACCAGGATGTCGAGCCCGCCATGGGCCGATACCGCCGCGTCGACCAGCGCGGCCACGGAAGACGCGTCGGTGACGTCCACGACCGCCGGCGACACCGACAGCCCCTTCGCGGCCAGACCCGCCGCCACGGAGCGGACGCGCTCCTCGGCCAGATCGGCGGCGATCACGACCGCACCCGCCGCGGCCAGCGCCTCGGCCACGGCCGCACCGATGCCCCGCCCCGCGCCGGTCACGATCGCGACCCGCCGGTCGAGCCGGAAATCCAGCGCCATCCCCGATCCTCCCCTTGAAGCAGCCGGGCACCGCTGCCCGCGCGGGGCATCTCTGCGGCCCGCCATGCGCGCAAGTCAAGCCGGCCGCGCCGAGGGCAACTGCATCCGGGGCCTGATCCCGGCCACGGACCGAAGCCGCGGCGGCCTCGCTTGACGCCTCTGGGGCGGACCGGCAGTAATCCAGGTGAGGCCGCGGACGCAATCTGCGGCCGCCCCGACCCAGCCGAGGAGCCGCCCATGACCGGAGACATCACGCGCCGCAGGACACTCGCCGGTATCGGCGCAGGCACCGCCGCGCTCGCGGCCGCGATCCGCCCCGCCGCGGCGCAGTCGACAGAACTCAGCTTCTGGACGTGGCGCCAGGAAGACCGGACGCAATACGCCCAGCTCTTCGCGATGTTCACCCAGGCCAACCCGAACGTCCGCTTCGCGTTCCAGGCCTTCGAACCGCAGAACTACGGCACCGCGCTGTCCACGGCGTTGGCCGCCGGCCGCGGGCCGGACATCATCCATATCCGCGCCTATGGCGGCCTCGAGCAATTCTCCAAGGCCGGCTATCTCGAGCCGCTGTCGCCGCAGACCGTGCCGGAGCTGGCGAATTTCACGCCCGCGGCGCTGGCCTCGGTGACCGATCGGTCGGACAGGCGGCCCTACGCCGTTCCCTTCGCCTCGCAGACGCTGGGCATCTTCTACAACCGCGATCTGCTCGCGCGGCACGGCGTGCAGCCTCCGGAGACCTGGGAACAGTTCATCGCCGCGTGCCGCACGCTCAAGGAAAAGGGGCTGGTCCCGCTGGCGAACGGCATGGCGACGGCGTTCATGGCGGAGATCTTCACCGCGACGCTGACCCTGCCGCTGCATGGCAAGGGGTTCAACGACGACATCGTCGCCGGCACCGCGACCTTCGAGGATCCGCGCTATGTCGGCGCGCTGGCGCGGCTGCTGGAACTGCGCGAGTTCATGCCGCCGGGCTTCACCGGCATCGACTATCCGACGATGCAGCAGCTGTTCCTGTCCGGCCGGGCGGCGATGTTCGTGGGCGGCTCCTTCGAGATCGCCAATTTCCGGCGCCAGAACCCCAACCTGCCCATGGAATTCATGGCGCCGCCCGCCCCGCAGGCCGGCGCGCCGCGTCTGGTCCCGGTATTCTACGACGGCGGTTACGCGCTCAACGCCAAGTCGGACAAGAAGGATGCGGGCCTCCGGCTGATCCGGTTCTTCTCGACGCCGGAGTTCGGCAACAAGTTCAGCGAGCTTCTCGGCAACATCTCGCCCATCGCCGGCGTGCGCATCGCCGATCCGATGCTCGCCAGGGTGGCGGAGCTGAACAAGACCTCGGGCGACCACATCACCCTCGTGCATTTCCGCTATCAGGATCCGACCGGATCGGTCCTTCTGACCGCGGGCGTGCAGAAGCTGATGGCCGGGAACGCCACCCCGGCGCAGGTCGCCAAGGAAGTGACGGACGGAATCGCGACCTATCACGCGCCGTTCCGCCGCCGCTGACCCTGGGAGGCGCGCGAGCGATCGCGCGCGACCGCCGAGGCCAGGCGCCGTGCTCCAGAACGATCTCGGCCGCAAGCTCTGGATCGCGGCGCTGCTCGCGCCGGCGCTGCTCGTCGTGCTGGCCTTCGTGGTCGTCCCGATCGCGTCGGCATTCGTCTACGCCTTCTATTCCTGGCGCGGGCTGGCGCGCGCAGACTTCATCGGGCTGGAAAATTTCCGCCTGGTGCTGTTCAGCGAGCCCTTCGGCACCTGGACGTTCAACGCGCTGCGCAACAACGTCTTCGTCTTCGCCAGCCTGATGGTGGTGCAGAACGCCACCGCCTTCTTCATCGCCT
>JBIKLI010000222.1:0-7430 GCA_044359885.1 Alphaproteobacteria bacterium | reverse complement strand
GCCGAAGCGCCGATGCGCCTCCCAGAGCCCGGCGACCGCGCCGGGAATCCCGACGGCGAGATGGCCGGTGTCGTGGATCGTGCCCGCCGCGCCGCCGCCGGGCTGGCGGGCCAGCGCGGCCGAATAAATGTCCGGTGTCGCCGCGCGGGGTGCGCGGACGAAATGGTCGATGCCGATCGTCAGGTCGCGCGCGGCGATGTGGAGCGACATGCGCCCGTGACCGCCGACGCCGCACATCCTGGGCTCGACGACGAAGGACGCGAAGGCCGCCGCGATCGCCGCGTCGATCGCCGAGCCGCCACGCCGGATGGCCTCGATGCCGATCTGCGCGGAAAGCGGGTGGCCGGACGCGACGGCGCCGCGCCGGCCGGCGATCGGCGTGCGGCTCGTCGCGACGGCACCGGGGCGCATCGTCAGCATGAAGCGGCGGCCGTGCCCCAGGCGGGGCCAGTGCCGGCGCGGAGCGTCCCGTCGTCGCCGGCCAGGATCGCGTTGACGCGGCCATAGGCGTTGACGCCCGGTGTCTCGCCCTGGACGACGACGGCGTGCCCCAGCCGCGCAAGGCCCGCGCGCAGCGTTTCCGGGATGCGCGGATCGACATGGGTCTCGTGTCCCTGGCAGTGGACGCGCGGCGCGTCCACGGCCGCCTGCGGCCCGAGGCCGAAATCGACTGCGTGCAGGAAGGCATGCAGAACACCGGTCGCGATGCGATAGCCGCCCGACCCGCAGCCGGCGAAGACCGCACGGCCATCCTTCGCGGCGACCAGCGACGGCGCGGCGAAGATCGGCATCTTGCCTGGCCGGATGCAATTCGCCTGATCGGGGCGCGGGTCGAAATTCTGCATCGCGTTGTTCAGGACGACGCCGGTCCCAGGCGCCAGGACGAGCGAGCCGAAGCCGCTGGTCAGGCTGGTGATCAGCGCGCACATGTTGCCCTCGGCATCGGCCGAGGCCATCTGGCTGGTGCCCTCCAGCCGCGCCTGGCCGGGTTCGTCGCGAACCCGCGCCGGTCGTGGCGCTGCCGCATCGAAGGGCCAGGGATCTTGCGGGCGCACCGGCCGCGGCAGGGCGCGGTCGATCGACAGTCCGGCGGCACGCATCCGGCCGAAAGCCGGGCTGGCCAGGCCTTCGACCGGGCTGGTCTCGAAATCGGGATCGCCGTAATGCGTCATGCTGTCGACGAA
This sequence comes from Alphaproteobacteria bacterium, assembly GCA_044359885.1. GTDB lineage: Bacteria > Pseudomonadota > Alphaproteobacteria > CACIAM-22H2 > CACIAM-22H2 > CAIOSQ01. The sequence goes on along the minus strand of JBIKLI010000222.1, from coordinate 6,246 downwards.
GCCGCAGGCCAGCGCCTCCGCGACCAGGTGACGGAAGCCCAGGCTGTCGCGACCCATCGCCGCCAGATCGAAGTGATCGAGGATGTTGAGCGCCTCGTAGGCGACCTGGTCGTAGGCGGTGACGTAGTCCAGGCCACGATAGCGACCCGGCTGTTCCTCCAGGATGCGCGTGCGATACCTCGCCAGATCGGCGGCTGTCAGGATTCCGCCGCCGCCGACGCAGGCGCGCTCGATCGCGGCCGCGACCGGGCCCTCGTAGAAGCCACGTTTCCCGTGTTCGGCGATGCGCCGGAGGGTCCGTGCCAGGTCGGTGCCGTCGAGCCGGTCGCCGGCGCCGACCGGGCCCGCGGCCTTGGGCGGCAGACCGCCGCGCAGCAGCCAGCGCGCGATCTCCGGCAGCTCCCGGATCTTCGCCAGACGGTCGGCTATGGTCAGTTGCAACGACCAGGTGACGGGGATCCCGGCTTCAGCGGCGGCGATCGCGGGCTCCACCACCTGCGCCAGCGGCAGCCGGCCGAACATCGCGTGGGCGTCGCATAGCCCGGCGACCGCGCCGGGAACCGCGGGCGCCAGCGGGCCTTCCTCGGCGCGCATCCCCAGCGTATGCGGGAATCCGTAATACTTCATCGGCTTCGACGGATCGATCGCGAACATGTCGGGCCGCGCCGCGGCCGGCGCGCGGACATAGTGATCGAATGTCAGGAAGCGCCGCGCGCCGCCGAGCCAGACCGATAGACGTCCATAGCCGCCCAGGCCACAGGATGCCGGTTCGACCACGAAGCCGACGAAGGCGGCTGCGACCAGCGCATCGATCGCGTTGCCGCCGGCCTCGATCATCGCGATGCCCGCAGCCGCCTCGTCGGCGTGCCCGCCGGCGACGACGCCGCGCGTACCGGCCACCTCGCTGCGGGTGGCGATGCTGTCGCTGACGATCATGGCGTGCTCCTCGCTTGCGCCGCCGCGAGCTCCGCGGGCGGGACGTGGCAGACATGGCGGCGCGATACGGATGCGCGGGTTGTGCAGCCCGCAGCCGATATCCACGAGCGTCTGGGTTTCGGCGGCGATGAGGACGCAGATCGCCGTGCAGGCCTGGAGCAGGAAAATGTCGTTGGCCAGCGAGGCCTCCAGGATCGGCGAACCGAACCCCTTGGAGGCGAGGAAGGACTCGACCACGACCACGCTGCCGACGAGCCAGTCGATCTGGAGCATGATCACCGTGAAGGACGGGATCAGGGCGTTGCACAGCGCATGTCCCAGGACGATCCACATCGTGCGCCTGAACCTCAAATCGCCCGAGCTGGCCGTGCCCGAGCATTTCATTCATTGCCCGCTCACGATCACAGATCCCGGAGAGAACGGCCGGTTCGGGACCGGCATGAACGGCACCGGTCCCTTCGATCTCGCCGAGTACGAGATCGGCAAGCGCGCGGTGCTTCGGGCCCGGCGCGACGATCGGGCCCAGGGTCCTCATCTCGACGAGGTCGTGTTCGTCGATCTGGGCAACGACCCCGGCTTCGAGATCGCGGCGATGGCCTCGCGCCGGATCCACTCGATCCTTTCGACCGGACCGCAGAATCTGGCGGTCCTGAAGCGGATTCCCAGTCTCGACTTCTACGTGGCCAGGACCGGCGCCATGGTCCATGCTCGCATCCATCCGGTGAAGCCCGCCGACGACATCCGCGTCATGCGTGCGATGCGCCATGCGGCCGACAACGACAAGGTGGCCGAGATCACCTTCGGCGAGATTGGCTACCGCGCCGAGCATCGCCATGTCTCGCCGACGCATCCGGAATACGCGCCGATGCCGCCGTTCCGGCAGGACGTGACGCGGGCGCGGCGCCTGCTGGCCGAGGACGGCGATCCGAACGGGCTCGACATCGAGACGCCGCTGACCGTCTCCAGCAACCGGACGAAGGACGCGGCACAGGTCCTGGTGCAGCAATGGGCCGAGGCCGGAATACGGGCGAAGCTCGACGGTCTGCCGTCGCCCGAGTGCAACACGGTCTGGAACCCGGCACCCTTCGCGGTCGGCGACTGGTCTCTTCGGCCGCTTGGCGTGATGCGCCTCGCGCTCGCCTATCGCAGCGGCGTGCCCCGAAACGAATCCTGATTCTCCAACGCCACACTCGGCCAGGTTCTGGACATCGCCGAGTCCACCGCCGCTGTTTCGCTCCGTGTTCACCCTCTGCGACCGGCGGATGAAGGGCTTCCGCATGCATCCGACCCCGTACATAGAGGCCAAAGAGTCCTGGCCGGGCAACTGCATCCGCCCGGCGCGGCGGCGCGCCAGGGGCGCGGTCACCAGCGCGTGTCGTTCATCCAGCGCTCCGCGGCCTCGATCATGGCGCGGGTGCTGCGCGTCATCGCGCGGCCCTGGGCCTGCGCCGGCGTGACCTGAGGCTCGGCGCCATCCTGCGGGACGTAGCCGATCGCGCGGCGCGTCGCCTCGATGTCCCAGCGCATGCCTGGATTTGCCGACATCAGATTGAGGACGGCGAAGTGCAGATCGGCCGGGGCGATCACCGCCTTTTCGAAGCCCTGCGCCATGTCGCGGTTGGACAGCCACATGCCCTGTCCCCAATCGGCCCAGTCCATGTGAGAACCCGGCTGGTTCTCGGCGCGCTGGATCCAGCCGATGCGGAAATTGATCGACGAGACCCCGTGCCTCTCGGCATAGGAACGTCCGATCCGCTCGCCCACCAGCTTCGACATGCCATAGGCGTTGACCGGATAGGGCTCTCGCTCGGTGGTGAGCGCGCCATCGGCGAAGCGGTGCCCCGCCATCGTCCAGTTCGAGCTGGCGAAGATCACCCGCTTTGCCCGCTGCGCGACCGCCGCCTCGTAGACATTCATCACGAGATCGAGATTGAGCCGCACGATCGAATTCCAGCCTGCGGCCGGACTGGGATCGCCGGCGAGAAGGATGATCGCGTCGGCGTCGGCGAAACGCGAAACCCAGCGCGGGTCCCATGCAGACAGATCGGCCACCTCGATGCCGTCTCCGGGCACCGCATCCAGCAGCCGCAGGCGCCAGCCAAGCCCACCGAAATGGCGCGCAAGCTTGGTTCCGATATTGCCGGCCGCGCCGGTGATCACGACGGTTCGCGTCATCTGGACGTTCCTCTGTTGCGTTGACGGTCGCGGGCAGGGGGCCGACGACCGCCGCGCGGGCGGGACGCCCACGCTGGCCGCCAACGATCAGGCGATCCATCGACGGCGGAAGTCAAGGAGCCTTGCGCCAAGGACCTGCCGGTTGGGTTCGGCCCCGATGGACGCGGATGTGGTCGACACGTTCAATTCCGCACGTCCGCGGGAGCGTGTCCGTCGGTCGCATGTTGACAGCCATAGGTACGCCGTCTAACGTCAAATAGAACAAGTGTTCCAGATATGGAACAATGCTGGGCGCCGGACAGGGCCTGGCCGGTCCCGGGCGCGGCCAAACCCAGAGTGACGACCGCGCTCCAATCTTCCAAAGGGGGGAGAAGCCTATGTATGGTCGTATGTCGATGAAGGAAGAGGCACGCGGAACGCGATCGCGAGGTGGCGCGGTCGCTGCGGTGTTCGCCGCATTTCTGTCGGTGTCGGTTTGCACCGGTCCGGCGCTCGCGCAGGCGCCGCGCGAGGGCGGAACCGTGGTGTTCGCGCACGAGCAGGAACCCGGGACGTTCAACATGTTCCATCCGAGCGGCCAGAGCGGCGCCGTTGCCGCGGTTGGCGGTCTCATCCATGCGGGCACCTACAAGTTCCCGCCGACCGGTGGTCCGGTACCCTTCATCATCGCCAAGGAGGCCGAAGTCGGCTCAAATCCGTTCTCGGTCACCTACACGATCCGTGACGACGCGAAATGGAATGACGGTACGCCGATCACGGCTGAGGACTACGCGTTCACCTACCGGACGATCGTCGATCAGAAATGGACGATCGCGAATCGCCGCCCCTACGACCTCGTGACCGGGTTCGAGATCCTCGGGCCCAAGGTCATCAAGTTCAATTTCAGCGCGTCGGTCCCGACCTACAAGCTGATGTTCCACGTGCTGCTGCCGAAGCACGACCTGGAAGGGAAGGATTGGGATACGGCGTGGAAGGACACGGTTCCTGTGTCGAACGGTGCCTTCAAGATGGGGCCCTGGACGAAGGGACAGCAGATCGTCTTCCAGAAGAATCCGCATTTCTGGGCTGGCGGCACGAAGCTTGATCGCGTGGTGCTGCGTTTCGTTCCGGAAACGAATACGCTCCTGCAACTCCTCCGGTCCGGCGAAATCGATGCGTCGGATCCGCAGCCCCAGCCGGAGATCATTTCCTCCGTCCGGAACATGCCCAACATCAAGATCGACGCCAAGACCGGCCTGCTCAGCGAATTCCTGCGCTTCAATCTCAAGACACCGGGTCTGGACAAGCAGTATGTCCGCCAGGCGATCGTCATGGGCATCGACCGCGAGGCGATCGTTCAGCAGTTGATGAAGCCGGTCGATCCCAACGCGACGCCGCCGCAGAGCTGGGTGTTCGCGCCGGGAAGCCCGTACTTCCAGCCGAAATATGGCGCGCTCGCATACAATCCTCGGGCCGCGATCAAGCTGCTCGAAGACAACGGCTGTCGTCGTGGCTCAGATCAGGTGTTCGTGTGTGGCGGGGCGCGTCTGGACTTCCGCTACGTCTCGACGGCGGGCAACGAGCGCCGGCAGTTGACCTTCGAGATCGTCCAGGCGTTCTTGTCGCAGATCGGCATCCGGGTCCGCGCCGACTTCTCCCAGGCGGCTGTCCAGTTCGGAACCCGTGGCCCCAAGGGTGATTACGACCTCTTCAACCAGGGAGGCCTCTTCGAGGATCCGATCGCCCTGGGTCCGTTCATGCGCTGTGACGGAACGCTGAATGCCTCGGGATATTGCAATCGGGATCTCGACCAACTCATGGACAGGATCACGGTGACGGCAGACGTTCCTGCACGAGCGGCGCTTCTCAACGAGATGGACGCGATCCTTGCGCGTGACCTGCCGCTGTTCCCCGTCTTCGGCCTGCCGCGAATGGTCGTCTACAATGCGGCCAAGGTCGGTGGGGTCAATGTCAGCCCGAATACGGACAACGGCGTCGGTCCGGGCGGATGGTACTGGAACTGGAACGCACATGAGTTGCATCTCGTGCGGTGACAAGCTCTGCCCCGGTGGCCGCATTCGCGGCCACCGGATCGGGCAGAGTTTCGATCAGGTGGCCATGTCGTGCTGCGCCTGATCGCCGATCGCGTCTTCTTCAGTCTCTTCGTCGTCGCAGCGGCGACCCTGGTGATCTTCTTCGGGATCTCGGCGATCGGCGACCCTCTGGGAGAACTGCGGAACGACAGCAACATCAGCCCGGAGAGCCTGCAGCGTCTGATCGACCGCAAGCATCTGGACGATCCCCTGCTCGTGCAGTACGGCTACTGGCTCTCGGACATGTTGTTCGATCGGTTCGGCACCGATTTGAAGCATGACCGGCCCATCTGGCCGGAACTCAGCCGCGCCTTCGTCAACACGATCCAGCTCGTGCTGCCGGCGAAGCTCCTGGCGATCATCGTCGCGGTCGCAGCGGGGGTGGTCGCCGGGCGGTTCCAGTACTCGGTGTTCGACTATCTGACGACGATCGGCAGCTTCATCGGCTACTCGATCCCGATCTTCTGGTTTGCGCTGATCCTGCAGGTTCTGGCCGTCAACCTGTATCAAGCGACGGGCGTTCGATATGTCTATATTTCGGGTCTTTCGGATGTCGATGTCAGCGGCGGCTGGAGCTTCTTCGTCGATCGCGTGCAGCATCTGATTCTCCCCATAATGGCTCTTTCGATCAACTCGATCGCCACCTTCTATCGTTATGTCCGCGCCTCGATGCTCGAAGTCGTGAATTCCGACTACATCCGGACGGCGCGCGCGAAGGGAATGGCCGAGCACACGGTGCTGCTGCGCCATGCCCTCCGTAACGCGTCGCTGCCGCTCGCGACGGTCGTCGGCGTCAGTCTCGGACAGGTATTCGCGGGGGCTATCATCATCGAGACGATCTTCTCGATGCCCGGAATGGGGCTCTATTTCTTCACTGCCTTGAGCACCCGCGACGTCTACCCGCTCATGGCGTGGCTCATGGTCACGGCCGTCATCGCCCTGTCGTTCAACCTGCTGACAGACATCCTTTATGGGATCCTCGATCCGAGGATCAGGTCGTGAGCGCGATGTCCGATCCGCAGCGGCGTGACAATGTCGCGGCGCGCGAGGGGCTGACCGTCGC
>JBIKLI010000221.1:0-7431 GCA_044359885.1 Alphaproteobacteria bacterium | reverse complement strand
GGATCGCCGCCGTCGGCGCCACGGATGCATTCGGCGCCGGCGCGCGCGGCCCAGATCTCCAGCTGCGCCACGGCGGCCGCCCGGAACGTGTCGCCCGCGGCGATCACCACCCTGCGCCCTTCGCGGCCCAGGCGCTCGGCAAGCTTGCCGATGGTCGTCGTCTTGCCGCTGCCGTTGACGCCGACGACCAGCGTGACATGCGGCCGGTGCGCCGGCTCCAGCGCGAAGGGCCGGGCCACCGGCGCCAGGATCGCGGCGATGTCGTCGGCCAGCGCGCGCTTGACCGCGTCGACTTCGACCTCGCCGTCCCATTTGCGCTGGCGCAGCTTCGCCACCAGCTTGGCGGCGACGCCGGGGCCCAGATCGGCGGCGATCAGCGCCTCTTCCAGTTCGTTCAGCGTCTCGGCGTCGACACGCTTTCGCCCGAGCGCGGCGCCGATGCTGTCGACCAGGCGGGTCGTGGTGCGCGTAAGCCCCGTCTTGAGGCGCTGGAACCAGGAAGCCATCAATCGATCCTCGGCGTGGCGACAAGATGATCCGCGCCGGCCGACCCGGCGCGCGCGCGCAGCAGCGTGCCGCGCGGCCGGGGCGCCGTCAGGCGCACGCGCGTGAAATCCGCGGCGGTCCCGCGTGTTCCGTCGCCTTCGACCAGGACGTCGAGCGTCGTGCCGACGCGCGCGGCTAGATGCGCGGCCAGCCGCGACTCGCCGTCGGCGCGCAGCGCGGCGGCGCGCCGCGCGATCTCGGCGGCCGGGACCTGCGGCATGCGCGCCGCCGGCGTCCCCGGCCGCGGGTCGAAGGCGAAGACATGGACGAAGGCGACGCCGATTTCGTCGAGCAGGTGGCGCGAATTGCGCGCCGCGGCGTCGCTCTCCGTGGGGAATCCGGCGATCATGTCGGCGCCGAAGGCGATGTCCGGGCGGACGCGTCGCAGCCGCGCGGCTGCGTCGATCGCGCCGGCGCGGTCGTGGCGGCGCCTCATGCGCTTGAGGATCAGGTCGTCGCCCGATTGCAGCGACAGATGGGCATGGGGCATCAGCCGGTCTTCCCGGGCGAACGCCTCGACCAGATCGTCGTCGATCTCGGCGGGATCGATCGACGACAATCTGAGACGGGCCAGCGCGGGCACGCGCGCCAGCAGACGCCGCACCGCGCGCCCCAGACCCGGTCCGCCCGGCAGGTCGCGGCCATAGGATGTCAGGTCGATGCCCGACAGCACCACCTCCCGCGTTCCCGCCGCGCAGAGCGCGTCGATGCGGTCGGCGAGCGCCCCCAGCGGCTGGGACCGGCTGGGACCGCGGGTGAACGGAATGATGCAGAACGTGCAGCGATGGTCGCATCCCTGCTGGATGTCGACCACGGCGCGGGTGTCGCGCCCGGGCGCGGCGTCGGCTGCCGGCGGATCGAAGACGCCGGGCGCCATGATGTCGCCGACGGCGACGCGCGGCGGGTCGGCCGGGCCCCAGGTCTCGGGCCGCAGCTTTTCCCGGTTGCCGACGACGCGCGCCACTTCGGGCATGGCGGCGAAGCGGCCGGGATCGCGCTGCGCGGCGCATCCGGTCACCACGATGTCGGCGTCCGGCCGTTCGCGCTTGAGCTTGCGCGCCATGCGGCGCGCGTCGCGTTCGGCGGCGGCGGTCACCGCGCAGGTGTTGAGGACGATCGTCGGCCGGACGGTGCCGCGCGCCGCCAGCGCGCGCACGCGCTCGGCCTCCGCGGCGTTGAGCCGGCAGCCGAAATTCACGACCTCGACGTCGGCCGTCATTCCAGCGCCAGCTCGCCGGCGAAGCTGGTCGCGAACGGGCCGGCCATCTCGACATGCCCGTCCGCGCGCCAGTGGATCGCCAGTTCGCCGCCGTCGAGCACGACGGTCGCCGCGCGGTCGGCGAGCCCCCGGCGGGCGGCGTTGACGACGGCCGCGCAGGCGCCGCTGCCGCAGGCCTGGGTGATCCCGGCGCTTCGCTCCCAGACGCGAAAGCGCAGCCGGTCGCGGGCCAGGACCTGCACGACCGCGGCGTTCACGCGCTGCGGAAACATCGGGTGATTCTCCAGGGACGGACCCAGACCGGCGAGATCGACGGCGTCGGCGTCGGCGACGAAATACGTGGCATGCGGATTGCCCATCGAGCAGCAGGCCGGATCGGCGAGCGGCCCGGCGCCGGCGGGCACATGCAGCGTGTCGCATTCCCGGGCGAGCGGCACGTCGCGCCAGCCGAGCCGCGCCGGCCCCATGTCGACGGCGATCGTCCCGGCCGAGATGCGCCGGGCCGGCAGGAGGCCGGCAATCGTCTCGATCGTCGCGTCGGCGCGGCCGGTCTCGGCCATCAGCAGGGCGGCGACGCAGCGCGTGGCGTTGCCGCAGGCCCCGGCCTCGGAGGCGTCGGGATTGAGGATGCGCATGAACACGTCGCCTCCGGCCAGCCGGGGCGGTTCCAGCACGATCAGCTGGTCGCAGCCGACCCCGCGGCGACGGTCGGCGATCAGCCGGGCGGTTTCGGCGGCGAGCGCCAGCGTCTCGCGACGCGCATCGATGACCACGAAGTCGTTGCCGAGCCCGTGCATCTTCAGGAAGCGTCGGCCCTTGAGGGAAGTCCTGTCCATGGCGGCGCTTTATATAAGCCGGGGGCCGGACGCGCCATGCCGGCAGGGCAGGGGCCCGTGGCGGCTGCGCCGTCGCGGTGGCGTCGGCGATTGACGCTGTGCGCGGCGTCCCGTATTCCCGCCGGCATCATGAGCGCACCGATGATGTCGCCGGACGGACCCGGCATCCGCATTCCGGCCGATCGCGGCCGCGCCTGGCCGTTCGAGGAGGCGCGCAAGCTGCTCGCGCGGTTCGCCAAGGCGCCGCCGGCCACGGGCCATGTCCTGTTCGAGACCGGCTATGGACCGTCGGGCCTGCCGCATATCGGCACCTTCGGCGAGGTCGTGCGCACGACGATGGTGCGCAACGCGTTCCGCGCGCTCTGCGACCTGCCGACGCGGCTGGTGGCCTTCTCGGACGACATGGACGGCCTGCGCAAGGTTCCGGACAACCTGCCCAACCAGGAAATGCTGGCGCAGCATATCGGCCGGCCGCTGACCTCGATCCCCGACCCTTTCGGAACCCATCCCAGCTTCGGCCAGCACAACAACGCGCGGCTGCGGTCCTTCCTGGATTCCTTCGGGTTCGACTACGAATTCGTGTCGTCGACCGAGATGTATCGCGGCGGGCGGTTCGACGCGACGCTGGTGGCGATGCTGCAGCGCTACGAGGCGATCCGCGACGTCATCCTGCCGACCCTGGGCCCCGAGCGCCGGGCGACCTACTCGCCCTTCCTGCCGGTCTCGCCGCGGACGAACCGCGTGCTGCAGGTGCCGATCCTGGAGGTGAAGCTCGACGCGAACAGCGTCGTGTTCCGCGACGAGGACGGCGTGCTCACCGAGGTGCCGGTCACCGGCGGTCGCTGCAAGCTGCAATGGAAGGCCGACTGGGCGATGCGCTGGCTGGCGCTGGGCGTCGACTACGAGATGGCCGGCAAGGACCTGATCGACTCGGTCAGGCTGTCCAGCCAGATCTGCCGCGTCATGGGCGGCCGGCCACCGGAGGGGCTGAGCTACGAACTCTTCCTCGACGCCCAGGGCCAGAAGATCTCCAAATCGCGTGGCAACGGCCTGTCGGTCGAGGAATGGCTGCGCTACGCTCCGCCCGAGAGCCTGGCGCTGTTCATGTTCAACCAGCCCAAGGCCGCCAAGCGGCTGCATTTCGACGTCATTCCCCGCCAGATCGACGACTATCTGGGGCATGTCGCGAAATATCCCGAGCAGTCCGGACCCGACGGCGACCCGGCGGCGAAGACCGGCCAGCGGCTCGACAATCCTGCATGGCACATCCATGCGGGCCATCCCCCTGCGCCCGAGCGCGACGGCCTGCCGTTCAGCATCCTCATGAACCTCGTCGGTGTCGCGAACACCGAGGATCCGGCGATGCTCTGGGGCTTCATCACGCGCTACGCGCCCGGCGCCAGGCCCGAGACCTGCCCGATGCTGGACCGGCTGGTGCGGCATGCGATCGCGTATTTCCGCGACTTCGTGAAGCCGGCGCGCCGCTTCCGCGCCCCGACCGAGGCGGAACGCGCGGCGCTCGCGGATCTGGTGGCGACGCTGGAGCGTCTGGAACCAGATGCGGATGCCGAGGCGATCCAGTTCCAGTTCTACGAGGCCGGCAAGCGCCATGGACACGCCGCGGACCTGCGCGGCTGGTTCAGGATGCTCTACGAGCTTCTGTTCGGGACCGAACAGGGTCCGCGGATGGGCAGCTTCGTCGCGCTCTACGGGGTCTCCGAGACGATCGCGCTGCTGCGCCGCGCGGAGGCGGGCGAACTCGCGCGCTGACGTCCGGCGCGGGCGTCAGCCGCCGCGCGGACGTCGGCTGCCCGCCGCGTAGTCCTGGTAGAGCGCCCAGGCCCGGGCGCCGACCGGGCCTGCGGGAAGTTCGCGGTCCTCGAGCTTCCGGCAGAAGCGAATCTTGGCGTAGTTGCCGGTGGAGAAGATCTCGTCCGCCTCGCGCAGCTCGTCGACCGTGATCGTGCGTTCCTGCACCTCGTGGCCGTCCGCGCGCAGCAGCGCGATCGTGCGCTGGCGGGTGATGCCGTTGAGGAAGCAGCGATTGGGAGCCGGCGTCGCGACCGTGCCGTCGCGGACCATGAACAGGTTGGCGGCCATGAACTCGGCGACGTTGCCGGCCATGTCGAGCACGACGCCCGCGTCGAAGCCGCGGGCGCGCGCTTCGAGATGGATCAGCCCCACCTGGGCGTAGAGACCGGAGGCCTTGGCCTCGGTCGGCATGGTTTCGGGTGTCGGGCGCCGCCGGGCGGCGATGCAGGCGGTGAAGCCGGTCGCGGCGGGCAGCTTCGCCTCTTCCAGATAGAGCGCGAAGCGCGTGGTCTCCGGCGCCGGGGCGAGCGGTCCGTCCTCGGCCCAGAACATCGGCCGGACATAGAGTTCGGCGTCGTCGGCGAAGCGGTCGGCGCCCTGCCAGGCGAGGCGCTCGATCGCCGGGCCGTCGATCTGCGGGGCGAGGCCGATGCGCCGGGCCGAAACCACGGCGCGCGCGCAATGCAGGTCCAGATCGGGCGCCATGCGCGCGAAGATCCGCGCGCCGTCGAAGACCATCGAGCCGAGCCAGGCGCCATGGGTGTTGGCGGTCATGATCGGCGTCTTGCCGTCCATCCACGCGCCGTCGAAATGGACGACGGATCTGCCGCCGGATTGCATGGAGCTTGTCCTTTCTGGAGGATCGGGCGCGGTCAGCGCTGGCGGGCGCGGAAGGGATGCGCGGGATAGACGCCGAGGATGCGCAGTTCCTTGGCGAAGAATCGCAGTTCCTCGAGCGCCAGCGCCAGATTGGCGTCGGCGGGATGGCCCTCGACGTCGACGTAGAACTGCGTCGCCGTGAACGTGCCCCCGAGCATGTAGCTTTCCAGCTTGGTCATGTTGACGCCGTTGGTGGCGAAGCCGCCCAGCGCCTTGTAGAGCGCGGCCGGCACGTTGCGCACCTGGAACACGAAGGTGGTTATGGTGCGCCCGGCGCCCGGCTTGGCCGGGGCGGGCTTGCGCGACAGCACCAGCATGCGCGTGGTGTTGCCGGGAACGTCCTCGATGTTGGCCGCCAGCGTCCGCAGCCCGTAGATCTCCGCGGCGAGCGACGAGGCGATCGCGGCGCGCGTGACGTCGCCGCTGGCGGCGATCTCCGCGGCGGAGCCGGCGGTGTCGGCGCCGACGACGCGCCGCAGTCCCAGGCGGCGCGTGGTGCGGCGGCACTGGTCCAGCGCCTGGACATGGCTCTGGACGGTGCGGATCGACTTGAGCGTGGCGCCCTTGACCGCCAGCAGCTGGTGGCGGACCGGCTGGAACCACTCTCCGATGATGTGCAGCCCCGATCCGGGCATCAGATGGTGGGCGTCGGCGACGCGCCCGGCGGTCGAATTCTCGATCGGGATCATCGCCAGCCTGGCGCGGCCCCGCTGCACCGCGTCGAAGGCCTCGTCGAAGCTGGCGCAGGGCAGGGTCCCGAGCTTCGGGAAGGCGCTGCGGCAGGCGAGGTCGGAATAAGCTCCGGGCTCGCCCTGGAACGCGATCCGGGCGGGTGGCGTCTTGCGGGTCATCGGCGATCCTTCAAGCGGGCAGCAATTGGCGGGCGCGGTCCAGGTCGGCCGGGGTGTCGACGCCCAGCGGCACGGCGTCGACGACCGCAGCGTCGATGCGCATATCGGCTTCCAGCGCCCGCAGCTGCTCCAGCCGCTCGCGCCGCTCCAGCGGCGCCGGCGGCAGCGCCACGAAACGTTCGAGCGCCGCCCGGCGATACGCATAGAGCCCGATATGGTGATAGAGCGGCCCTGGGCCGGTGGGGGCCGTCGCGCGGGTGAAATAGAGCGCGCGGCCGATCCGGCGCAGCGGGTCGCGCATCGACAGCACCGCCTTCACGACGTTCGGATTGGTCCGTTCCTCCTCGCGCACGATTTCCGCCACCAGGGTCGAGATGTCGACGGCCGCGTCGTCCAGCGGCGGGATGGCGGCGCGGATCGTCTCCGGGGCGATGGTCGGCAGGTCGCCCTGGACGTTGACGACCGCGTCGTGGCGACCGTCGGGGTCGATCCGTCCGAGCGCCTCGTGGATCCGGTCTGACCCGGAGGGATGGCCAGGGTCGGTCAGCACCGCCCGCCCGCCCGCGGCCTCGACCGCGTCGGCGATCGCCTTCTCGGCGGCGGCGACGAAGACGGGTCCCAGATCGGCCGCGGCGGCCCGTCGCCAGACATGCACGATCATCGGCACGCCATTGATGTCGGCCAGCGGCTTGTCCGGCAGCCGCATCGCGGCGAGCCGCGCGGGGATCAGGACGATGGGATTGCGTGGCGTGCTGGTCATGGAAGGACGGAGGAATGGCCCGGACGCGGGCGGCAGGGCGCTGCGGCGGATTGTCGCGCCGGGCCCGTGTCGGCGAAACGTCGCGGACCTTAACCCGTTCCGGCGCCAAGGCAAGTCGCCCGTCGGCGGCGCTGCGGTATGGGTTGAAGCGCCGCCGGGGCTTGGGCATATTGCGCCCGCTTTTCGCCCCGGGCAGGACTCCACCGGTTCCGGGCGCTTTCCCGAGGCTGGCCATGGATTCCTACGAGCTCAACAAGATCGCGGGGGCATTTCTGTTCGCCCTGCTGACCGCCACGGTGATCGGTTACGCCGGGAATGCGCTGGTCAGTCCGGCCAAGCTCGAAAAGAACGCCTTCGCCATCGAGGTCGCCGAGGTCGCCGCAGCGCCGGTGGCGGCACCGATCGTCGCGAAGCCCGACCCGGTCTCGCCCTTGCTCGCCTCGGCCTCTGTCGATTCCGGCCGGACGGTGGCGCAGCGCCAATGCGCATCCTGCCATAGCTTCGACAAGGGGGGACGCAACGCCGTCG
>JBIKLI010000220.1:0-7436 GCA_044359885.1 Alphaproteobacteria bacterium | reverse complement strand
TCGCCCTGCCACATGTCGCCGAGCGCGACCGCGAGCCGCGTCTCGGGTGTCCGCCGGAAATACGGATGATGCCCGAGACCGGCCGGCATGGGACGCAGCCCGGCATTGGTGATGGACATCTCCAGCCGGACCCCGTGCGGCGAAAGGGTGAAGCGCTGTCGTGCCTCGTAGGCGAAGGGCCAGAACCCGTCGCCCGGATGGCGGCAGCGCAGATCGGCCTCGCCGGCATTGGCGGCCACGACCTCCCACGCCCGGCGCCAGCCATCGCCATGGATCGCGTGCGGCCCGCTCAGCGTGTCGAGGGACAATTCGATGTCGCGGCCCTCCCATCGCATCCGGCCGTTGCGGATGCGGTTGGAATAGGGGACCAGCGGCCATGACGCGCCGCCGCGCGGATTGCCGGCGGCGATCAGGGCGGGGTCGGGGGCCCGCATCAGGAGGCTTTCGCGATGGCGGAAACCGGCGATGATGCCGCCGCTGGCCGGGGCGAGGTCGAGGGCGAGGTCGCCCGCGCGCAAGGCCAGCAGGGACCCGGCGGAAGCCGGGTGCGGAAAGGAAGGATCTGTCATGGCATACGCATCCTATCCCAGCCTGGCCGGGCGTGTCGTCCTGGTCACCGGGGGCGGGTCGGGCATCGGCGCGTCGATCGTCCGGCATTTCTGCGCCCAGGGCGCGCGCGTCGCCTTCGTCGACATCGAAGCCGGCCCGAGCGAGGCGCTCGCCGAGGCGATCGGGGCGTCGGGCGATCCGCGGCCGCTCTTCCTCGAAGCCGATCTGCGGGACATCGCCGCGCTGCGCGCCGCGGTGGCGCGGGTCGAGGCCGCGCTCGGCGCGGTGCGGGTGCTCGTCAACAACGCGGCGCGCGACGACCGGCACGACTGGCGCGACGTGACCCCGGAATATTGGGACTCCGCGCTGGACGTCAATCTGCGGCACCAGTTCTTCGCGCTGCAGGCGGTGGTGCCGGGCATGGCTGCGGCGGGCGGCGGATCGATCGTCAATTTCGGGTCGATCAGCTGGATGCGCAAGACGCCCGGCATGGTGGGGTACACCACCGCCAAGGCGGCGGTCGAGGGTCTGACCCGGACGATGGCGCGCGAGCTGGGGCCGATGAACATCCGCGTCAACGCGATCGTGCCGGGCGCGACGCTGACGGAGCGCCAGGTGGCGCTGTGGTGGACCGAGGAGACGATGGCGCGCTTCCGCCGCGAGCAATGCCTCGACCGGCTGGTCGAGCCGCCGGACGTGGCGCGCATGGCCCTGTTCCTGGCGGCCGACGACAGCGCCGCGATCACGGCGCAGTCCCTGCGCGTCGATGCGGGACACGCCTGAGCACGGCGCATTGACGACGCGGGCGCGGCCCCATAGGGTCTTTCCGGACGTCGCGAACGCGGCGGAAAAGCGCGCGAGGGAGCGACATGCCGACGACCCATTTCATCGTCCACGACAAGGCCGACAATGTCGGGGTCGTGGTCGTCGAAGACGTGAAGGCCGGCCAGCGTCTGACCGGCTGGGTGATGGAGGGCGACGGCACGATCGCCGTCAAGGCGGTGGATGCGGTGCCGCTCGGCCACAAGATCGCCCTCAAGGATCTCAAGCCCGGCGACACGATCTACAAATATGGCCACGACATCGGCAAGGTCGTCGCCGCCACCGGCAAGGGGCGGCATGTCCATGTCCACAACATCAAGACGAAGAGGTGGTGAGATGGCACGCCGTAAGAGCAGTTCCGCGCCGTCCATCGTCTCGCGCCGGACGCGCAGCCCCGGCAGCGTCAGGTTCATGGGCTATCGCCGCCAGAACGGCCGCGTCGGCATCCGCAACCATGTGATCATCCTGCCGCTCGACGATCTGTCGAACGCGGCCTGCGAGGCGGTCGCCAACAACATCAAGGGAACGCTGGCGCTGCCCCACGCCTATGGCCGTCTGCAGTTCGGCGAGGATCTGGCGCTGCATTTCCGCACCCTGATCGGGACCGGGGCCAACCCCAACGTCGCGGCCGTGGTCGTGATCGGCATCGAACCCGGCTGGACCGGCCGGGTCGTCGAGGGCATCGCCCGGACCGGCAAGCCGGTCGCCGGGTTCGCCATCGAGGGGCATGGCGATCTCAAGGTCATCGAGATGGCCAGCCGACGCGCGCAGCAGTTTCTCATGGACGCGACCGAGACGCAGCGCGAGGAATGCACGATGGACGAGCTCTGGGTCTCGACCAAGTGCGGCGAGTCGGACACGACCTCGGGTCTTGCGTCCTGTCCGACGGTCGGCAATCTGATCGACAAGATCGATCCGATGGGCGCGACGACCTGTTTCGGCGAGACCACGGAGCTGACCGGGGCCGAGGTCGAGTGCGCCAAGCGCGCCCTCAATCCGGACGTCGCGGCCAGGTTCATGACGGTCTTCAACGCCTATCAGGACGTCGTCAACCGCCACAAGACGAACGACCTTTCCGAATCCCAGCCGACCAAGGGCAACATCGCCGGCGGCCTTTCGACGATCGAGGAAAAGGCCTTCGGCAATTTCCAGAAGATCGGGCACAAGACGAAATACGTCGATGTCCTTGCCCCGGCGGAGGAACCGAAGAGCGGAGCGGGTCTTTACTTCATGGACACGTCGTCGGCCGCCGCCGAATGCGTGACGCTGCAGGCCGCGGCCGGGTTCGTCGTCCATCTTTTCCCGACCGGGCAGGGCAACGTGATCGGCAATCCGATCGAGCCGGTGATCAAGCTGACGGCCAATCCGAAGACCGCGCGGCTGATGCCCGAGCACATCGATCTCGACGTCTCCGGCATCCTTCGCCGGGAGATGAACCTCGACCAGGCCGGCGACGCGCTGATCGACATCATGATCCGCACCTGCAACGGCCGGCTGACCTGTGCCGAGGCCCTGGGGCACCGCGAATTCGTGATGACCAAGCTCTACCAGAGCGCCTGACGTCGCGGCCGGGCGCGTGCCGGCCGCCGGGGGCCGGACTTGGGTCCTGAACTTCAATGGGCGGTGCTGCTGGCGGGCACCTTCGCCGGCGGCTTCGCGACGGGGCTCGCCGGCTTCGCCTATGCGCTGGTGACGGCCGCGTTCTTCCTTCACGTGCTCGATCCGGTCGACGCCGTCGCGGTGACGATGATCGGGACGTTGCTGGGTCAGGCGACGACCATCTGGCGCTTTCGCGCGGCCATGGATCCGCGCCGGCTTTTGCCCTTCCTGGTGCCGGGACTGGCGGGCGTGCCGGTCGGCACGTGGCTGCTGGCCAGCGCGGACGCCGGGACCGTGCGCGACGCGATCGGGGCATTCCTGGTCGCCTACGCCCTCTACGCGATCGCGACGCCCCGTCTGGTGATCGGGCGCCGGGGTGGCCGCGTGGCCGATGGCGCCGTCGGTTTCGCCGGCGGCATCCTCGGCGGGCTCGCCGGTCTCTCGGGCGCGTTGCCGACGATCTGGGCGGGCATGCGGGGATGGAGCCGTGACGAGCAGCGGGCGGTGTACCAGCCCTTCATCGTCGTCGTGCAGATCTGGGCGCTGTCATCGCTGGCGCTGTCCGGCGGGGTCGGCCGCGATGCCCTGGAATGGGTGGCCAAGTGTCTGCCGGCCTTCGCGCTGGGGCTCTTCCTCGGCATGCGGGCCTATGCCCGGATCGACGAACATGTCTTCCGCCGGGTCGTGCTCGGGATGCTGCTCGCGTCCGGATCCGCGCTCGTGCTTTTCTGAAAGGGTCGCCGGGATCCACGCCCGGCATGGGGAGGAGCAGCCATGGATCCAGCAAGCAGGCGCCGTATCGGCCGGACGGCGCTCGACGTCACGGTCTTCGGGTTCGGGGCTGCTCCGATCGGGGGGTTCCGGGCGAGCATCAGCGAGGCGCAGGCCATGGCGACGGTCGAGGCGGCGGCCGCCGGCGGCGTCGCATTTTTCGATACGTCGCCCTTCTATGGCTATGGGCGCAGCGAGTTGCGGCTCGGCGCGGCGTTGCGCGCCCTGCCGCGCGACAGCTTCGTCCTGTCGACCAAGATCGGGCGGGTGATGCGGCCGATGAAGCCGGGCGAACGGATCGACGGGCTGCGGCCGAACGGTCTGCCTTTCGCGCCACGCTTCGACTATTCCTACGACGGTGTGATGCGTTCGCTGGAGCATTCCTGCCTGCGGCTCGGGCTGAACCGGATCGACATCGTCTTCATCCACGACGTCGACATGTGGTCGCTGCGCGACGCCGCGCTGCTCGAGCGGCATTTCGCCGAGGCGATGGATGGTGGCTACCGGGCGCTCGACGAACTGCGCCGGGCCGGCGACATCGCCGCGATCGGCTGCGGGCTCAACGACGCCGCCATGTGCGCGCGCTTCGCGGCGGCCGGCGATTTCGACTGCATGCTGCTCGCCGGCCGCTACACGCTGCTGGAGCAGGGTGCGCTCGCGGATTTCATGCCTGTCGCGCAGTCGAAGAACATCGCGGTCGTGATCGGCGGTCCCTTCAATTCCGGGATCCTGACCGGCAATGTCGGGCCGGAGTCCAAATACGATTATGCCGCGGCGCCGCCCGCCGTGATCGCCCGGGCGCAGCGCCTGGAGGAGGTCTGCGGCCGCCATGGCGTCGCGCTGGCCGCGGCGGCGATCCAGTTTCCGCTCGCCCATCCGGCGGTGGTCTCCGTCATCCCCGGCGCCCTGTCGCCGGCCGAGATCGAAGCCAATCTTGCGCATATGCGCCGCCCGATCCCCGCCGCGCTGTGGCAGGAATTGCGCCATGAGGGGCTGCTCGATCCGGCCGCCCCCCTGCCGGCCGCGGGCGCGTGACGCCCATGCGCCTGTCGCTCGCCGAGGCGGAGGATCTCGCCGCCGCAGCCCTGGTCGCCGCGGGAACCGCCCCGGGCAACGCGATGGATGTCGCACGCGCCCTGGTCGCGGCCGAGGCCGACGGGCAACCCGGCCATGGATTGAGCCGGGTGCCCGCCTATGCGGACCAGGTTCGCGCCGGCAAGGTGGCCGGGAGGGCCGAGCCGTCGCTGACCGAATGCGGTCCGTCGGCGCTGCGCGTCGACGCTGCGGACGGATTCGCCTATCCGGCGATCGCCCGTGGACTGCCCCGGGCGGGCGGGATGGCGCGCGCCATGGGGATCGCCGCGATGGCGGTGGCCAACTCCCATCATTTCGGGATGGCGGGCTACCATGTCGAGGGCCCGGCGACGCGCGGCCTCGTCGCCTTCGCCTTCGGCAACTCGCCGGCCGCGATCGCGCCGTGGGGCGGGCGCCGCGCCCTGTTCGGCACGAACCCGATCGCCTTCGCCTGCCCGCGACGGCGCGGAGCGCCGCCGCTGGTGATCGATCTCAGCCTCAGCAAGGTGGCGCGCGGCAAGGTCATGCTGGCGGCCCAGAAGGGCGAACCGATCCCGGAGGGCTGGGCGCTCGACGCCGAGGGCCGCCCCACGCGCGACGCGAAAGCGGCCCTTGGCGGAACGATGCTGCCGATGGGCGACGCCAAGGGGGCGGCGCTGGTGCTGATGGTGGAAATCGTCGCCGCGGCGCTGGTCGGCGCCAATTTCGGCTTCGAGGCCAGTTCCTTCTTCGACGCGGCGGGCGGCCCGCCACGGGTCGGCCAGTTCTTCATCCTGATCGATCCCGGCCGGTTCGCAGGCGACGGTTTCGGTGCGCGGGTCGAGACGCTGTGCGCCGCGATCGGCGCGGAACCGGGCACGCGGCTGCCGGGGGCGCGTCGCCTCGAGTCCCGCGCGCGGGCCGCGCGCGACGGCATCGAGATCCCCGACGCCCTGCATGGCGATCTGCGCGCGCGGGCGCAGGGCTGATCCGTCCGCCGCCGATGCCGGACGGGAGCCGGCATCACGCGGGGGCCCCGATCCCGGCCGGTCTTGTCTTTGGACGTCCGCTCACCAAGTTCCGGGCACGGTTTCGGCGAGCGAGGGCGGGATGTCGGCGAGCGTTGCGGCGCGCGACCTGCGCCTGGACCTGTTCCGGGGCGTCGCGCTGATGATGATCTTCATCAACCACGTGCCGGGGAATTTCGCGTCCTACTGGACGCACATGAATTTCGGCTTCTCGGATGCGGCGGAGGCGTTCGTCTTCCTGTCCGGTTTCGCCGCGGCCATCGCCTATGGGCCGGATTTCGAACGTGGCCGCCAGATGCTCGGGATCTGGCGCGTGATCGAGCGGGCGTGGACGCTCTACAGCTTCCACCTCGTGATGCTGATGGTGGTGGCCGGCATCGTGGCGCTCGCCTATCTGCGACTGGCGTCGCCGGCCTATCTCCAGATGATCGAGATCGGGCCGCTCTTCCAAGAGACGCAGGTGGCCGTGGTCAAGGCGCTGAGCCTGCGATGGATGCCGAAATATCTCGACATCCTTCCGCTCTACATCGTCCTGCTGCTCAAGCTGCCGGTCATGCTGCTGCTGGTGCGCCGCGGGGTCTGGGCGCTGATCGGGCCGTCGCTCGTGCTCTATGCGGCAGCGCATCTGCTGGGCTGGAACCTGCCGGCCTATCGCGGCGCGGAGGAGTGGAACCTCAATCCGTTCGCCTGGCAGCTGCTTTTCGCGATCGGCGTGGTCGGTGGTCACGCCTGGCGGACGGGCGCGACGATCGTGCAGCACCGTCCGGCGCTGCTCGTCGCCGCGATCGTCTTTCTCGCCGCCAGCCTCGCGGCGCGCCTCGCCGGCGGCGCGATCGGCGAGCCGCACGAGTGGCGCCTCGGCATCGCGCTGGCGCACAAGACCGTGCTGGGGCCGTTGCGGATCCTGCATTTCCTCGCCATCGCCTATGTGCTGGCGCGGCTGGTCCCGGCGGGGGCGGCCTGGCTGTCGTCGCGCTGGGCGCGGCCGCTGGTTCTATGCGGCCAGGCCAGCCTGCCGGTCTTCTGCCTGGGGACGGCGCTGTCGGTGCTCGGCTACGTGATCATCACCGAATTCGGCCGGGGGCATGTGGTCGAAGTGCCTGTGATCCTGGGCGGCCTGATCGCGATGTATGCGCTCGCCCACCTGCTGGCCGCGGTCGAGGACATGCGCCGTGCCGCGCGGGCGCCACGGCCTTCATGGAACGCGATGGGGAGCGTCCATGGCGGCAATGCCGGACTGCGTGGTCCAGCGGCGTGAGCGGCGCCGGGGTGGTCCGTCCGCGTCAGGCGACGCTGCGACGGACGCGCAGGTCGGGCCGGTCGAAAACGGCCGGCCGCAGCTCCGTGCCCAGCCCGGGCCCTTCCATCGGATGGACGTGGCCGTCGCGTATCACCGGCAGCTCGGTCACAAGATCCTTGTACCAGCCGGTGTAGTAGGCGCGGACCGATTCCTGGATCAGCGTGTTGGGCTGGCTGAACGAGGTATGAACGGCGGCGACGAAGCCGACCGGGCCGATGCAGTCATGCGGCGCGAAGGGGCGGTGGAACGTCTCGGCGAGGGCCGCGATCTTGCGGCCCTCGGTCAGCCCACCGGTCCAGCACAGATCGACCATC
>JBIKLI010000219.1:0-7496 GCA_044359885.1 Alphaproteobacteria bacterium | reverse complement strand
CCCCCCATGGTCGAGATCGTCCGGTCTACGATCGTCGAGGCGCCCATCGAGGCGGTCTGGGCGGCGCTGCGCGACTTCGCCGCCGCCGGCCCGATCCCGGTGGCGGGGGAGGGCGGCACGCTCGAGGACGGCAAGCCCGCGACCGTCGTCGGCGCGGCGCGCGTCGACCGCGCGGGGACGTGGCGCGAGGTGCTGCTCGACCTCGACGACCGCAACCATGTGCTGCGTACCTGCCTGACCGCGACGCCGATGCCGCTCTACGGCTACGTGTCGCGACAGCAGCTGCGCCGTGTGACCGACGGCGACGCCACCTTCTGGCAATGGCGTGCCAGCTTCGCGACCGATCCCTATCGCGAGGCCGATCTCGCCGAACGCGTCGCGGACGAGGTGATCGCCGCCGGCTTCGCGGCGGTCCGCGCCAGGGTCGCCCGCACGCGTGGCGCCGGGAACGAGCCTGCGGTCGCGCGCGTGGCGCGGGCGGCACCGTCCGCCGCCGGGCGCGGCGAGGGCCCGCTGCAGTCGGCCATCGTCCTGGTCAACCGCCATGGCGGCCCCGAGGTGATGGAGAACGCGCGCGTGACGGTGCTGCCGCCCGGCCCGGGTCAGGTGCGCGTGCGGCAGACCGCGATCGGGATCAACTATATCGACGTCTACTGCCGCACCGGCGCCTATCCGCTGCTGACGCCGCCGGGGACACCCGGGATGGAGGCCTGCGGCTTCGTCGTCGATGTCGGCGAGGGTGTGGTCGGGATTCTGCCGGGCGATCGCGTCGCCTACGCCGCCCCACCCGTCGGGGCCTATGCCGCCATCCGAAACATGCCCGCGTCGGCGCTGGTGGTCGTGCCGCAGGAGATCGACGACGAGACCGCCGCGGCGGCGATGCTCAAAGGACTCAGCGCCGAGTATCTGCTCCATCGCGTCCATCGGGTCCGGGCCGGCGACCGCGTCCTGATCCATTCCGCGGCCGGTGGGGTCGGGTTGCTGCTGTGCCAATGGGCGAAGAAGCTTGGCGCGACCGTGATCGGCACCGTCTCCACCGCCGACAAGGCCCGCTTGGCGCGCGACCATGGCTGCGACTACCCGATCGTGTCGCGCGGGACCGGCTTCCTCAAGGCGGTGCAGGACGCAACGCGCGGCGGGGGCTGCGACGTGGTCTATGACGGGATCGGCAAGGCGAGTTTCCTCGAATCCTTCGAGGCGCTGGCGATGTGCGGCCATCTCGTCAGCTACGGCCAGGCTTCCGGGCCGCTCGATCCGGTCGATCCCGCGATGCTGTCGCGCAAATCGGCCAGCCTGACCCGGCCGGTGCTGTTCCACTTCACGGCCGACCCGGAGACCTTGCGCGCGATGGCCGCCAACCTCTTCGCCGCGATCGCCGGGGGCCTGCGCGCGGCGCCCCGCCAGCGCTACCCGCTGGCCGAGGCCGCGCGCGCGCATCGCGATCTGGAAGGCCGCCGCACCGTCGGCGCCAGCATCCTCGTGCCCTGACGCCGCCGGCCACGGGCGCCGTGGTGCGGATGCGCTATCCTCGCCGGTCTCGGTTCATCTTGGGAGGACAGGCGATGCGCATGATCGAATACGCGCAGGCGACGGCGGAGGTGCGCGCCGTCTACGACGACATCATGGCCACGCGGCAGGTCGACTGGATCAACAATTTCTGGAAGGTCCTGGCCAACGATCCCGCGACGCTGCGCCGGACCTGGGAATCGCTGAAGCAGGTCATGGCGCCCGGGTCGCTCGATCCGGTGGTCAAGGAGATGATCTATCTCGCGGTCAGCGCCAGCAACGGCTGTGGCTATTGCGTCGCGTCGCACGCCGCGGCCGCGCGCAAGGCCGGCATGACCGACGCGATGTTCGGCGAACTGATGGCGGTGGTCGCGATGGCGAACGCGACCAACCGGCTGGCCCAGGGCTGGCAGGTGCCGGTCGACGCGCGCTTCGCGGCATCCGACGCCGGCCCTTGACGCCACCCACCGCCCGCGCCTGCAAGACCGCGATGCCGACGGTCACGATCGGGATCGGCTGCCGGCAGGCGCGCGTGAGGGCGAGAAGGAACCCTTGCCGGGCGCCGGCGCGCATGTGGTCGTCGACGGCCGGATCCCGCGGCCAGTCGATGACCGGCTTGCCCATCTGGCCGCTCCCGGTCCCCCTGGCGACGGGGCGAGCACGCGGCAGGATCCAGGCGCATGCCAGACGAAGCTCGCCTGCTTGCACCTTCCAATCCTTGTCGTGCGCGTCGCCATACGGATCGCCGCCGGTGCACAACCGATGTCGGTCCATGGAGCGGCCATCTGTCGGCAGGCTTTACAGTCGCGGTGTTCGGTTCCGGCGGCGCACGACCATCCTGTTGGAATCCATGTCGATCTCGGCGTGGCATGCCGGATGCTTGGATCTGCCGCGCGCTCGATCCTGCCGAAAGGAGCCGATCCATGTTCGCAACGACATGTCGTGCCGTCCGCCGTCTCGCGTCGGTCCCGATCCTGGGCATCGCCGTCCTGTCGGCGACGCCGGCGGCGGCCCTCGTCGTCGACATCGACGCCTTTGCCAACGCGACGACCACCGACGGCGATTTCGACGATCCCTCGGCGATCGCGGTCGCGATTTCCCTTTCGGCCGGCACCTGGCGGGTGGAACCGGCCGGCCCGGCGGCGGGCGGCGCCTACACGGCATGGAACGCATGGGGCGGCGCCGTCGGCGGCTGCGAAGCGCAGGGCCGGAATTGCGGCATCGGCTGGATGCACTGGTACCGGATCCAGTCGCCCGGCTCCGCGCGCATGCGCCTCGAGGATGGGATCCTCTACGCCGGGGCTGCATCGGCGCTGGCCAATGGCGTCGGCGCCGAATTCACGCTGCCGGCGGCGCAGACCACCTACTTCTTCATCTTCGACACCGGGCCAGACGACAATGTCGGCGGCGTTTCCCTGCGTCTGTCGCAGGTGACGGCGCCGGCGACGCTGGCCCTGTTCGGCGCGGCGCTTGCCGGTCTCGCCGCGGGTCAGCGCCGGCGCGGCGTGGGGCGCCAATCCTCCGCGGCGAGTTCGAAGCCGGCATAGTCGAAGGCCGGGCCGACGGTGCAGCCGACCAGCGTCCAGGCGCCCAGGCTCTCGGCTGTCTGCCAATGGCCGGCCGGCACGACCAGCTGGGGACGCTGTCCGGCGACGAGGTCCGGTCCCAGCCAGCGCGAAGCGGCGTCGTGGCCGTCGGGCGAGGTGGTCAGGACGAGCGGCGCGCCGGCATACCAGTGCCAGATCTCGTCGGCATCGACGCGATGCCAGCGCGACACCTCGCCGGCCGCGAGCATGAAGTAGATCGCGGTCATGGCGCCGCGCCCGCCCTCGGCCGGCACGTGGCGGAAGGTCTCGGCGTAGTGGCCGCCCTCGGGATGCGGCTTCAGCCCGAGGGCGGCGATGATCCCCGCGGGCGTCACTTGGGCCGCGTCGCGGCGAAGGACGGGATCTCGCGATCGGCCTTGTCGAGCCAGGCGAAGAGCTTGGGGCGACCGTCGCGCGCGCCGGGGATCACGTTGCGGAACTCCAGCCAGCCGAGCGCGGACGCGACCGCGACCTTGCCCAGATCGACCGGTCCCTCGAGATCGGCGGCCTCGGCCTCGAGCAGGTCGAGCGCGTTGGCGATCTTCGTGGTCTGGCCGTCGACCCATTCCTTCCACTGCAGCCCGGCCGGCCGCATCGCCGTCTCGTAGCGCACCAGGATCCCTGCGTCGGCGATGCCGTCGGCGATCGCCTCCATGCGCAGCGCCTGCCAGCGTCCGCGGCCGGCGGCGGGCAGCAGGCGGTTGCCGCCCAGCGCGTCCAGATACTGGGCGATGACCTTCGATTCGACCAGCGTCAGCCCGTCGTCCGTGATCAGCGCCGGGATCTTCATCAGCGGGTTGTGCCGCGCGAGGTCCCTGTTCGGCGCCGCGGGGTTGACGCCGGTCGGCACGGTCTCGATGCGGCCCTCGAGGCCGTTCTCGATCGCGACGATCATCACCTTGCGCACGAAGGGCGAGAGGGCGGAGTAGAAGAGCTTCATCCTGTCGGTCTCCTGTTGGGGCGGCTGCCCGGGTTCATCGGAAGAGGTCCTTGCTGCGACGCAGGAAGCCGAAGACCGCGGCGGGGTCGCCGGCATCGAGGCCGTGGGCGTTCGCCAGCCCGGGATCGTCGGCGCGCAGGAACGGATTGGTGCGCTTCTCGACGCCCAGCAGCGACGGCACCGTCGCCTCGCCGCGCGCGCGGGCCGCGTCCACGGCGGCGCTGCGCGCGGCAAGTTCGGGATTCGCGGGGTCGACATGCCGGGCGAACCGGGCGTTCGACTGGGTGTATTCGTGCGCGCAATGGACCAGCGTGTCGTCGGGCAGCGCGCGCAGCTTCGCGAGCGAGGCCCACATCTGCGGCGCCGTGCCCTCGAACATGCGCCCGCAGCCCAGCGCGAACAGCGTGTCGCCGCAGAACAGCGCCCGGTCCTGCGCGAACCAGAAGGCGACATGGCCGCGCGTATGGCCGGGCACGTCGAGCACCGCGGCGCGCGCGTCGCCGAATTCCAGCACGTCGCCGTCGCCCAGCGCGACGTCGATGCCCGGGATCCGCGCCCGGTCGGCGCGCGGTCCGACGATCGTGCAGCCATAGGCGGCCTTGAGATCGAGATTGCCGCCGACATGGTCCGCGTGATGATGGGTGTTCAGGACATGGGTCGGCCGCCAGCCGCGCGCGTCCAGCGCCGCGCGCACCGGCCGGGGATCCGCCGGATCCACCACCGCGACGGCGCCCTGTCCAGGCTCGAGGAGCAGCCACACGTAGTTGTCGGCGAGACAGGCGACGCGGACGATCTCGAGCGTCATCGCGCCGGCCCTCCGGTCCCGCGTGCCCGGTGCGCGAGCAGACGGCGCAGCAGGCGCAGCACGGGCAGCCTTTCCTCGGCCGGCTCGAAGGCCAGGGCCGCGACGCTGACCCGTTCCTTGTCGATCGCGTGCACCAGCAACTCGCCGTCGCCCAGCGGCACGCGGTCGCCGACTTCGACCGTCCCGCCGAGCCGCCGGCGCAGGAACGCGTCGATGGTCTCCTCCGGGGTGGCGTCGCCCGGGGCGATGCCGTAGAGGGCGCAGAGCTCGCCCATCGCCGCCTCGCCGCGGAGGTGGAACATGCCCGCGCTGCGCGCGTCGGCGCCAGTCGGCAGGGCGGGGGCCGAGAACAGCCGGTCGAGCGTGATGATGTGCTGCGGCGGCGTCAGCGCGATGATGTAGTCCTCGGCGCGCAGCCGCTCGATCGTCTCGCGCGGCAGGACGACGCCGTCGCGGATGACGGCGATGACGCGCGTGCGTCGCGGCAGGTGCAGATCGGCGAAGGCGCTGGCCAGCGCCGGGCTGCCGGGTGCCACGCGCCAGCTCGCCGCCTCGCGGTCGGCCGAGAGCGGCAGGTCGATGTCCTGGCGGGCGGTCGGCTCCGGCGCCGGCGGCATCTCCAGGCCGAGGAACCGCGCCGCCGGGGCGATCGTCCAGCCCTGCAGCAGCAGCGAGGCGATCACCACCACGAAGGCGACGTTGAAGATCTTCATGCCCTCGGGAATGCCTGCCATCACCGGGATCGAGGCGAGGAAGATCGGCACCGCGCCGCGCAACCCGACCCAGGCGATGAAGCTGCGCTCGCGCAGCCCGAAGCGGAACGGCGCCAGCGACGCGAACACCGCGATCGGCCGGGCCACGAAGATCAGGGCCAGCGCGATGACGAGCTCCGCGCGCCAGTCGGCGAACAGCGCCGAGGGCGTGACCAGCAGACCGAGCAGCAGGAACATGGCGATCTGGGCGAGCCACGCGAGACCGTCGTGGAAGCGGCTGATGACCTGCTGCGCGCGATGGCGGTTGTTGCCCAGCACCAGGCCGGTCAGATAGATCGCAAGGAAGCCGGATGCGTCGACCAGCTGGGCGCCCGCGAAGACCGTCAGCGCCGTGGCGGCGGCCAGGATCGGATAGAGGCCGGCGGCGATCTCGACCCGGTTGACCAGCCAGAGCAGCAGATAGCCGCCGCCGATCCCCAGCGCCGCGCCGCCCAGCATCTGCATCAGGAAGTGTCCGCCCACCTGCCAGGGATCGAGGGCGATCTGGCTGGCGGAGAGCAGCTCGATGCAGGCGATGGTCAGGAAGATCGCCATCGGGTCGTTCATCCCGGATTCGACCTCGAGCGTCGCGCTGACGCGCTTGGCGATCTCGGTTCCGCGCGCGTGCAGCAGCAGGAACACGGCGGCCGCGTCGGTCGAGGCGATGGTGGCGCCGATCAGCAGGCCGGGCAGCCAGCCCAGATCGAGCGCCCAGCTGGCGATGGCGCCGGCGATGGCGGCGGTGATCACCACGCCGACCGTGGCCAGGCTGAGCGCGGGCCAGAACGCGACGCGGAAAGCCTTGCGCGGCGTACGCAGCCCGCCGTCGAAAAGGATGATCGCCAGCGCGATGGAGCCGACCAGATAGGTGAGCCTGAAATCGTCGAAGCGGATGCCGCCGATCCCGTCCTCGCCCGCCAGCATCCCGATGCCCAGGAACACCAGCAGCAGCGGTGCGCCGATGCGCGACGAGATCATCACCAGCAGGATGCTGACCGCCACCAGCAGCGCGCCGACGAAGATGAGCTGGAACACCAGCTGATTGATCGCTTCCACCGCTTCCCCCTCCGCTCGCTTGTGCCTCAATCCCGTCGCGGCGTGCAACCCCGTCCCGGGCCGGCCCTCGACGACGCCCCTGCGGGGCGGCGCGATTTGTCGTAGCATCCGCCGGTCATGTCCGCCGACGTCGTCGACCTGCGCGATTTCTACGCCACGCGCCTGGGGCGCACCGCCCGAGCCGTCATCCGCGGCCGGCTGCGCGAGATCTGGCCCGACCTGAGGGGGCAGCGCGTCGCCGGGATCGGCTACGCCGCCCCCTATCTGCGAGGCTGGATCGGCGAGGCCGAGCGCGTGATGGCGCTGATGCCGGCGGCGCAGGGGGTGCTGCGCTGGCCGCCGGAGGGCCGCAACGCCGCGGCGCTGGTGGACGAGGCCGCGCTGCCGCTGGCGGACAACGCCGTCGACCGGGTCCTGGTCGTCCATGCCCTCGAGCACGCCGAACAGCTGCGCCCGATGCTGCGCGAGCTCTGGCGGACCCTGTCGGGCTCCGGGCGGGCGATCTTCGTCGTTCCCAACCGCCGCGGCATCTGGGCGCATGTCGACAACACGCCCTTCGGTCATGGCCAGCCCTATTCGGCGGGGCAGCTGACCCGGTTGCTGCGCGACAACCTGTTCACGCCGACCGCGACCGCCGCGGCGCTGTTCGCGCCGCCGGTCGGCTCGCGGCTGGCGCTGGGTTCGGCACGCGCCTTCGAGGGCATCGGGCGACGCGGCTTCGAGCGCTTCGCCGGCGTGGTGATCGTCGAGGCCACCAAGAGCCTGTACATCCCCGACGCCGTGCGCCATCGCCGGTCCCTGGCCGCGGGCCAGCCGGTGCTGGCCGGCGGCTGGCGCGTCAGCCGCGGCGG
>JBIKLI010000218.1:0-7509 GCA_044359885.1 Alphaproteobacteria bacterium | reverse complement strand
CCTTCGGGACGAAGAGCTCGATCGACAAGGTCCGCGCCAAGCTGGCCGGGCACCATTGGATGTTCCAGGGAGAGAACGCGAAACGGCTCGACCTGCTGATGCTCTGCGAGGCCTGCCGCGTGACGCTGGTCGTCGAGGATGGCGTCGATCCCTACGCCGCGCGGCCGCGTCCGCGGCCGCGCACCACGGAGGATTATCTGCGCGAGCGCGACGCGGGGAAGGATGGTTTGGG
The DNA here is from genome assembly GCA_044359885.1 of Alphaproteobacteria bacterium. Classification (GTDB taxonomy): domain Bacteria; phylum Pseudomonadota; class Alphaproteobacteria; order CACIAM-22H2; family CACIAM-22H2; genus CAIOSQ01. The sequence continues at coordinate 7,277 of JBIKLI010000218.1, read as the reverse complement.
CGACGTGTGAGGGCGGCAACCCTCGCGGCTGCCGCCCCGCAGGTCATGCCGTCGCGACGTAGCCGTCCCGACGCGGATCGCAGCCACCGGTCATCGCGCCGCTGACGGGATCGATGACGATGCCGTGCATGCCGCCGACCGTCATGGTCCATGGCAGATAGGCCTCCGCATCGTGACCTCGGGCCTTCAGCGCCTCGATGACTTGCGGCCGGATCCGGCTTTCGATCTGCACCCGGCGCCCGTCCCACAGCCGCGCGCGCGGCGCCTCGATCGCGTCCTGGATCGGCAACCCGTAATCCATCAGCTGCACCATCGTCTGGGTCTGGGTCTGGCAGATGCCGTAGCTGCCCGGCGTGCCCAGCGCCAGGACCGGCCTGCCCTTGCGCGTACCGATGCTGGGCGCGGTCGGCAGCGCCAGCGGCCCGCCGGGGCGCATGTAATTGGTGCCCTTCGGATTGACCTCGCCCCAATAGAGGAAATTGTTCAGGCACACGCCGGTGCCAGGAACGACGACGCCGCATCCGAAGCCCGCCCCCAGGCTCTGGGTCAGGCAGACGACGTTGCCTTCGCGGTCGGCGGCCGAGAAGGACGTCGTATGCTCCTTGCGCTCGTCGATCGGCTTCGGCTCGATCCATTGCTCGGTCGGGCCGTCGATCGGCTTGCCGTCGGCGACGCGCTTGCGCAGCCTGGCGACGAAGGCGTCGTCGAGCAGCGAGCGCAGCTTGCGCAGGGTGGGATTGTTGTAGGCGATGCGCGCGCCGGCGGCGACGCGAATGGCGCGATAGACCAGATCGAGATGCTCGACGCCGTCGCGCTCCAGCCGCGCGATGTCGAAGCCGTCGAGGATCCGCAGCGTCAGAAGATACTGGAAGCCCTCGCAGGGTGGCGGCAGGGTATGGATGGTCATGCCGCGGTAATCGGCGCTGACCGGATCGAGCCAGGCCGGCTTCACCGCTTCGAAATCCTCCTGGCTCAGGCAGCCGCCGAGCTTGCGCGCATGACCGACGATCGCCTTGCCGAGCGCTCCGCCGTGCAGATGGCCCGGGCCCTCGGCCGCGATCGCCTCGTAGGTCCGCGCCAGTTCCGGCTGCTTCAGCACCTGGCCAGCGCGCACTTCGCCATGACCGAAGGCATAGGTGCGGTTCCAGTCCCCGAAGAAGGCCGGGTAGTTCTTCAATTCGCGCGCCGCCTCCATGAACTTGCTCTCGCCGAACTCGGTCAGGACGATGCCGTCGCGCGCAAGCGCGATGGCCGGGCGAAACACGTCGGCAAGCGACTTGCGCCCATAGGCCCTGACCAGTTCGCACCATCCCGCGAGATTGCCGGGGGTGCCGCAGGCGAGCGGACCGCGCGCCAGATCCTCGCGCCGCTTGAACCGCTCGATCGGCAGCTTCGACGGAACGCGCGTGATGAAGTCGAGCGTACGCACGCGCTTCTCGCGCGCCACGTAAGCGGTCGCCATGCCCATGCCGGCGAGACCGGACATGAAAGGCTCGGCGACGTTCAGCGCCGCCGCGGTCGCCGCGATCGCGTCGAAGGCATTCCCTCCCTCGCGCAGCATCTGGGCGCCCGCCTGCGCCGCCATCGGATGTGCAGCTGCAACAACGCCATGCATCGATGCGATGCGAGGCCGCCTGCCGTTCATGTCGTTCCCCTCCGCTTTCGGGTGATCCCCGGTTCCGCGACGGAGTTTCCCGCAAACTCCCGTCGTCTCCAACGATTAAGCGCGTACGGCCCGCCAGCTCGCCTCGCCGTACTGGCGCCGGTTGACGAGATTGACGATGTCGCCGGGCATCGTCGTGCCCAGCTCAGCCGTTCCGGCGAGCGCGCCGTCGCGCAGGCGTCCGACGAAGCCGTAAGCGAGCCCGCCGCCGCCCGCACGATGCTCGCTCGCCAACCGGACGACGTCGCCCTCGACGCGCCCCTCGATCGGCGCGCTGGCGCCGCTCGCGAGGCGATGATGCCCGGACAGGATGGCGCCGTCCTGGTGCAGATCGAAGCCATGCTCGGTCTCGCCGGCGGCAAGATGCAGCGTGACCCGCCAGCCGCCGGCGACGTCGACCGTCGCGGCGATGGCCGGCACCTCCGGCCGTTGGCCGCTCGCCGCGGCCAGCTCGGCCGCGATGCGCTGGCCGACGATGCGCGCCTCGCCAGGCTGCAGATTGAGCGGCAGGATCGTGATCGACGCCTCGCGGGCGAACCGGTCGTCGACCTGGATCGCGGGCTCGCCCGCGGCGAGCCGCCGGCGCAACTCGGGACCGTCGATCGCGATGCGCGCCCGGTCCCAGGCGACGCGCAGCCGCGGGGTCGGCTCCTCGGGCCCCTTCCAGTCGATCGGCTCGCACGAGACCCCAGGACAGAGCTCGGCCGCGGCTGCCAACTGCGCCAGTTCGGCGCGCCAAGCGGCGTGCTCGCGCGCCGGATCGCGCTGGGTCGCCCATAGCTCGATCGCGGCGACGAGGCCTGCGATCTCTTCCTTGCTGACCTTGAGGTGCCGTCCCATCCCCGGTCGCGGCGACGCGTTCATCGCGGCCGCGGCGATCCAGCGCGCCTCGCCGATCAGCAGCCCGGTCGACTGCGGTCCGCGCAGATACTTGCCGCCCGAATAGACGACCATCGACGCGCCGCGCGCAAGATATGGATCCGGGCGCTTGAGGAACTCGGAGGCCGCGTCGACCATCACGGGCACACCGTGCGGACCCGCCAGCTCGACGCAGTCCTCGAGCTTCAGCGGCGCGGTCGGATCCGCGGTGCCGAGGACATGCACCAGAGCCGCCCTCGCCATCGCATCGGCCATCTCCGCGCGCGTTCCCGCCTCGACGATCTCAAGCCCGGTGGCGCGCATCGCATGATCATAGGAGAAGCGCGAGCCGCGCGGCGTGACGATGAAGCGCCGAGGCCAGTCGATGCGCGGCAGACCGGCGATGCGCTCAGGATCGCCGAGCGTCGCCGCGGCTGCCGCGCCGACGAACAACGCGCCCGAGCCGCCCGACGCGATCAGCGCCGCCGGGGCGCCGACCAGTTCGGCGATGCGCCGCCCGGCAGCTTCGAAGAGCTGGGGCAGGTTCACGAAACGCTGCGACGCCGCCACCATCGCCGAGATCACGGCATCCGGCATCCGGCTGCCGCCGTAGATCGTGCGCGATCCGCAGCAGTTGATGAAGCTGCGCACGCCCAACGCGTCGAAAGGGTCGGCGTTTGCGCCGGGACGGGCCGGCGAGGCTGGGTTCATGGCAGCGATCTCTCCCCATGCCGCGGCTGCGCGGCGGATTGCGCGCCACACTCCATCGCGCCGATGCGTCGCGGTCAAGCGGCGACGGCCACGGTGCTTGACGGCGCCGCAGAGGAAAATATCATCGCTAGGCTGGGCGATCGAAACCCGGCGACGAAACGGGGGCTCCCGAAATTGTCTCGCCGCCGCGCCGAGTTTCTTGCCATCGACCGCGGCAGGCGGGCGGCGGCGCACGACGCGGACGGCCCGCCGCGGCCAGAGGCGCAGGACGTGCCAGGAGGATCCGCATGACGAAGCGCATCGCCATCGGGTCGCTGATGCTGGAGTCGAACACCTTCGCCCCCCGTCCGACGACCGTCGCCGATTTCGAGAAGACCTACAGCCTCGCCGGCGAGGCTCTGATCACCGGGCTGCGCGACACGCGCACGGAGATGGCGGGCGCCATCGCCGCACTGGTCGCAAGCGACGCCGAGCCCGTGCCGCTCTACGCCGCACACGGCATGGCGGGCGGTGTTCTGCGGGGCGAGGACTGGGAGGTCCTGCGCGAGAGGCTGCTGGCGCCGCTGCGCACCGCCGGCCGGGTGGACGGGATCTATCTCGCCCTGCACGGCGCGATGATGACCGAGACCAGCCAGGACGCCGAATCCGACATCCTTGCGGCTGTCCGCGAACTGGCCGGCGACGTACCGATCGCGGTCAGTTGCGATCTTCATGCCAATGTCACCCCCCGCATGGTGGCGCTGGCCGACCTGATCGTCGGTTACCAGCTCTACCCGCATGACGACACGTACGAGACGGGCGGGCGCGCGATCGGACTGCTGCTGCGCACCCTCGCCGGCGAGATCCGTCCGGTCATGGCGATGCGCAAGGCGCCGATGATGATCCCCGGCGTACGCCAGATCACCAGCGCCCGGCCGATGTCCGACATCTTCGACTTGGCGCGCGGCTTCGAGAGCGCGGGAACGGTCGTCTCGGCCAGCTACTTCCCCACCTTCTCCAAGTTCGATGGGCCCGATATCGGCTTCCGCGGCGTGGCGATCGCCGACGGCGACGCCGGCGCCGCCGATCGCGCCGCGCTTGCGATCGCCCGGGCGGGATGGGAGCGACGCCACCGCTTCGAGGTCGACCTTGTGCCGATCGAGGACGCGATCCGGCGCGGGCTGGAGGTTCCCGACGCGCCGGTCATCCTCGTCGATGCCGGCGACTGCGTCGGCGGCGGTGCCGCCGGCGACAGCGCTGCGGTGCTCGCGTCGCTCCTGGCGATCGCGCCGGACGCGGCCTCCGCGATCCTCGTCAACGATGCCGAGACGGTGCAGCAGGCGCGCGCCGCAGGCATCGGCGCCACGATCGAGGCGCGGATCGGGAACAAGATCACGCCGATGTACGGCGCCCCCGTCCAGGCGAGCGCCCGGGTCGAAGCGCTCTGCGACGGGCGCTTCACCTATGCGATGGGCATCGCCAAGGGTGTCACGGCGAGCATGGGACAGGCCGCCGTGCTGCGCATCGGCGGGGCGCGGGTGGTCTGCTGTTCGGTTTCCAGCTACGAGTACGGCGACGAGCAGTTCGTCGGCGCAGGCCTGGACGTGCGCGGCTTCAAGTTCATCGTTTCGAAGACCGTCGGAAACTACGTAAAGGCCTACCCGGGCGCGACGGCGTTCCTTGTGGACGCGCCAGGACCGCAGACCCACAACCTGCGTCGGCTCCCATGGACGAACATCAGCCGGCCGCTGTATCCATGGGACGACGGGTTTTCCCCCGATTTCGAAGCGGGCAAGGCGATCAACACGCGTCTGGCGCGATGAAACGGGCCCCCGGACGCCGGACAGTTCCGTCGCCATGGCGGCGATCCAGAGCGGAGCAGGAATGATGCGCGTCTTCACGGCCACGCTCGCGGCCGAGACCAACCCGGCATCGCCGCTTCTCACGGGCATGCAGGATTTCCGCGACCGCCTCTACGCGCCGCCCGGCGAACACCCGCCATACCCGACGATTTCGACCGCCCCGCTCTGGGTTGCGCGCCGCCGGGCCGCCGCCGAAGGCTGGACGCTGATCGAGGGGCTCTGCGCGACGGCGACGACGGCGGGGCGGGTGGTGCGCACGGTCTACGAGCAGCTCCGCGACGAGATCCTCGCGCAGATACGCGCGGCAATGCCGCTCGACATGGTCGTCCTCGGGCTGCATGGCGGCATGATGGCGACCGGCTACGACGATTGCGAGGGCGACCTGCTGGCCCGCGCGCGCGCGATCGTGGGCGGGAGCTGCGTCATCGGCGCCGAGCTCGACCCCCATGGCACGATCACGCCGGCGATGCTCGGGTCGGCCGACATCCTCGTCTGCTACAAGGAAACGCCGCATACCGACTTCATGGAACGGGCCGAAGAACTCGTCGAGATGGCCGCCCGGGCGGCGCAGGGCCGGGTCCGGCCGGTGATGTCGGTGTTCGATTGCCGCATGATCCTGTCCTCGCCGACAAACCGCGAGCCCCTCGCGGGCTTCGTGCGGCGCGTGAAGGCGCTCGAGGGACGCGACGGCATCCTTTCGGTGTCGATCGGCCACTGCTTCGCCCTCGCCGATCTTCCGGAGACCACGTACAAGGTCCTGGTGGTGACCGACGACCGCAAGGCCGCAGGCGACGCACTCGCCGAAAGGCTCGGGCGCGAACTCTATGCGATGCGCGCCGAGATCGCGCTGCGCTTCGACACCATCGAGGCCGCGGTCGATCGGGCGCTGGCGAGCGCCAAGGGGCCCGTGGTGATCGCCGACAGCGCCGACAATCCCGGCGCCGGCAGCCCTGGCGATTCGACCTTCATCCTGAAGCTGCTGCTGTCGCGTGGCGCGCGTTCGGCCTGTCTTGGCCCCCTCTGGGATCCCATGGCCGTGCGCATGTGCTTCTCCGCCGGCGTCGGCGCGGATCTGCCGCTTCGGTTCGGCGCCAAGATGGGGCCGAATTCGGGAGAACCGGTCGATGCGGCCGTGACGGTCACGGCGCTCGCGCCGGACGCGACCCAGAGTTTCGGCGGCGCGATCGATCATCTGGGCGACGCGGCGGCCATCAGCGTCGCCGGCATCGACGTCGTGCTCTGTTCGAAACGTACGCAGGCGCTGGGCACCGACCTGTTCACGGGGCTCGGTATCGATCCCCGGTCCCGCCACGTCGTGGTCCTCAAGTCGCACAACCATTTCCATGCCGCGTATGGTCCGATCGCGGCGGAGGTGATCCGGGCGGCCGCGCCCGGACCATCGCCGATCGACTACGCGACCGCGACCTACAAGGGCGTGCGTCGTCCACTCTGGCCGCTCGATCCCGATCCACTGGGGGCAGGATGATCAACTCGACGATCTACGACCGTCTTGGCGTTCCGGTCATCGTGAACGCCGCCGGACCCTCGACGCGTTTGTCCGGAAATCCCATGCGCCCCGAAGTCGCCGCTGCGATGGCGGAGGCATCGGGCGCCTGCGTCCAGATCCTGGATCTCCAGGGGCGCGCGAGCGAGGCGATCGCGCGCGCGACCGGCGCCGAAGCGGGGCTGGCGACGGCGGGCGCCGCGGCTGCGCTCATGCTGGCCGCCGCGGCCTGCCTGGCACGCATGGATCTCTCCCGGATGAACCGGCTGCCCGACACGGATGGCATGCCGAACGAGATCGTGATGGCGCGCAGCCAGCGCAACTTCTACGACCGGTCGCTGCGTCAGGCTGGCGCGAAGCTCGTCGAGGTCGGGATTCCCGACCGGTTCTCCGGTGCCGGCGTCCGCGATGCGGAACCCTGGGAATACGAAGCCGCGATTTCCCCCGCGACCGTCGCGCTGTTCTGGCTGGCGCAGCGCAACTCGGAACCGGCACTGTCCGAGATCGTCGCGGTTGCGCGACGACACAAGCTGCCGGTGATCGTCGATGCGGCAGGCCAGATGCCGCCCGCCGCCAATCTGCGGCGCTTCATCGATCAGGGAGCGGATCTGGTCTGCTTTTCCGGCGGCAAGGCGATCGGTGGGCCCCAGGCATCCGGCATGCTCGCCGGGCGGCGCGACCTCGTGCAGTCTGCGGCGCT
>JBIKLI010000217.1:0-7517 GCA_044359885.1 Alphaproteobacteria bacterium | reverse complement strand
TGCTGATCGATGCCCGCAGCGGGGTGCGGGTCCGGCTGACCGACAAGGAGACCGCCATCCTGCGCCTGCTGCATCGCGCGGGCGGCGCGGTCGTTTCGCGCGAGGCGCTGCTGGGCTCGATATGGGGCTATAACGCCGACGTGAATACGCATACATTGGAGACGCATGTTTATCGTCTGAGGCAAAAGCTGGAGGGCGACGCGACAGCCGCCACGATGCTGCTGACGGCGCCGGGCGGCTATCGTCTGGCTACAGGAGGAGGGTGAAATGCCGGCCCTTTCGGTCACATTCTGGGGCGTGCGGGGCTCGATCGCCTGTCCCGGTCCGGACACCATGCGCTACGGCGGCAACACGCCATGCCTGGAACTGCGCGTCGGCAGCCGGCTCGTGATCCTCGATGCCGGCACCGGCTTGCGCCGGCTGGGCGCCAAGCTCGACCGCCTCGGCGCCGTCGACGCCGACCTGGTCTTTTCGCACACCCATTTCGACCATATCTGCGGCCTGCCGTTCTTCAGCTCGGTCTACAACCCCGCGCACAACTTCCGGCTCTGGGCGGGTCATCTCCTGCCTGGCCATACGCTGCGCGGCATCGTCTCGGAGCTGATGCGCGATCCGTTCTTCCCCGTGCCGATGGCGAATCTCGTCGCCGCGCGCGAGCTGAACGATTTCGTCGGCGGCACGCCGCTCGATCTCGGCCGCGGCCTGGTGCTGCGCACCGCCGTCCTGAACCATCCCAACGGCGCGACCGGCTATCGCGTCGACCACGCCGGAAAATCGATCTGTTACGTCACCGACACCGAGCATGTACCCGGACGGCGCGACCAGGCCGTGATGGATCTCGTGCGCGACGCCGATCTGCTGGTCTACGACTGCACCTACAGCGACGCGCAGTTCGGGTCGAAGATCGGCTGGGGCCACTCCACCTGGGAGGAGGGGATCCGGATCTGCGAGGAGGCCAACGTCCACCGCCTGGCGATCTTCCACCACGATCCCTCCAACGACGACGCCCGGATGGACGAGATCGCCGCTTCCGCCGAGGAGATGCGCCCGGGCACTGTCGTCGCGATGGAAGGGATGACGCTGGTTCCATGAACCGGGCGGCATGACGCGCGACGCGCTGCGGCGCTTCGGTCTGGGCCTCGCCACGCTGTGCGGCCGGCCGCGCGGCTGGTTCGTTCCGCATCGCCATGCCGGCGATGCCGTCCCGCCGGCGCTTTATCCGGCGCTCGAGCCCGTCTTCGCCGCGGCGCGTCCGACGATGGCGGCGTTGCTGTCGGCAGCCGGCGGATGGATGGCCGACTTCGCCCGCTTCGGTGGGCCGCCGCCGGCGCCGCGCTTCGAGCAGGACTGGTTTCCGAGGCTCGACGCGGTCGCCGCCTACACGATCCTGCGCACCCGGCGTCCCGCGAGGGTCGTCGAGGTCGGGTCCGGTCATTCGACGCGGGTGATGGCGCGGGCGGTCGCCGACGCGGGGCTCGGGACGCGCATCCTCGCCATCGATCCCGAGCCGCGCGCGGACATCGCCGGCCTCGGCGTGCAGATCCTGCGCCGGACCGTGCAGCGCGCGGATCCCGCGCTGTTCGCGGCGCTCGGCGCCGGCGACGTGCTGTTCGTCGATTCCAGCCATGTCCTGATGCCCGGCAGCGACGTCGACCTGCTGTTCAACGGCGCCATGGCGGCGCTGCCCGCCGGCGCGCTCGTCCATGTCCACGACGTGTTCCTGCCCGACGCCTATCCTGCGGACTGGGCCTGGCGGGGCTACAACGAGCAGAACGCGCTTGCGGCGATGCTCTTGGGCGGCGGCTGGCGCATCCTGTGGAGCTCGCGCTACGTCGCGACCCGGCTTGCCGCGACGCTGGCCGCAAGCCCGCTCTCGGCGCTGACCCTGCCGCAAGGCGCGTTCGAGACCAGCCTGTGGCTCGAGCGCGCCTGAGCGGCGCTCACTTGTAGGGATCCGCCGCGTCGCGCAGCCCGTCGCCCAGGAAGTTGAAGGCGAGGACGGTGACGACGACCGGCACGATGGGCAGCAGCAGCCAGGGATAGAGCGCGACGGCGTTGATGTTCTGCGCCTCTGTCAGCAGCACGCCCCACGAGGTGACCGGCGGCCGCAGCCCCAGCCCGAGGAACGACAGCGCCGTCTCGGCAAGGATCATCTCGGGGATGTTGAGCGTCGCTACCGCCACAAGATGGCTCATGAAGCTGGGCAGCAGATGGCGGCCGATGATGCGCCGCGGGCTCGCGCCCATCAGGACGGCCGCCGTGCAGAAATCCTCCTCGCGCAGCGCCAGCAGCTTCGAGCGCACCGCGCGCGCCAGCCCCGTCCAGTCGATCAGGCCGACGATCAGCGTGATGCCGAAATAGACCCAGATCGGCGGCAGCCAGATCGGCAGCGCCGCCGACAGCGCCATGAACAGCGGCAGCTTCGGGAAGGAGCGGATGATCTCGATCGCCCGCGTGATCGTGGCGTCGACCCAGCCGCCGTAATAACCGGCCAGCCCGCCGAGCACGATGCCCAGCAGGAAGCTGATCGCGACGCCGACGACGCCGATGGTCAGCGAGACGCGCGCTCCGGAAATGATCCGGCTCAGCATGTCGCGGCCGAGCCGGTCGGTGCCGAGCCAGAAGAAATGCCCGCCTTCGGCCGGGCAGACCAGGTGGAACGATCCCTCGACCAGCCCCCAGAAGCGATAGGAGTCGCCGAAGCAGAAGAACCGCAGCCGCTCCACCTTTTCCGGGTTCGGCGTGTAGACGCGCTTGAGCGTGTCCATGTCGAGCGAACGGTCGTAGCCGAGCACGTGGGGACCTACGAAGCGCCCCTCGTGGAACAGATGCACCGACTGCGGCGGCGCATAGATGAACTCGGTATGCCGCGTGTTGGGATTGTAGGGAGCCAGGATCTCGGCCACCAGGATCATGGCATAGAGCGCGGCGAGGACGCCGGCGGACAGCACGGCCAGGCGGTGACGGCGCAGCTTCAGCCACATCATCCGCCATTGCGATGACATGTAGAAGCGCTCGAGCTCCGGGCTCAGGCGCTCGCTCTGCTGCGGGTCGAAGGGCCGGTCGTCGACGCGGTGCGGAAGAGGCTGGCTCATTTCTCGGACCCTGCGCCCAGCCGGATGCGCGGATCGAGCAGCGCCAGCGCGATGTCGCTGATCAGGATCCCCAGCACCACCAGCACCGCCTCGATCATCAGGAAGGAGCCGGCGAGATACATGTCGTGCGACTGCAGCGCGCGCAGCAGCATCGGACCGTTGGTCGGCAGCGACAGGACCACGCCGACGATCGCCGAGCCGGAGATCAGCTTCGGCAGGATCGACCCGATGTCGGCGATGAAGGGGTTGAGCGCCATGCGCAGCGGATACCTGAAAAGCAGCCGGCGCTCGGTCAGGCCCTTGGCCCGGGCGGTGACGACATAGGGCCGCTGCAGCTCGTCGAGCAGGTTGGCGCGCAGCTGGCGGATCATCTCGGCGGTGGCGGAGAGGCCGATGACCACGATCGGGATCCAGATATGGCCGAGGACCGAAACGAACTTGGCCCAGCTCATGGGCTGCTCGGCGAAGGCCGGGTCGTAGAGGCCGCCGACCGGGGTGCCGAACCAGACATTGGAGAAATGCAGCACGACCAGCGCGATCAGGAAGCTGGGCGTGGCCAGCCCGATGAAGCCGACGAAGGTCAGCGCATAGTCGCCGGGCGAGTACTGACGCACCGCCGAATAGATGCCGATCGGGAAGGCGACGATGTAGGTGAACAGCGTCGCCGCGAAGGCCAGCAGGAAGCTCATCACCAGCCGTTCGCCCACCACCTGCGAGACCGGCAGGTTGTACTCGAAAGACCAGCCGAGGTCGCCGACCAGCAGACCTCCCGCCCAGTGCAGGTACTGCTCCAGCGGCGTCCGATCCAGGCCGAACTGCTCGCGCAGCATGCGGATGCGATCGCCGTCGGGCTTCTCGCCCTGCGCCAGAAGTTCCTCGACCATCGTCGACAGGTAGTCGCCCGGCGGCAGCTGGATGATGAAGAAGACGATGGCGCTGATCGCGACCAGGGTCGGGATCATCACCAGCAGGCGGCGCGCGAGATAGACGAGCATGGCGTGCCGCTCAGGGCCGGGCCGTCGCCGCGCGCTGCGGCTCGGCGAACCAGAAGGAGTCGGGCCGGTAGATGCCGAAGAAGGCACCCGGATCCCAGTTGTAGATGCCGGTGCGCGGCACGTTGCGCAGACGCGTCGACACCACGACCGGCTGGCGGACATTCGCCACCAGCCCGATCGAGAAGATCTGCTCGGCGTGGATGGCGAGGATCCGCCGCCACGCGGCGACGCGCGCGGCCTCGTCGTAGGCGTTCCGCCATGCGTCGTTGAGCCCCAGCAGCTCGCGCGCGGCGGGGTCGTCGATCGCCTCGCCGGAGCGCCCGCCGGTCTCGACATATTGCCCCCAGCGCGGCCATTGCAGCTGCTGCTGGCTGAGGGGAACGAACTCCTCGGGAGAGGTGGACGGGGAGATCAGGCCGTTCTCCAGCCCGCCCCAGATGGTCATCACCGACTTGCCGGCGAAGACGCGGTTGCGGAAATACTCGCGCTGCGAGGGCTTGATGAAGAGCTTGATCCCGGCCTCCAGCCAGCTGTCGTGGATCAGCTGCAGGACGTCGGTCTGCTCGGTGTCCTCGCCGGCGGTCTCGACGATGATCTCGAGCGGGCGGCCGTCGGGCAGGCGGCGCAGGCCGCGCCGGCTGGGGCGCTCGAGCCCGATCTCGTCGAGCAGCCGGTTCGCCTCGGCGAGGTCGAAGTGCGCCGCGCGCTGGGCGGGGTCGTGCAGCGGCGACGCCGGCAGCGCGGTGTTGTGGCCTTCCAGCGCCAGGCCGAAGAACACGACCTGGTTGATCTCGCGCCGGTTGATCGCCAGCGACAGCGCCCGGCGGAAGCGCGGGTCGCGGTTGAGCCGCCGCCAGACGGGGTCCTCGGCGTTCAGGTTCGGGTAGAGCGCCAGCTGCGCGCCCTTGGCGGTATCCCAGAGACGCACGTCGAAGGCGCCCTGCCGCGCGGCCTGGCGCAGGAAGGTGTAGTTGTTGAAGGCGAGGCCGCGCGCCTGCAGGTCGGCCTCGCCCGCGTTGACCTTGAGCGGGATCAGCTTGGCGTCGGAGATCGCCATCGTCACCCGGTCGACATAGGGAAGCTGCAGTCCGTTCGCGTCGACGCGGTGGAAGAACGGGTTGCGCACGAACACGAAACGCTCGGCCGGCGGGCGCGTCTGCAGGATCCACGGCTCCAGCGTCGGCAGGTCCGGGTTGTCGTTGCGGTACATGTTGTCGAGGCGGTTGTGCAGTTGTGCCCAGTTGCGCATCCGCTCGGTGCGCACCCGCTCCTCGAGTCTCGCCCTGTCCGCGTATTTCTGGTGGAACTGCCGGAGGTAGTGCGCAGGCCGGTAGACATAGAGCGGCGCCGCGCCGGCCAGCGCCGGCAGGAAATAGGGATTGGGCCGGTCCCAGACGAAGCGCACGGTATGGGCGTCGGGGAAGGTCACTTCCGGCGGACGGCCATCGGCCAGCAGGACCTGCGGCGGGCCCGAGGGCGAGATCTGCCGGTTGCCGACGACGTCCTCCCACCAGTAGCGGAAATCCTCGCTGGTGAAGGGATGCCCGTCCGACCAGCGATGGCCGGGGCGGAGGCGAAAGGTGAAGATCCGCTCCTCGATATTCTCGATCGAGGCGAGGATGTCGGGCTCGAGCTCGAAGCGCGCGTTGTAGCCGACCAGCCGCGCATAGCCGTAGACGGCCATCATGCGCACGTCCTGCGATCGGCCCATGATCAGCCGCATCTCCCCGCCATGGCGGCCGGGCTGGAAATCGCCGCCGGGCGCATGGACCAGCGGCGTGCGCGGCAGCCGCTCGGCGACCGGCGGCAGGCGGCCGGCGGCGACGTCCGCGGCCAGCGCCGGGCTGTCGACCTGGGCCGGCGCGGGCGCGCCGGCGAGGCAGGCGATGGCGAGCCCGAGCGCCGCGGGATGCAGCCGGCTCACGCCGCGCTCCGCGGCAGGATCGAGGCCGGATCCGCGCCCTGACGCGCACGTACCATGTGGCCCCCGCCCAGATCGATCAGCCCCGCCGGTGCCGTGCCGTCCAGCCTGAAGGGCAGCGGCCAGTCCTCGGGACGCGATGCGCGGCCCTCCATCAGCGCGCCCAGATCGAGCCGGCGGTCGGGATCCGGATCGGGCACCGCGGCCAGCAGTGCGCGGGTGTAGGGATGCACGGGCTGCTTGAACAGCGCCGCGCGCGGCGCGATCTCGACCAACCGGCCGCGGCACATGACCGCGATCCGGTCGGCGATGTAGTCGACCACCGCCAGGTTGTGCGAGACGAACAGATAGGTCAGGCCGAATTGCTGCTTGAGGTCCTTGAGCAGGTTGAGGATCTGGGCCTGGATCGAGACGTCCAGCGCCGAGACCGGCTCGTCGCACAGCAGCAGGTCCGGCTTCAGCGCCAGCGCCCGGGCGATGCCGATGCGCTGGCGCTGGCCGCCGGAGAAGGAATGCGGATAGCGGTTGGTCCAGCGCGCGTCGAGCCCGACCAGCTTCATGAGCTCCATCACCATCTCGCGCCGGTACGCCGCGTCGCCGATGCCGTGGATGACCAGCGGCTCGGCGATGATGTCGTAGACGGTCATGCGCGGATTGAGCGAAGCGTAAGGGTCCTGGAAGACGAACTGGATGCGCCGGCGGAAGGCGAACAGATCCTCTTGGCCCATCGCATGGACGTCGCGGATCGTGCCGCGGTCGTTGAACAGCACCTTGCCGCCGTCCGGCGACAGCGCCCGCAGGATCATCTTCGACACGGTGGTCTTGCCGCAGCCCGACTCGCCCACCAGGCCCAGGCATTCGCCGCGGCGGAGCTCGAAGCTGACGTCGTCGACCGCAAGCACGCGGTTCTCGGTCTTGGGCTCGAAGAAGCCGCCCTTGCGGATCACGAAGCTGCGCGACAGCGACTGGACCGACAGCAGCGGCCCCGCCGCGTCGGCGCCGGGTGGCCAGGCCTCGCGCGCCGCCAGCAGGTGGCCGGTCTCCGGCTTGATCTCGCGCAGCGGGGTCAGACGCTCGTCGGGCCTCATGTCGAAGCGCGGCACGGCGCGCAACAGCGCCTTCAGATAGGGATGCTCGGGGCGGCGAAGCAGGTCGTCGCGGGTCCCCGATTCCATCACCCGTCCGCGATACATGACCACCACCTCCTCGGCCATGTTGGCGACCACGCCGAGGTCGTGGGTGATCAGCAGCACCGCCATGCCAAGGCTCTGCTGCAGGTCGTGGAGCAGCTTCAGGATCTGGGCCTGGATGGTGACGTCGAGCGCGGTCGTCGGCTCGTCGGCGATCACCAGCGACGGCCGGCAGATCAGCGCCATGGCGATCACCGCGCGCTGCCGCAGTCCCCCCGAGAGCTCGAAGGGATATGTGCGCATCGCGCGGCGCGGATCGGGAAAGCCGACCCGGGCCAGGATGTCCTCGACCCGCTCGGCGATCTCGGCCGGCGAC
>JBIKLI010000216.1:0-7520 GCA_044359885.1 Alphaproteobacteria bacterium | reverse complement strand
CGCTTCGCCGTCGAGCGCGGTCTGGTGCCGGCGACGGCACCGGCGACGCGTTTCGGTCTCGAATGCCCGTGCGGGGTGGTGAAGGTCACGGTCGCCATCGGCCCCGACGGCCGGACCGGCGACGTCGCATTCGACTCCGTGCCCGCCTTCGTCTTCGCCCGCGATCTGGAGGTCGCGGTCGACGGGCTCGGCGCGGTACGGCTGGACATCGCCTATGGCGGGGCCTTCTACGCCATCCTGCCGGCCAGCCGGATCGGGCATGCGCTGATCGGCGGCCGGATCGCGGCGCTGCGCGAGGCTGCCTGCCGCATCACCGAAGCGGTCCGCAAGACGGTGGCGATCGCCCATCCGTCGGAACCGGATCTCGGCTTTCTCTACGGCACGATACTGACCGACGACGTCATGCCGGGCGCCGACCGGACCAGCGCCAATCTCTGCGTCTTCGGCGACGGCCAGATCGACCGCAGCCCGACCGGCAGCGGCGTCACGGCCCGCATGGCGCTGGCCCATGCGCGCGGCGACATCGGCATCGGCGCCTCCATGCGCTTCGCCGGCGCCACTGGCCATTGCTTCACCGGCGAGGTGGTCGCGACCGGAATGCTGGGCCGCGTCGACACGACGACGATCCGCGTCGCCGGGCGGGCGCATTACAGCGGGGAGGCGGTGTTCCGGCTCGAACCGGACGATGCCCTGGGCGCGGGTTTCCTGCTGGACAGCTTCCCGCCGCCCCTGGCCTGAACGGTCAGCCGGCCTGCTCGATGGCGTCCATGTCGTCGTCGGAGAAGCCGAAATGATGGCCGATCTCGTGGATCAGCACATGGCGGACGAGTTCGCGCAGATCGACGCCCGTTTCGCACCACTCGTCGAGCAGCGGCCGGCGGAACAGGAAGATCCGGTCGGTATCCCGAGCGACATGGCCGGTGGTCTTGTGGGGCTCGGCCGTGCCGCTGTAGAGACCCGAGAGATCCCAGGGATTCTCGAGGCCAAGTTCGGCGAGCACATCCTCGTCGGTGCAGAAATCCTCGATCAGGACCGGCACATCGGCGACCATGGCGCGGAACGGTTCGGGCAGACGATCGCGTTCCTCGAGGGCGATGACCTCGAGATCCGCGAGCGATGGTGGAGCCGAGAAACGTGTCATGGATCAGCGGCCGCGACATTAGCCGGTCGCCACGGACGGGAGAAGGCGGATGGCGGAGAAGCTGACGGGACGCGCAAGGGACGAGGCGCTGGCGGCATTGCCCCTATGGCAGACGGTGCCGGAGCGCGATGCGATCCGGCGCCGGCTGGTCTTCGACGGCTTCTCGGCCGCGTTCGCCTTCATGACCCGGGTGGCGATGAAGGCCGAACAGCTCGACCATCACCCGGAATGGAGCAATGTCTACAATCGTGTCGAGATCGTTCTGACCACACATGACGCGGGCGGTCTCAGCGCACGCGACGTCGCCCTGGCGGCGTTCATCGACAAGATCGCCCCCGGCCCGTGACCGCTCAGGCAACGGCAGGCGAAGGGGCAGCGGGCGATGCGCCCGCACGCCGGATCGCAAGCGCCAGGATCGCGGCCACGAGGCAGGCGATGCCCGAAAGGACGAAGGACTGCAGATAGGTCTCGAGCGCCGTACGCATGTAGCCGGCGCCGAACGCCGCCAGCGCGCCGCCGACCTGGTGGACCGCGAGCAGCCAGCCGAACACGACCGCCGCACGCTCCTTGCCGAAGATGTCGCCGGTCAGCCGCACCGTCGGCGGCACGGTCGCGATCCAGTCCAGGCCATAGAAGACGGCGAACACCGTCAGGCTGACCGCGTCGAAGCCGCTGAACGGCAGGCAGACGAGCGACAGCCCGCGCAGCCCGTAATACCAGAACAGCAGCCAGCGCGAGTCGAAGCGATCGGTCAGCCAACCGGACAGCGTCGTCCCCAGGATGTTGAACACGCCGATGAAGGCGAGCAGCGCCGCACCCCGGGTCTCGGGGATCCCGTTGTCGAAGCAGTAGGGAATGAAGTGGGTGGCGACGAGGCCGCTGGTCGACAGCCCGCAGACGAAGAACGTGGCCGCCAGCAGCCAGAAATCGCGCGAGGCGCGGACCTCGCCGAGCGTCGCGACGGCGGCGACCAGCGGATTGGCCCGGCTGGGCGCCAGGCGCGGCTCGATCCGCGTGCCGCCCAGCGGCGCCAATCCCTTGTCGGCGGGAAATTCGCGCAGCAGGAACGCGGCAAGCGCGACGACGCCGGAGCAGATCGTCACCGCGAGCGCCACCGGACGCCAGCCACCCTGTTCGGCCAGCAGCGCGAGCGACGGCAGGAAGACGAGTTGGCCCGCCGCCATCGCCGCGGTGAGCAATCCGACGACCAGCCCGCGATGCCGAACGAACCAGCGATCGACGATCGTCGTCGCCAGCGGCAGCGACACGATGCCGGCGCCGATCCCGACCATCAGGCCCCAGGTGACCATCAGCTGCCAGGGGCGGGTCATGGCCAGGCTCGCGGCTGTCGCGACGGCGAGCAGCAGCAGCGCCGCCACGAGGGTGCGCACGACGCCGAAGCGTTGCACCGCCGCGGCCGCGAAGGGGCCGGTGAAGCCGTAGAAGAAGATCGACAGGGCCGCCGCGGTCGAGATCGTCGCGCGCGACCAGCCGAATTCCTGCTCCAGCGGCAGGATGAGTACGCCGACCGAGGCGCGGATGCCCGCGGCGACGAGCAGCATGGCGAAGGCCACGGCGGCGACGATCCAGGCGTAGTGCAGGCGCGGCGCGGCTGCGATCGGGGTCATGGGCCGGGCTCCGGCGCGTGAAGGTGACGTCCGGGCCAGGATAGGGCAGGCGCACCTGCGTCGATCCTGCGCATGGCGCAGGTCACCCGCGCGATTTCAACGCGGCCCCGTCCGGATCGCGCCGTCGGGGCAGGTGATCCGGCCATCCAGCATCGGCGCCTCGCAGACGGATTCCACCAGCGCGCCGTTCCCGCACCGGGACCCGATCCCCCGCCCGTGACGAGGGCGACCTCGTTGGCACCGTCCGTCTCCCGCGCCTGCCCGTCCGCCTAGGATGTCTCGCGCCCGGCGGCGAGACGCTGCCGGGCCAGCTGCGCTTCGCGATGCGCGATGTAGATCGAGGCCATGCCGATCATCGCGCCCCCGATCCAGGTCCAGCGGTCGGGGATCTCGCCAAAGGCGAGAAACGCCAGCGCGGCGACCATCGGCAGCCGCATGAAATCGAGCGACGCGACCAGCGAGGCGTCGAGATGGCGGATCGCACGGGTCGAGGCCTGATGGGCGACGGTGCCCAGAAGCCCGAGCGCGACCAGCCAGAACCATGTCCAGGCATCGGGCCAGATCCAGCCGGGCAGCGCGATCAGCAGCGCGAAGGGCGTGGCCAGAAGCGTCATGTAGGTGACGATCGTGCTGGGGTCGTCGGTGCGCGTCAGCTGCTTGACCAGGACGGCGGTCACCGCCCCGGCGGCCGACGACAGAAGCACCAGGGCATGGGCGAAGGTCACCGCCTCGATCCCCGGACGCAGGATGACCATCGCGCCGAGGAAGCCGACGACGGTCGCGGTCCAGCGTCGCAGCCGGACGACCTCGCCCAGCAGCAGCACCGCCAGCACGGTCGCGAAGAGCGGCTGCGTGAAGCCCAGCGCGATCGCCTCGGCGAGCGGCAGGCTGGCCAGCGCCGTGAACCAGCACAGCATCGACAGGAAGGCGAGTGCCGACCGTCCGGCATACATGCGGAAATGGGTGGTCCGCAGACCGGCGAAGCCGACCCGAAGGATCCAGGGCGTCATCCACGCGAGCGCGAGAGCGTTGCGGAAGAAGACCAGTTCCTCCGGCGGCAGGAACCCGGTCAGGTGGCGCGCGGTCGCGCCCATGCACGAGAAGGTGACGCAGGCGAAGATCATCCAGAGCACGCCGCGCGGCGTCGGTCGCAGGCGGCCCCAGGCATGCGCCAGGGCATCGGGAGCAGGCATCGTGCCTCGAGCCTGTCGCGCGGCACGGGGCTTGACCAGCGCTATTCCGCGATTCGGCCCTGCGGCCCGCGCGCGGCGGAAGCCCGGTCTTCACGGCCGCGCGACGCTGCGCCATGATCGCCCGGCAACAGCGAGGCCCCCGCCCCATGGACACCCGACCGGAGATGCTCTGGGCGCCGTCGCCGGAACGGCGCGCCGCAGCGACCATCACTGCCTTCGCGCGCGCCGCCGGGGCCGCCAGCGGCCGCGATCTCTCGACCTACGACGCGCTGTGGCGCTGGTCGATCGAGGACCGCGCGGCATTCTGGCGGCAGGTCTGGAGCTTCTGCGGGGTGATCGGCGACGGTCCCGGCGCCCGCGGCATCGTCGACGACCACCGCATGCCCGGGGCGCGGTTCTTCCCCGACGCGCGGCTCAATTTCGCGCGCAATCTGCTGCGCCGGAACGACGACGGCGTGGCGCTGATCTTCCGCGGCGAGGACAAGGTCCGCCGCCGGACCACCTGGCGCGAGCTGAACGCCGCCGTCGCGCGCATGCGCCACGCCCTGGCCGCGGCCGGCGTGGGCCGCGGCGACCGGGTCGCCGCGCAGCTGCCCAACATGCCCGAGGCGGTCATCGCGATGCTCGGTGCGGCAAGCCTGGGAGCCGTCTGGTCGTCCTGCTCGCCCGATTTCGGCGTCCAGGGCGTGGTGGACCGTTTCGGCCAGATCGAGCCCAAGGTGCTGATCGGCGTCGACGGCTATCACTACGCCGGCAGGACGCATGACTGCCTCGCCAAGCTGCGCGATCTGCGCCCGCGGCTGCCCAGCGTGACGCGGGTCGTCGTCGTCGGATATGCCGACCCGTCCCCGGACGTCTCCGGCATCGCCGACGCCGTGCGCTGGGAGGACTTCCTCGCCGGCCAGCCCGAGACGCCCGCCTTCGACGACATGCCCTTCGACCACCCGCTCTATATCCTCTATTCGTCGGGAACGACCGGCGTGCCGAAATGCATCGTCCATGGCGCCGGCGGCACGCTGCTCCAGCACCTCAAGGAACTGAGGCTGCATTCCGACATCGGCCCGGGCGACCGGGTGTTCTATTTCAGCACCTGTTCCTGGATGATGTGGAACTGGCTGGTGTCGGCGCTGGCCTGCGAGGCGACGCTGTGCCTCTACGACGGCTCGCCCTTCCATCCCGACGGCAACGCGCTGTTCGACTTCGCCGACGACGCCGGCTTCACCTTCTTCGGCACCTCGGCCAAGTACATCGATGCCTGCGCCAAGGCCGGCATCGAACCGGCGCGCACCCACGGCCTCGCCGCGCTGCGCACCATCGCCTCGACCGGCTCGCCGCTGGTCGCCGAATCCTTCGACTACGTCTACGCGAAGGTGAAGCGCGACGTGCATCTGGCGTCCATCTCCGGCGGCACGGACATCGTCTCCTGCTTCGTGCTCGGCGCGCCGACCGAGCCCGTGTATCGCGGGGAAATCCAGAAACGCGGCCTCGGCATGGCGGTCGAGGTCTTCGACGAGGCGGGCCGCCCCGCGGTGGGCGCGAAGGGCGAGCTCGTCTGCACGAGACCCTTTCCCTCGATGCCCGTCGGATTCTGGAACGATCCCGAGGGGACCAGATACCGCGCCGCCTATTTCGAGCGTTTCCCCGGGGTCTGGACGCATGGCGACTGGACCGAGATCACGCCGCGCGGCGGCGTGGTGATCTATGGTCGGTCCGACGCGGTCCTGAATCCGGGCGGCGTGCGGATCGGCACGGCCGAGATCTACCGTCAGGTCGAGCAGGTCGAGGAGGTGCTGGAATCGATCGCTGTCGGCCAGGACTGGGAAGGCGACGTCCGGGTGATCCTGTTCGTCAAGCTGCGGCCGGGATTGACGCTCGACGACGCCCTCGAGCGGCGGATACGCGACCAGATCCGGCGCAACACCACGCCCCGCCATGTCCCGTCCCGCATCGTCCAGATCGCCGACATCCCGCGCACGAAGTCGGGCAAGATCACCGAACTGGCGGTGCGCGACGTCGTTCATGGCCGCCCGGTCAGGAACCGCGAGGCGCTCGCCAATCCCGAGGCGCTCGACCTCTATCGCGACCTGCCGCAGCTCGCCCGTTGAACGAGGCCACCATGATCAAGGACATCGCCGCCGCCGAGATCGTCCTGCCCGCAGGCGATCTCGCCGCGACGCTCGACTTCTTCACCGCGCAGCTGGGCTTTCGCGTCGAGGCGATCTATCCAGCCGACTCGCCCGAGACGGCCGTGATCGCCGGCCATGGCGTCAGGCTTCGGCTGGAACGGGCGAGCGCCGCGCCGCCGGGCGTGCTGCGCCTCGCCGTCGCGGGCGTTCCGCCGCCCGGCGAGACGGTCGCGCCCAACGGCACGCGCATCCTCGTGGTTCCCGCCGATCCGCCGGTGACGGTGCCGTCGCTGGCCCCGGCGCTTGTGATCGTGCGCGGCGGCGACGCCTGGGGCACGGGGCGCGCCGGCATGCGCTATCGCGACCTGATCCCCGGGCGGCTGGGCGGCCGGTTCATCGCCTCCCTGATCGCGATCCCCGGCGGTGGCCCGGTGCCCGACTATGTCCACTACCACAAGGTCCGCTTCCAGATGATCTATTGCCGCGCCGGCTGGGTGCGGGTCGTCTACGAGGATCAGGGCGCCGATTTCGTGATGCGCGCGGGCGACTGCGTGCTGCAGCCGCCCCGTATCCGCCATCGCGTGCTCGAAAGCTCCGCCGGGCTCGAAGTGATCGAGATCGGCTGCCCGGCTCTGCACGAGACGCTGGCCGACCCGCTGCTCGAATTGCCGAACGCGCGGATCGACCATGCACGGGTTTTCTCGGGCCAGGTCTTCCTGCGCCACGAGGCGGCGAAGGCGTCATGGCAGCCCTGGCGCTTTCCCGGCTTCGAGACCCGCGACACGGGAATGGCGGCCGCGACCGGCGGCCTTGCCGATGCCCGCGCCATCCGCGCGCGCGGGGCCGGCGCCACGCCGCGCTGGCACCACGACGGCGAATTGCAGTTCATGTTCCTGCTGACCGGCGCCGCGACGCTGGAGGCCGAAGGCCAGCCGCCGATGGCGCTCGCCGCCGGAGACTGCTTCACCGTCCCCGCCGGGCTCGCGCATGGACTGACCGGCGTCACGCCCGATCTGGAACTCCTCGCCGTCGCCTTGCCGGCTCAATAGCCGCGATCGAGATCGACCAGATTGCGCAGCTTGCGGCCCGACAGGTGGCGGCGCAGATTTTCGGCGAAGATGTCGAGGCCCCGGTCGACATAGACCGCGCCGTCGTCGACCCCGGAATGCGGGCTGACGATCAGGTTGGGTACGTCCCAGAGCGGCGAGTCCGCCGGCAGCGGTTCGGGGTTGAAGACGTCGAGCACGGCTCCGGCGAGCGTGCCCGCCCGCAGCCGCTCGACCATCGCGTCGTAGTCCATCACCCGGGCCCGGCCCAGATTGACGATGCCGCAATGCGCCGGCAGGCGCGCGATCGCGGCCCGGTCGATCAGGTTCTCCGTCGCCGGGGTGATCGGCAGGGTGACGACCAGGAAATCCGCGAGCGGCATCGC
>JBIKLI010000215.1:0-7616 GCA_044359885.1 Alphaproteobacteria bacterium | reverse complement strand
CATCCACTCGATCTGATCGGCATAGATGTTGGGCGTCGCCATCTCGACCGTCGAGGGCAGGTTGAGGACGATCGGGTCCTCCGGCGTCGGCCCCCAGGCGTCCATCACCGCCTCGCAGATCTCTTTAGCGAATTCGAGCTCGGTGCCGGTGAAGCTCTCGGGCGAATACTCAAGACGAACCCGCGTCTCCGGCAGCGTCGGCACCAGATCCTTGACCAGGCGCGTCCCCTTCACCGCGATGTCGACGATGCCCGGACGGTCGAGACCGAAGACGACCCGGCGCTGCAGCGTCGAGGTCGAGTTGTAGATGTGGACGATCGCGGTGCGGGCGCCGCGGATCGCATCGAAAGTCCGCCGGATCAGCTCCTCGCGACACTGGACCAGGACCTGGATCGTGACGTCGGCGGGGATCAGCCCCTCGTCGATCAGCTGGCGGCAAAAATCGAAATCGGTCTGCGACGCGGCCGGAAAGCCGATCTCGATCTCCTTGAAACCCAGCTTGACCAGCAGGTCGAACATCCGGCGCTTGCGCTCGGCACCCATCGGTTCGATCAGCGCCTGGTTCCCGTCGCGCAGGTCGACGGAGCACCAGATCGGCGCCTTGTCGACGACGCGAGACGGCCAGCGACGGTCGGGCAGATCGATCGGGGCGAAGGGACGATATCTATGGATGGGCATGCTGGGCTTGGACATGGCTTCGTTCCTGGAGTGACCGGCCAGCCGGCCTGTCGCCGGCCAATGGCCTTCGGATCTCGGGAATTCGTGTCGCGTACAGGACGGCGCCGAAGACCGTCCGGAGGGCCGTCAGAACCGGCGCTGCGGGCGCCTGGTCAGCGGCCGCCGATAAGTCGCACACCCGCGGGCAGGGCGGCGAGAGCGCGGCGCGGCAGCGATATCTGGAACGAGAACATGGTCATCCAAAGATATGGGGATGATCCGTTCGGGTCAACACGATGCGGGCGCGCGCGCGCCCACCGGGCTATATCTCGCCGGGATGACCCGCCCTTTCGCCGTCCTGGCCGCCCTCGCCGCGCTCGCCATCGCCCCCATCCCCATTGCCGAGGCGCAGACCGGCGCACGCGCGCCCCAGAAGACGATCCGGCCCGCGCCGCTGCAGGGCTTCGACCTGACCGAGGTCGACCCTTATACGCGCTGCCTGGAGCGAGCGGCACGCGCACCGCTTGCGGCGCTTGCCGAAGCCG
Organism: Alphaproteobacteria bacterium; assembly: GCA_044359885.1. Classification (GTDB taxonomy): domain Bacteria; phylum Pseudomonadota; class Alphaproteobacteria; order CACIAM-22H2; family CACIAM-22H2; genus CAIOSQ01. The sequence goes on along the minus strand of JBIKLI010000215.1, from coordinate 6,414 downwards.
AGACATGGCGCGGCCGCGGCGGCGGCGACGCCGCGCGTCACTGCGCGGCGCTCGCGCTCCTCAACGGGGGCGATCCACGGCTCGCGGCCGAGGAACTGGAGAGCCTGGCGCGTGCGTTGCGGCTGCGTCCGCCGCAGCTCAGGGCGCAGGTGCTGGCCCAGGCGGCCCATGCCTGGCAGAGCGCCGGCGAGATGCCACGCGCGCAGGCGGCGATCTCGGCCGCCATCGCCCTGTCGCCCGACGATCCGGAACTGCGGATCGACCGCGCAGGCATGCGCGCCGAGTCCGGGGCGCTGCGCGAGGCGGTCGACGACCTCGACCATGTCGTCGCCCGCGCGCCGCGCCGTGCCGATGCCCTGGCGATGCGCGCCGCCGCCCACCGCCGGCGAGACATGACGAACCTTGCGGCGGCGGACATCGCCCGGGCCCTGGCCATCGATCCGGACCTGCCGGAAGCCTGGCTCGAAAGAGGCATCCTGGCGCGCCTCGCCGGGCGCGACGACGAGGCAAGAGCGGCCTGGATCCGGGTGCTCGCCACCGATCCGGATGGGCCTGCGGGCGACTCCGCCCGGCTTCAGATCGAAGCGCTCGAACTGGCCGCGCCGCCGCCTACCCGGCGCTGATGCAGCCGGATCAGAAATCGAGGTCGGCGTAGTGGCGTGGCGGCGGCGCGCCCGGAATGTGATCCGAGAGGATCGGACGAAAGCTGGGCCGGGACTTGATGCGCGCATACCAGTGCCGCGCCGCTTCGTACTCGTCCCACGGCACGTCGCCGATGTAATCCAGCGTCGACAGCTGCGCGGCAGCGGCGATGTCGGCCAGCCCGAACTGGTCGCCCGCGAGGAAACGGCGGCGCTCGGCAAGCCAGCCGATATAGTCCAGGTGATAGCGCAGGTTGGCGTAGCCCGCACGGACCGCGACGGAGTTCGGCTCGCCCAGCCCGAGGAAGCGCTTGAGCATCTTCTCGCGGTAGAGATTGTCCGAGACCTCCCGGGAGAAACGCTGGTCGAACCAGGTTGCGAGGCGCCGGGTTTCGGCACGCTCGGCTGCCGTCCCCTGGATGAGCGGGATCTCGGGATAGGCTTCGTCGAGATACTCGCAAATGACGTTCGAATCCGCGATCACCGCGCCGTTCTCGTCGATCAGCACCGGTACCGTCCCGGCCGGGTTGAGGGCCAGGAAGTCCTCGCGCCGCTCCCAGACCTTCTCGACCTTGAGGTCGCAGGTCAGGTTCTTCTCGCGCAGGGCGATCCGCACCTTGCGCGAGAACGGGCTCAACCAGAGATGATAGAGCGTACGCATGGCCCGCGCGGCGTCCCGATCCGGTTCAATGGTGGCGCCCAGATGTTGCGGACGGCTGGTTCATGTCGCGCCTTCGATGGCCGATCCGGCCGCCCCCGCCCGGGGGGCGCTGCCCATCTGGAGCCACCCGTTCCGGCGATGGGCGAAGTTACCCGGCAGGACGCGTTTTTTCCAGCGCCGCGCGGCGTTCGACGGCCGCGCGGGAGGCCGCGCGTGGTTGACCTCGCGAACCGGCCGACGATACCGTCGAAGCGATGGAAATCGAGGCGTGGAAACCGCCCCTGGATCAACTTCGGAGGAACTGCCATGCGCATCGGCGTCGGTCAATTCAACGAAATCACCGAGGACAAGCTGAAATTCGCCGCGCAGATCGGCGCGAGCGGGATCCAGCTCAATACCCCGAAGCTGCCCGGCGACACCCACTGGGAGGAAGCGGACCTGCGCGCGCTCGTCGACAAGGCGCGCGCGTACGATCTGCCGATCGAGGCGATCGAGAACGTGCCGGTGCACTTCTACGACAAGGCGATGCTGGGTCTGCCCGGGCGCGACGAACAGATCGAGAACTACTGCAGGACGGTGCGCAACATCGGCCGGGCCGGCATTCCGATCCTCGGCTTCCACTTCATGCCGAATTCCGTCTGGAGCACGGACCATCGCGCACCGGGACGCGGCGGCGCAGGCTGCCGTCAGTTCGACATGGCCGTCGTCGAGCAGGCGACCAGCGTCGAGGACCTGCGCCGTTTCCTGCCCACCGGTCTGGGGCGGCAGTCGGCGATGCCGCTCGCGAAGCCTGGCGAGGTGCTCTACACGGAGGAGGAGATGTGGGCGAACTACGCCTACTTCATCAAGGCCGTGCTGCCGGTGGCCGAAGAAGCCGGGGTGCGGCTCGCCCTTCATCCAGACGATCCGCCGGTGCCGATGCTGGGCGGCGTCGCGCGGCTGTTCTACAAGCCTGAGAACTTCAAGCGCGCCTGGAGCCTGAACCCGACCAGCACGTCCTGGGGGCTCGACCTCTGCCTCGGCTGCTGCTCGGAAATGGGGGGAAAGAGCGCGGTTCGCGACATGATCGAGTTCTTCGGCCCCAAGGGCTGCATCTTCTACGTCCATTTCCGGGACGTCAAAGGCACGGTCCCGAACTTCACGGAATGCTTCATCGGCGAGGGGAACTACGACCCGGCCGAGGTCATCATGCTGCTGAAGCGCAACAACTTCACAGGCTTCCTGCTCGACGACCACTCGCCGCACATGGAGGGCGACAGCGACTGGTGCCATCGTGGCCGCGCCCATGCGATCGGCTACATGCAGGGCCTGATGCGCATGCAGGCCCTGGCCTTCCAATGACGGCGCCAGCCGGGCGTGCGTCGACGCGACGCACGCCCGGACGGTCAGACGGCGCCCAGCGCCGCGTAGGCAAGCCAGCCGAACACCACATAGAGCATGGCGCTCGCGAGGCTCCCGGCCAGCCCGAGCGCCACCGCCAGCCCGTCCTCGGCCAGCACCCCGGCCGCGAGAACGAGCGCCGCAGCCGCAGCGGCGAGGCTGACGAAGGGAAAAGGCAGGACCAGCAACGTCGCAAGCAGGACGAAGGCGGCGCCAACGACCCGTCGCGCCGCGGCGACATGGGGCAGGCGTGGCCGCAAGAGACGGTCCGCGCGCGCGGCGATGGGCAGCATAAGGCCGATCATCCGCGACAGACGCGCCCGCGAGACCCGCCGCTCTCCGAGCCAGCGCGGCAGCCGCGGGCTGGGCCAGCCGAGCAGCATGCCAAGCGCAAGCACCAGCAACGGCACCCCGAAGATGGTCGAGAAGCCCGGCAGGCTGGGCCCCGGCGTCAGGTTCGGCGCGGCCAGCAGGAACATGGCGAAACCATAGCCGCGACTGCCAAGACGGGCGACGATGTCCGACAGGCTGGCCTCGTCGGTCTGTATCCCGTCGGCCAGTCGGGCAAGCGCGTCGGCGATCCCGCCGGTCATCTGCGCCATCGCCGGGGGATCAGGCGGGGCAGCAGCGCCGAGGCCGCGAGCAGACCGGCGCCCCAGAGCAGCGAACCGAGGAAATGGTCGCCGCTCGCGGCCGATGTCCCGGCCTGCCCGAGTTTCACGAAGGCGACGGTCTGCGGCAGCATGCCGAGAAAGGAGCCGAGAGCGTAGTCGCGGCCCGTGAGGCGGCTCATGCCATAGGCGTAGTTGACGAGACTATGGGGCAGGACCGGCACCAGCCGGGTGATGAGAACGAGCCGCCAGCCGCCGTTTTCCGCCTGCTGCAGCAATCCGCCCACCAGCGGCATCTGCTCGGCCCTGAGCATCCCGCCATTGGTCCATCGGGCGAGCGCGAAGCCCGCCATGGCGCCCGCCATCGACCCGATCACGGCCCAGAAGAGGCCCCAGGCGACTCCGAACAAGCCCCCGGCGGCCAGCGCCAGCACGCCGCGCGGCATGAAGGCCAGCGAGGCCAACACATGAACCGCCACGAAGACCAGCGGCATGGCACCGGGGTGCTCGTCGATGAAGTCGCTCAGCCCCTCGGCCTGCAGCGCGTCGCGATGGCTGGCCGCGACAGCGATCGCCAAGGCGACGATCGCGAGCAGAACGAGGCGCAGCCATGCGGGCGGGCGGAACATGAGCCCGCTTTACCGCAGCACGCAGACTGCCGCGAGAGGTTCCTTGGGCTGCCCGTCAGCGCCGGCGCGCGAACCGCGCCGCCGCCGACATCGGCGGCATCGAACGCTCGTCCTTGTGCCGGAACACCAGCCGCCCCTTGTCCAGATCGTACGGGGTCATCTCGACGGTCACGCGGTCGCCGGCGAGGGTACGGATGCGGGCCTTCTTCATCCGTCCCGCCGTGTAGGCGACGACCTCGTGGCCGTTGTCCAGCCGGACGCGGAAGCGGCCGTCTGGCAGCGCCTCCATGACCACGCCTTCGAACTCGAGCAGATCTTCCTTCGCCATGTGTCGGGCTCCGGTTTGCGCTACGGTGATGCGGGGATCAGGCCGCGCGCCGGCTCTTCGGCCGCGCGGCATGGCGGTGACCATTCGGCGGTCGCCCGCCTGGCGTCTGCGCAGCCAGCCGGGGCGTCTCGGCCGGGATGCCGGCCCCGAGCTGGTTGCCATCCTCGACCGGAAGCGCGCGGCGCAGCAGCCGCTCGATCGCTCGCAGTTCGCCCCGCTCGTCGGGCGCGCACAGCGAGATCGCGGCACCGCCGGCCGAGGCGCGCGCCGTCCTGCCGACCCGGTGGACATAGCTTTCGGCGTCGACCGGCAGGTCGAAATTGATCACGTGGCTGATGTTCGGCACGTCGATGCCGCGCGCCGCGATGTCGGTCGCGACGAGGACCCGGATCCGGCCGCGGGCGAAGCTGTCGAGCGCCGCCTGCCTCGCGTTCTGGGACTTGTTGCCGTGGAAGGCGGCGGTCGGGATCCCGTGCTCCTCGATCTGCCGCGCGACGCGGTTGGCGCCATGCTTGGTGCGGGTGAAGACCAGCACACGCGCGCAACGCGGATCGCCGAGCAGCGCCAGCAAGGCGCCGCGCTTGCGTGGCGCGTCGACCATCAGCACGCGCTGGTCGATCCTGTCGACGGTGATCGTCGGCGGCGCCAGGTCGATGCGCAGCGGATCGCGCAGCAGCCCGGCAGCGAGTTGCGCCACCTCGTTCGGCATCGTCGCGGAGAAGAGCAGCGACAGGCGCTGTGCCGGAAGGGCCGAGACGATGCGACGCACGTCGCGGATGAAGCCCATGTCGAGCATGCGGTCGGCTTCGTCGAGCACGAAGACCTGGACCCGGTCGATCCGCAGATGATTCTGCCGCGCCAGGTCGATCAGTCGTCCGGGCGTCGCGACGACGATTTCCACGCCGCGGCGAAGGACGTCGATCTGCCGGCGCTCCGGCACGCCGCCGCAGATGACGACATGGTTGAGCCCGGAGCCCTGACCCAGCTTCTCCACCGTCTGGCCGATCTGGATCGCCAATTCGCGGGTCGGCGCAAGGACGAGCGCGGCCGGCGCGCCGGCATCGCGCGCACGATGCCCCGCGAGACGCTGAAGCATCGGCAGCACGAAGGCGGCGGTCTTGCCGGAGCCGGTCTGGGCGATGCCGAGCACGTCGCGGCCGGCGAGGGCCGCGGGGATCGCCGCCCCCTGGATGGGGGTCGGCGTATCGAAACGGGCGGCGGCGAGCGCCCTCAGGAGGGGCGCCGCGACGCCGAGGGTAGCGAAATCGGAATTGGACACTGTCGATCCTTGCTTCGCTCCGAACGGGACGCGCCACTATCGGCGCGCTTCCAGGCCTGGAGCGCGTGTTGTCCGGCCCGCGCGCAGCTGGGAAAGACGTTATGGGAGGCGTTTCTCGGAAACGAACGGACGGCGCCGCTTCGGCAGCCGAACGGTCTTGCGCGATCGCGAGACCTCTACGCATCTATGTGGTGCAGCGCGGAATCAATGTCAAGGATTTCGGGCCCAGGGCCCTGCATTCGGGTTAACGAGGATTTCCGAGTTGCGCGAAATCTGATTCGCTTCGGCTTCCCCGATTCGCAGCCGCGCCATGGCGATCGCCACCCCCCCTGTCTTCGCTGCGCTGGGCGATCCTGACCTCGCGTTCGGCACGAAGTCCCGGTTGGCAATCCTGCCCGACCATTTCGGCGCGATCGAGGACCCACGCGAGCCGTGGCGGGTGGCGCATCCGCTGCCCGAGGTGCCTCTGCTGGTCGTGTAGCGTGCCGATCTCGTCGCCATCGACGGCAAGACCTCGCGGCGCAGTCATGACCGCATGGCCGACACGGGCCCCCTGCATCTGGTCTCCGCCTTCGCCACCACCAGCCGGCTCGTGCTCGGCCAGGAGGCGGTCGCCGACAAGAGCGGCGAGACCGCCGCCATCCCCATCCTGCTTGAGCGGCTTGCCGCAGGTGGCGGCCTCAAGGGCGCCCTGGTCTCCATCGACGCCATCGCCACCAATGCCGTCATTGCCGGCGCTATCCGACAAGCCGGAGCCGACTATCTCCTGGCCGTGAAAGCCAACCAGCCCGGCCTGCGCGAGGAGATCGAGCGCTACTTCGTCGACGCCCCAGCCGCGGCGATCGAGACCGCCGTCGACAACGACAAGGGCCATGGTCGCGTCGA
>JBIKLI010000214.1:0-7776 GCA_044359885.1 Alphaproteobacteria bacterium | reverse complement strand
CGGCCCTGACGCGCCGCCGACCTGACCGCCCGCGCCCGTTCAACCCGGATCGGAAACGATATCGCCCATGCAGTTCACGAAGCTACGCCTCGCCGGATTCAAGTCCTTCGTCGAGCCGGTCGAGTTCGCCATCGAGGACGGGCTCACCGGGATCGTCGGACCGAACGGGTGCGGGAAGTCGAACCTGGTCGAGGCGCTGCGCTGGGTGATGGGCGAGAACCGCGTCAAGCAGATGCGCGGCGGCGAAATGGACGACGTGATCTTCGCGGGCACGACCTCGCGTCCGGCACGCGACGTCGCCGAGGTCGCGGTGCTGATCGCCAACGACCAGCACAAGGCCCCGGCGCAGTGGAACGAGCTCGCCGAGATTGAGGTCACGCGCCGGATCGAACGGGGCGAAGGATCCGCCTATCGCATCGGCGGCAAGGACAGCCGCGCGCGCGACGTGCAGCTCTTCTTCGCCGACATCGCCTCGGGCGCACACTCGCCGGCGCTGGTCAGCCAGGGACGGATCTCGGCCCTGATCAACGCCAAGCCCGCCGAGCGCCGCCAGATCCTCGAGGAGGCGGCCGGCATCACCGGCCTGCACGCCCGGCGCCATGAAGCCGAACTCAAGCTGCGCGCCGCGGAACAGAACCTCGCCCGTCTGGACGACGTGCTCACGACCCTCGACCAGCAGTTCCAGGCGCTGCGCAAGCAGGCCAAGCAGGCGGAACGCTATCGCAATCTCGACGGGCTGATCCGGCGCGCCGAAGCGATCCTGCTGACGCTGCGCTGGCGAGCGGCTGACGCCGCCGGACGCGCCGCGGCCGAGCGGCTGTCCACCGCGGAGCAGGCCGCCGCCGCCGCCACGCAGCGCGTCGCCGCCGCATCGACGGCGGTGGCGGAGACGGAGGTCGTCCTGCCCGATCTGCGCCGCGCCGAGGCCGAGGCCGCGGCTCGCATGACCAGGCTGGAGACCCAGGCCCAGGCGCTGGAGGCCGAAGAGCGCCGCGTCGCCGCCGCCCTCCAAGATCTCGCGCGCCGCCTGACGCAGCTGGTCCAGGATCGCGACCGCGAGACGGCGCGCCTGCAGGATGCCGCGACGGCGCTCGACACGCTGGCCGCCGAACGTGCCGGGCTGGACGAGATCGGTGCCGCCGCCGCGGCGGTGGCGACCGAGGCCGGCAACGCCGTCGAGCGCCAGCGGGCCATCGTCGCCGAGCGCGAGGAACTCGCCGCGCGCGCGACCGGCGCACTGGCCGCCGCCGAGGCCGAGCGCAACGCTCTGAACCGCCAGATCGCCGATGCCGAGCGGCGCATGACCGAGGCGCGGCAACGCATCGACGCCGCCGAGCGCGATCGCGCGGCCCTGGCGACGGCGACGATCCCGCCCGAACGTCGCGAGGAGGCCGAAGCCCGCGTCGCCGCAGCCGAGGCAGCCGCCGTGGCGGCGCAGTCCGACGTCGAACGCGCCGAAGCGGCCCGTCGCGCGGCGCAGGAAGAGGAGCGCGGCGCGCGATCCGCGCTGGCGGCGATCGACTCCGAACTCGCCAAGCTCGACGGCGAGATCGGTGCGCTGCAGCGCCTGCTCGCCGACAGCGGCACGGGCGATCTCTTCGCGCCGGTCATCGACCGGATCCGGGTCGCGCCCGGCTACGAGACGGCGCTGGGCGCGGCCCTGGGCGACGATCTGACCGCCCCGCTGGACGCCACCGCTCCGGCGCATTGGCGCGGCGGCGGCGATGCCGGTCAGGATCCCGCCCTGCCGCACGGCGCGGAAAGTCTGGCGCTGCATGTCCAGGCACCGCCGGAGCTGGCGCGGCGACTGGCGCAGATCGGCCTGGTCGACGAGGCGCAAGCGCCGGCTCTCGCCGCTCGGCTCGCCGCCGGCCAGCGACTGGTGACACGCGCCGGCGCGCTCTGGCGCTGGGACGGGTTCACGGTCCGGGCGGGCGCGCCCTCGGCCGCGGCCGCGCGTCTTGCGCAACGCAACCGGCTGGCGGAGCTGCTGCCCCGCCGGGCCGAGGCCGCTGCCGTCCAGGAAGGCGCGCGGCAGCGCGCGCATGCCGCACGGCTGGGCGAGAACGCCGCCACGGAGGCGGAGCGGACCGCCCGGCAGCGCACGCGCGACTCGGCGGCAGCCATCGAGACGGCGCGTCAGGCCGCGGCGCGGCTCGCACGCGAGAGCGCCGAGCATGCTGCTCGTGCCGCCGCCCTGGCCGAACGGCTCGAACGCCTCGCCGCCGACAGGAGCGCGGAGGCAGAGCGTCTGGCCGGGTTGCAGGCGCGCATCGGCGCCCTGCCGGAGATCGAGGCGGCTCGCGGCATCCTTGCCCAGGAACGAGCCCTGCTGGCGGCCGACCGCGAGAAGCTGATGGCCGTGATCGGCGAGCAGCAGCGGCTGGCCCGCGAAGCCGAGCAGCGTCGACGGCGGGCCGAGGCGATCGCCATCGAGATCGCGGCCTGGCAGAATCGCGCCGCCGTCGCGCGCACGCAGATCGCGACCCTCGAGGAGCGCCACGCCGCCGCAAGCGCCGAGCAGGCGACGCTGGCAGCGCAGCCCGCCGAACTGGCGGCCCAGCGGACCGCCCTCTTCGCACTCGTCGAGGCCGCTTCCGGCGAGCGCAAGGCGCAGGCGGACGCCCTGGCCGAGGCCGAGAGCCGGGCGCGCGAGGCCGAACGTGTCCTCAAGGCCGAGGAGGCGTCGCTGATGACCGCGCGCGAGGAACGCGTGCGTGCGCAAGCCCTGGCCGAGCAGGCCGGCGAGGCGGCCGAAGCGGCGGCGGCACGGATCCGCGAGCGGCTCGACTGCGCGCCCGAAGCCGCCCTCGCGGCTGGCGGCGTCGATGCGGACGACCAGTTGCCCGCGATCGAGCAGATCGAGTCGCGGCTGGAGCGGCTGACCCGCGAGCGCGACAACATGGGGCCGGTCAATCTGCGCGCGGAGCAGGAGGCCACCGAACTGGAATCGCAGATCACCGCGATGACCAGCGAGAAGGCCGACCTGCTGGCGGCGATCGGCAAGCTGCGCCAGGGGATCGGCAGCCTCAATCGCGAAGGCCGCGCGCGGCTGCTGGAAGCCTTCGAGTCGGTCAACCGGCATTTCCAGGAACTCTTCGCCGCGCTGTTCGGTGGTGGCCGCGCCCATCTGCAACTGGCGATCCAGGAAGCCCCCGAGGGCGAATCGGCCAGCGACGACCCGCTCGACGCCGGCCTCGAGGTCATGGCCTCGCCGCCAGGCAAGAAACTGCAGACGCTGTCGCTGCTGTCGGGCGGCGAGCAGGCGTTGACCGCGCTCGCCCTCCTCTTCGCGGTCTTTCTGACGACGCCCGCGCCGATCTGCGTGCTCGACGAGGTCGATGCCCCGCTCGACGACGCCAATGTCGACCGGTTCTGCAGATTGCTGGAGACGATCGCCGGACGTACGCGGACGCGTTTCGTCGTGGTGACGCATCACCGGATGACCATGGCGCGCATGGACCGTCTCTACGGCGTGACGATGGCCGAGCGTGGGGTCAGCCAACTGGTCTCGGTCGATCTTGCCCAGGCCGAGCGGCTGCGGGCCACGGCCTGAGCGCGCGGGCGGTTCGGGATGTACGGGTGCAGTGCAAAAACCCCGTCGATTCAGGGCATTGAATCGCGGCCATCGTTCTTGACAGGGTATGGACCCGCCCGTATTTTCCGCGCCGCGAAAACGGCCGGGTCGTTTCTTTTCCCGTGCCATGACCGAGACTGACCGTGGCAGCACGCCACCCGCGTCCGAAAAGGACGACTTCGCGACCCGCCTCGCGGCGGCTCGCGAACGACAGGGTGGCGGGCGCGAGACGACGAGCGATGTCGCCGCGCGCAACGCGGGCCAACTCGGGATTGGCTTCCGGATCGCCGCCGATCTTCTTGCGGGGGTCGTGGTGGGCGTGGGGATCGGCTTGGCGCTCGACCGGTGGCTCGGAACAAGCCCCTGGTCCCTGATCGTGTTCCTCGTCCTCGGCTTCGGCGCCGGGATGACGAACATGCTCCGAACGGTGCGCGCCAACGATGCGGCGCGCGCACGGATCGATGCGGAGCGCAGGGAACGGGACAGGACCGGCGCCCGCCGCGACTAGGGGCGGCGGAATTGGGACAGGCATCCGGTCGGCCCCGCTGGGCCAGCGGATGCGCAGGCAAGGGAAACGACCGTGGCAAGTCCGCTCGACCAATTCGCCATCAAGCCAATCGTCCCGCTGTCCCTCGGCAGACTGGACCTGTCCTACACCAATTCGGCGCTGCTGATGACGATCGCCGTCGCGATCATCGCAACCCTGCTCGTGTTCTCGGTGCGGCGCCGGGACCTGGTTCCCGGACGGATGCAGTCGCTGTCGGAGCTGGGATACGAATTCATCGCCGGCATGGTCCGCGAGAACGTCGGCGACGAAGGCCGCCGGTACTTCCCGTTCGTGTTCTCCATCTTCGCCTTCGTCCTGTGCGGCAACCTGCTGGGCATGGTGCCGGGGTCGTTCACCTTCACCAGCCATATCGCCGTGACCTTCGCCCTGGCTCTGGCGATCTTCCTCATCGTCACCGTGATCGGCTTCGCCCGTCATGGAGCGAAGTTCCTCGGCCTCTTCTTCCCGCATGGCGCACCGCTCGCGGCCGCGCCGATCCTCATTCCCGTCGAAGTGATTTCCTATCTCTCGCGGCCGATCAGCCTGTCGATCCGGCTGTGCGCGAACATGACGGTCGGCCACATCATCCTGAAGATCTTCGCGGGCTTCGTGGTCTCGCTGGGGGCCTTCTTCGTGCTGCCGGGCATCGTTCCGCTCGGCATCCTTGTCGGGCTGACGGCGCTGGAATTCTTCATCGCCTGCCTGCAGGCCTATATCTTCACGGTGCTTTCCTGCATCTATCTCAACGACGCGATCCATCTCCATTGACCGGCGGACGTCGCCGGCAGGATCGCCCGGATCGACGCTTCAATCCAACTCAGAAAGGAAGACTTCCATGGACGCTTCTGCAGCCAAGCTCATCGGCATGGGCCTTGCCGCTTTCGGCATGATCGGCGCCGGCATCGGGGTCGGTTCGGTCTGGTCGAGCGCCATCCAGGCCGTGGGCCGCAATCCCGCCGCCAAGGACAGCGTCCAGACCTTCGCCTATATCGGCTTCGCGGTGACCGAATTCATCGCGCTGCTGGCCTTCGTCATCGCCATCCTCGTCTACGTCGCCTGACGAACGGGACGGCGCCTCGCGCCGGTGTGTCGCCGATGATCCTTCGCGCCCTCCTCCCCGCAGCCGCGCTTGCTATCCTGCCCATCGCTCCGGGTCTGGCCGCAGGCGCCGGCGAGGCGGGGATGCCCCAACTCGACCTTTCGCGGTTCCCGAGCCAGATCTTCTGGCTCGCCATCACCTTCACCGTGCTCTACCTGATCATGAGCAAGGTGGCGCTGCCGCGAATCGGCGAGGTGCTCGAGGCGCGAGCGGACCGCATCGGCGGCGATCTCGACCGCGCCTCCTCCCTGAAGGCGGAGGCGGACCGCATCCGTGCCGCCTACGAGAAGGCGCTCGCCGACTCGCGGACCAAGGCCCAGGATGTCGGTCGGGTCGCCGAAGCTTCTCTGGCACAGGAGAACGCGGTACGGCAGTCGGCCCTGAACGCCGACCTGGCGGTTCGTCTGCGCGATGCCGAAGCTCGTATCGCCGCCGCCAAGGGGGCTGCGATGGCAAACCTCGCCGGCGTCGCGGCCGAAACCGCGGCGCTGGCGGTCGAGCGCGTCGCCGGCGTCAAGGTCGACCCCGCCGAAGCCGCCGGTGCGGCCCAGGCGGCGCTGGCCCGAGCCTGAGCGCCAGCCCTCCCAGAGGATCGATGTCCCATGGCTGACCCGAACGACGTCTCGCTGTTCGCGAAACCCGATTTGTGGGTGGCGGTATCCTTCGTCGCCTTCTTCGTGGTCTTCTGGAAACCGCTGAAAGGCGCGATCATCGGCGGGCTCGATGCGCGTGCCGATCGGATCCGCAAGGAACTCGACGAAGCGCAGCGCCTGCGCGAGGAAGCGCAGACCCTGCTTGCCGACTTCCAGCGCAAGCAGCGCGACGCGGTCGCCGAGGCCGAGGCGATCCTCGCTCGTGCCCGTGCCGAGGCCGACCGGCTCCAGCGCGAGGCCAAGGCGAGGCTCGAGAACGAACTTGCCAGGCGCGAGCAGCAGGCGCTTCAGCGGATCGCGCAGGCCGAGCAGGCCGCCGCCAACGAGGTGCGGGCCGCCGCCGTGGACGTGGCTCTCGCCGCGACCCGCCAGCTGCTCGGCACGAAGCTCGACCCTGCGGCCCAGACGCGGCTCATCGACGAAGCGCTGCGCGAACTGCCCGGCAAGCTGAACTGACGTCAACCGGCATCGAAGGGTGCCGAAGAAGGTGATTTGAACCGACCGATCCGTCCTGGCGCAGGATGCCATGCGGATCGGCCGGTCACCTTGCGGGCATATCTATTCCGCGGCCTGCGGAACCGGGACGGCCGGCTTCTTCCAGCGCAGGAGCGGGTTGCGGGCGGCCCGGGTTTCGTCGAGGCGACGGCGCGGGGTGAGACGCGGTGCAGCCCGGAAATGGTCCACCTCCCCCGCCTTGGCGCGAGCCACCAGGGCGCGCATGGTCGACACGAAGAGATCGAGCGACTCCCTGGTCTCCGACTCGGTGGGCTCGATCAGCATCGCGCCATGGACGACCAGTGGGAAATACATCGTCATCGGATGGTATCCCTCGTCGATCATCGCCTTGGCGAAGTCGAGCGTGGTCACGCCGGTGTCCTTGAGAAACCGGTCGTCGAACAGGCATTCGTGCATGCACGGGCCGGCAAAGGACGGGGTCATCACGTCCTGCAGCCGCGCCATGACGTAGTTCGCATTGAGGACGGCATCGTTCGACGCCTGACGGATCCCGTCCGCGCCATGGCTGAGCATGTAGGTCAGCGCGCGCACGAACATGCCCATCTGCCCGTGGAAACCCTTCAGGCGGCCAAGCGACCCCGGCGCGTCCGCGGCATGCTCGACCAGCCGCAGGCCTTCCGGTCCGTGGACGACGAAGGGCACCGGGACATGCGGCGCCAGCCGCGCCGAGAACACCACCGGTCCCGAACCCGGCCCGCCGCCGCCATGGGGCGTCGAGAAGGTCTTGTGCAGGTTGATGTGCATCGCGTCGATGCCGAGATCGGCTGGACGCACGCGCCCGGCGATGGCGTTGAAATTGGCGCCGTCGCAGTAGAAATAACCTCCGGCCTCGCGCACCAGCCGCGCGATCTCGACGATTTCGGATTCGAACAGGCCGCAGGTGTTGGGGTTCGTCAGCATGATTGCCGCGACATCGGGGCCCAGCTTGGCCGAGAGCGCGGCGACATCGACCCGTCCACCGGCATCGGCGGGGATCGCGTCGACATCGAAGCCGATCGCCGCGGCGGTCGCGGGATTGGTGCCATGTGCCGATTCGGGCACCAGGACACGGCGGCGAGTCGCCGCCTCGCCACGCGCCTCGATCGCGGCGCGGATGGCGACCATGCCGCAATACTCGCCATGCGCGCCTGCCCCGGGGGAGAGCGCGACGGCCGGCATGCCTGTCAGGGTCTTGAGCCAATGCGCCAGTTCATCCATCACCGCCAGCGCGCCCTGGACGGTCGAGACGGGCTGAAGCGGATGGATGTCGGCGAAGCCAGGCAGCCGCGCCATCTTCTCGTTGAGCCGCGGATTATGCTTCATCGTGCACGATCCAAGCGGATAGAGACCCGCGTCGATCGCGAAATTCTTCTGGCTGAGCCGCGTGAAATGGCGGATCACCTGC
>JBIKLI010000213.1:0-7781 GCA_044359885.1 Alphaproteobacteria bacterium | reverse complement strand
GAAGGTCGGCGAGCTTGGCGACGTAGTCGCGCTGGATCGCCTCGGCGCGGCGTTCCTCGCGCGCGATCGCCGCGGTCGATCTGGCGTCCGGCGCGCGTGCCCCGCCGGCGCGCCGCAGGGCGTCGAGTCGGCTGCGGGACGTGCGCAGCAGATCGTCGTGATAGGCATGGATGCGCGCGGCGTCGCGCGCAAGGCGCCGACGCATCGCGGCGACGAAGGGCGCGAGATCCTCGTCCACGCGCCGCGCCAGCGGCCGGCGCAGCCGCGCGGCGATCGCGTCCCCGGTCCAGACCGGCCCTGCCGCCGCCGCCTGGTCGGGCGCCGGCACCTGCCACGCCTGCTGCTGCGCGAGCGCGCCGCGCAGCGCGGCGACGCCTTGCGCGTCGAGGACGGCGCTGGTGCCGCAGTTGATCGCCAGCCAGACCAGGCTCTCGCGCTTCTCGTCCGACATGGCGGCGATGCGGAAGGCGAGCAGCAGGATCCAGGTCCAGCCAGGGTCGCCACCCGCTGGCCGCCACACCGCGTTGCCGAGGTCGAGCGTACGCCCAAGCAGATCCTCGGCGGCGGGCGTCCTGCCCTCTGGCGCCGGCAGCAGGCGCGCGGCCAACCGCCCGTCCTCGCCGAGCAGCGCCCCGAGCCGCTCGATCCAGTCGTCCTCCAGCCCGATCGCGATCGCGCCGGGCGGCGCGACGCCGTCGAAGCCGAGCTGCGCCAGCTCGGGCCAGTTCCAGGCCGTGCGCAGCGCATCCGGCGCCATGACCTGAAGCAGGCCCGAGGCGTCGCGATCGACGACGGCGCCGCGCCGCTCCAGCAATTCGGCGACGAAGTCGCGCAATTCGCTCATGCGAAGCTCCTGTCCCTTGCGGCTGGGGTCATGCGGTCGCGAAATCCTGGCCGAAGAGGCGCTCGTCCAGCGCCTTCGCGTCCTCGTGCTCACGCCGCGCCGCGTCGAGCCGCGCCCCGAGCGCGGTCAGCGCCGCCTCGCGCCCCTGGTCGGTCGTCTCCAGCCAGGCGTCCAGGACCAGATCGGGGAATTCGCGTTCGTCCTCCAGGCTGCCGAGGATCGCGCCGGCCTCGCCGACGACCAGTTCGAACATCGAGATCTTCTCTTCGAGCAGGCGCAGCACCGCGTCGTCGAGCGTGCCGCGCGCGACCAGGTTGAAGACGAACACCTCGCGCAGCTGGCCGATGCGGTCGATGCGGCCGATGCGCTGCTCGATGGCCATCGGATTCCAGGGGATGTCGAAATTGACGAGGGTGTTGCAGAACTGCATGTTCCGGCCCTCGCCGCCCGACTGGGTGCATAGCAGGACCGGACAGGAATCCCTGAACGCGGCCACCGCCGCGTCCTTTTCGGCGCCGGTCAGCGCCCCGTCGAAGCGCGCATGTACGATGCCGGCCTCGGCGAGACGGCGGGCCAGATGCGCCAGCGTGTCGCGGGCCTGGACGAAGACCAGCTTCTTCTCCGCCGGGTTGCGGGCGAGAAGCTCGAGCAGCGCGGCCTCCTTGGCGCCCGTCCCGATCGCGGCGAAGCGCCGCGCAAGCCCGGCCCAGACGCCGTCGTCGCCCGCGCGCTCGGCCTGCCGCGCCAGGGCCTCGGCGGCGGCGGCGGGCGAGGAGCCGGCGGCGGCGAAGAGATGGCGCAGCAGCAGCCGCTGGCGCGTGCCGCCGGGCGCCGCCGCCAGACGCCGCGCGGCCTCGGCCAGAGCCACCTGCGCCGCCTCTTCCGCGGCGGAGGGCTCGACGCGAAGCGTCGTCGCATGGCGCCGCGGCAGCTTGAGCGCGACGGCCGCGCGCGTGTTGCGGATCATCGCCCCGCGCATCAGCGCCCGCAGCCGGTCGGGATCGGCCGGCTGACGCGGATTGCCCGCCACGACATGGGTGGCGCGGAACTCGGCCGGGGTGCTGAAGATCCCGGGCTTGAGCAAGGTCAGCAGGTTGTAGAGTTCGCCCAGATCGTTCTGTACCGGCGTCGCCGAGAGCAGCAGCAGGAAGCGCTTGTTGAGCCGATCGACCAGCCGCCAGCCGGCGCTGGCGCGGTGGCGCAGATGATGCGCCTCGTCGACCACGACGATGTCGAAGGCGCGGTTCGCCAGCGCCTGCGCGTGCTCGGCGCGTCGCGCGGTCGCGATCGAGGCGACGATCCGTGGCCGGTCCCAGAATGCCTCGCCCTCGTCGCGCAGCGCACCGTCCTGGGTTGTGGCGAAGTCCATCCCGAACTTCACCGCCAGTTCCTCGTGCCATTGTCCCACCAGCGCCGCGGGCACCAGCACCAGGGCGCGCGCCGCCATGCCGCGCAGCGCGTATTCCTTGAGGATCATGCCCGCCTCGATCGTCTTGCCCAGACCGACCTCGTCGGCGAGCAGGACCCGGCCGCGGAACTGCTTGAGCACCTTGCGCGCGGTCTCCACCTGATGCCACAGGGGCTCGACGCCGTTCAGGTGCGGCAGGCAGAGCAGTTCGTCGAAACCCTGGACCAGCGCAAGCCGCGCATGGCGGTCGCGCAACTGCCATGCCTGGCCGTCGCTTCCGGGCGCCGTCCATGCCGCACGCGCGACCGCATCGAGATCGAAGGCGATGCGCAAGGGGATGTCGAGATCGGGCGGCGGCAGGCCGGGCGGCGGCGGCGCGATGGCCGCAGCGGGCGGGGGGGCGGCCTTGGCTGCGGCCGGTGCCGCCGGCGCGACGGACCTGGCGCGCGCCGCCGCGATCTTCGCCGTCGGCCGCGGCGTCGCGGTCTTCGCCGTCGCGGTCTTGCCCGCCGGTCGCCGGTCGAGGATCTCGTCCAGGCGTCGGGCGAGCCAGCGGCGATGCGCGTGGCCGGCCGGGAAGTGATAGGCCGCGCGGGCCAGGTCGAGCAGATCCGCGCGCGCCAGCACGGCGCGTGCGGCGCTGCGCCGCCCCGCCAGTTCCAGCGCCAGCCCCTCGATCAGGTCGGCCCCGGGCGACTGCGCGCCGCGCTTGGCGATGCGCTTGACGAAGACGCGGGCACGCGCAGGGTCGCCATCGAGCAGCGCCGCGCTGCCGGCTGCAAGCAGGAGCCCGATATGACCGGGATGCGCGCGCAGCGCCGGCTCGGCGAGCGAGAGATAGCCGGCCGCCGGGGGCGGCCCCTCGAAGGCATCGATCAGCCCCATCAACGCCGCCTGCGCGTCGAAGGCCGCCTTGGCGTCTTCATCGGACATCATGACGCCGGATCCTGCCACGGACGCCGCGCTGGTCGGAACGGTGTCGCCGCCGCGATCACGCCCTTGACGCTGCGCCGCCGGTCGGGCCGAAATGGCGCGGCGCCGAATCCAGGGCGCGGGAACGATCTCGGGAGGGGTTGCGATGACCAGACGGAACAATATCGGCCGGCGTGGCGCGATGGGCCTCGCTGCAGGCGGTGCTGCGCTCGCCATGGCCGCGCCCCGCGGGGCTTCGGCGCAGGCGGGCGTGACGCTGAGCGCGTGGACGGGCTATCCCGAACTCGTGCCCTTCTACAACGCCGCCGGCGAGGCCTATGCGCGGCAGAACCCGGGTTTCAAGCTGAACGTCTTCAGCACCACGCTGCGCGAGCACGAGCAGAAGCTGGCCGCCGCGATGCCGACCGGGACCGGCCCCGACATCTTCGACGTCGGGCAGATCCTGTCGATCAACCTGATCGAGGCCGGGCTGATCCAGCCCAATCCGCCGGCGATCGACGCCCAGCTGCGCGCCGCCTATCGTCCGGCCAGCCTCGACTCCTTCACCATCGGCGGCAAGACCTACGGGCTGCCGCTGCTGTTCAGCACGCCGGTGCTGTTCTGGAACCGGGCGATGTTCCGCGAGGCCGGGCTGTCCGGTCCGCCGGAGACGTTCCCGGAGATGATGGATTTCGCCAAGAAGCTCGTGCGTTTCGATTCGACCGGCAAGATGACGCGCTCGGGCATGTCGCTGCGGCTGTCGGGTCAGGGCAGCGGCATCACCGAGAAGTGGCGCTTCGTGCTCGAGCCCGCGGGCGGTTCGGTGATCAAGCGCCATCCCAGCGGCAAATATCAGCAGAACTACGACAACGAGGCCGGCCGCGCGGCGCTGCAGTACTACATCGACGCCGTGCAGGTGCATAAGGTCGACGATCCGCGCGTCCAGCGCGACGCCGCCGCCTTCGTCGCCGGCAACACGGGGATGTTCTTCCGCGAGGCCTGGGTCATCGGCGAGATCCAGAAGCAGAACCCGTCGCTGGACTACGACGTCGCCCAGATCCCGGCCTGGCGCGCGGGCCAGCCCAAGAAGACGCTGCTGCAGCACAACGGACTTTATGTCTCCGGCCGCAGCCGCAACCAGGCCGCGGCGTATGCCTTCGTCCAGTTCCTGACGAACCCCGAGAACTCGGCCATGCTGACCCAGAGCTCGGGCTGGGTGGCGGCACGCAAGGACGTGGACTGGAGCGGACTGGTCGCCCGGATCCCCCAGTACAAGGGCTTCGTCTCGCCGCCGGCCGACATGCAGTACTACCTGGAGCCGGTTCTGGGGCCGTGGAACGAGATCCAGACCCGGCTTGCCGACCAGCTGCCGGCGGCCTTCGTCGATCCCGCCATGAACGGCAATCCGGCCCGTGTCGCCGAGACGATCCGGCGCTGGGCTGCCCAGACGGATTCGATCCTGCGGGAAGCGGGTCTTTTCGGTACGTCCTGAGACCATGACCGGGGCCATCGTGGTGTCGCCGCTGCGCGCCTTCTTCGACCGCTGGCGGCTCGTTCTGTTCTGCTATGCCGCGCTGGCCCCGGTCCTGGCGCTGTTCTTCTATGTCCGCATCGTGCCGATCGGCTTCGGCGTCTGGCTCAGCTTCCATCGATGGAACCTGCTGTCGCCGGCGAAGCCCTTCGTCGGGTTCCGGAACTACGAGCAGCTCTTCGCCGACGAGAATTTCCACCTCGCGCTCTACAACACGACCGTCTATTCCGTCGCCGTCGTGTTGCTGTCGACCGTCATCGCGCTGCCGCTGGCGGTCTTCCTGGCGCGCAAGTCGCGGCTGTCGGCCTTCTACCAGACGATCTACTTCCTGCCGGTCATCACGCCGATGGTGCCGGTGTCGATCGCCTGGAAATGGATCTACGACTACAACTACGGCATCCTCAACTACGGCCTCGGCCTGGTCGGGATCGAGTCGGTCGCCTGGCTGTCCGATCCCGACACGGCGCTCTGGGCGCTGGTGATCATGGGGGTCTGGAAGGTCCTGGGCTACAACATGGTCCTGTTCCTGGTCGGCCTGCGCAACATCCCGGCGATGTATCTCGAGGCGGCCAGCGTCGATGGCGCGAACGCCTGGCAGCGATTCTGGCGGATCACCTTCCCGCTGCTGCGGCCGATCCTGCTCTACGTGCTCGTCACCTCGACCATCAACGCCTACAACGTCTTCACCCAGGTCTATGTGATGACGCTGGGCTCGCAGGCGGCGCCGGGCCAGGCGGTGCGCATGCTGGTCTTCGACATCTACACCAATGCCTTCCAGTTCTACCGCTTCGGCTATGCGGCTGCCGAGGCGGTGACGCTGACGCTGATCGTCATCGGCCTGACCGTCATCCAGTTCACGCTCGCGCGCAACGATCCGACGCGGGAGAAGTGAGGCGCGCCATGTCCCCGCTCTCCCGTCTCGGCGTTCTCGCCGCCCATGCCGTGCTCATGCTGGGCGCGCTGATCATGGTCATGCCAATGCTGTGGATGCTGGCGACCGCCTTCAAGCCGGCGCCGGAGATCGCGCTCTGGCCGCCGGTGTTCCTGCCCCGCGATCCGACGCTGGAGAATTTCTTCGGCGCCTTCGAGACCGCGCCCTTCGGACGCTTCTTCCTCAATTCGCTGCTGATCGCCGGGGTGGCGACGCTGTCGGTGGTGGTGACGTCGCTGGTCGCGGGCACCGTCTTCGCCAAGTACCGGTTCCCGGGGCGCGGGGTTCTCTTCGCGCTGGTGCTGGCGACGGCGATCGTGCCCTTCGAGGCCTACATGATCCCGCTCTACCTGCAGCTGGTGCGGATCGAGTGGATCAACACCTATCAGGGCATCATCCTGCCCTACATGTTCATGGCCTTCGGCATCTTCCTGATGCGCCAGCACGTGTCGTCGGCGGTGCCGAGCGAACTGATCGAGGCGGCGCGGGTCGACGGCGCAGGCGAATGGTGGATCCTGGCCCGGGTCGTGGCGCCGCTCTCGGGCAGCGCGCTCGCGGCGGTCGGTATCTTCTCGTTCATCCAGGGCTGGAGCATCTTCATCTGGCCGCTGCTGATCGCCAACGACCAGGCGCTGTTCAACATGGAACTCGGCCTGACCGCGTTCCAGTTCCGCTTCAGCGCCGACACCGGCAAGCTGATGGCCGGCTCGGTGGTCAGCACGGCGCCGATGCTGCTGGTCTTCCTGCTGCTGCGCCGCCGGATCCTGGAGAACATGGCGCTCACCGGGATCCGGTGACCCCCAGGCCTCAGCGGTAGTTGCCTTTCGCCGGCTTGCGCTTTCCCTTGGCCGCGGCCTTTGCCTTGGTCTTTCGCGCGCCGCCGCCCAGCCCCCCGAACAGCGCGCGCATCCCGTCGCCATTGGCCCGCCACGCGGCGTTGAGGATGGTCACGTCCCAGCCGATGCAGAAATGCCGCACGCCCATCTCTATGAAGCGCGCGGCATCGTCGGGATGTCCGATTTCCGCGCGCGGATGGAGTCCCTTCCGCAGCGCGGTCTCGATCGTGCGCCGTTCGGCGGCGCGGACCTCGGGATGGGACCACTGGCCGGTCAGGCCGATGCTCATCGCATAGTCGGCCGGTCCGAACTGGACCATGTCGAGGCCGGGGACGGACAGGATCGCGTCGAGATCTTCCACGCATTGGCGCTTCTCGACCATGATCGCGACCACGACCTCGTCCAGCGCCTTGACGAAATCCGCCGAGCCCGCGTCGCGCATCGTGCCGACGTCGCGCCGCATGCCGACGCCGTGCAGCCCCCCGGCGCGCGGTTCCTCGGCGCGCACGGCGCGCACGCAGGCGCGGGCATCCTCGACCGTGCGCACGTCGGCGAACAGCGCCGACTGGAAGCCGGAGCCGATGGAGCGCATCGTCTGGTGCGTCCATTGCGTCTGCTCGTGCTTCATCATCCCGCCGAGACCGGCCACCTCGAGCGCGCGGCCGAGATTGTCCAGATCGTGCAGGTCGAAGGGGGCGTATTCGGCCGTGAACTCGACATAGTCGTAGAGACCGGTCTGGCCGACGATCTCCACCAGGGTCGGCCAGCAGGAGAGCAGATGCGTGCCGAGCGTCGGCTGCCCGGCGTCGAGCTTCTGGCGCAGGATGTTGGGTCGCATCGGGAAACTCCTTCACTTGGCGAAGGCCCGGCCGACCCGGTCCCCACGCCCGGCACCTTAGACCGCCGGGGCGGGGCCGCACAGATGCCTGACGCGGAGGGTGCAGGCCGTCCGGCCGGCGCCACGGTTCGGTCATGCCGGCGTCACGATCCCGTGCCCCGCTGCGCCGGAAGGCGAGAGAGGAGGTGCGACGATGCCAGTCGGGAGCGGTGCGGCGTGCGGGAGGCCCTGGGTGGAACTCGAGCTGGAGGACGACGTCGACGAGGAGCGCGAGCAGGAGATCGACGACCGGCGCCTGCCCGAGGAGATGCGCGAGCTGCTGGCACGGCGCAGGCGCGCGTCGATGGACCGGCAGCGCTATTTCGCGGAATTGCTGCGCCTGCAGAGCGAGCTGATCAAGCTCCAGGACTGGGTGGCCTACAAGGGGCTGAAGCTGGTGGTGCTGTTCGAGGGTCGCGACAGCGCCGGCAAGGGCGGCGTC
>JBIKLI010000212.1:0-7788 GCA_044359885.1 Alphaproteobacteria bacterium | reverse complement strand
CGGCCGGGCATCGCCGCAACACCGGCGCGCTGACCGGAGGGACGACCGGCCGCCGGTCGCGCGCAAAATCGAATCTCGGCTCAACGGGATCGGGAGCATGACCCAGGCACAGATCCGGACAGCCGGCACCAGCGGCCCGATGGCCTGGCTTTACGACAGCCGGTTGCGGTCGATCCTCGCCCAGACCGTGGTGGTCGGCTCGATCGCCTGGGTTCTCTGGTATCTGGCCGACAACACCCAGGAAAACATGGCCAAGCGCGGCATGTCGACCGGGTTCGACTTCGTGTTCGGCACCGCCGGTTTCGACATCAGCTGGTCGCTGTTCGAGGTCAAGGCGGGCTCGACCTATCTGACCGTCTTCAAGGTCGGCATCGTCAACACGCTGGTGGTCTCGATCCTGTCGATCGTCTGCGCCACCTTGCTGGGCTTCTTCGTCGGATTGATGCGGCTTTCGAGCAACTGGCTCGTGGCGCGGATCGCCGCCTGGTACATCGAGATCCTGCGCAACACGCCGCTTCTTCTGCAGATATTCTTCTGGTTCATCGGCGTGTTCACCGGCCTGCCGCCGCCGCGCCAGTCCTATCAGCCGGTCGAGGGCTTCGTCCTCAACAACCGCGGCTTCTTCATGCCGTCCCCCGTCCCCGGCGAGGGGCTGTGGGTGACCGGCGTCGCCTTCCTGCTGGCTCTCGCGGCCGCGATCGCGCTGCATCGCTGGGCCCGGACCCGTCAGGCCGCCACCGGCGAACGTTTCCCCTCCGTGCTGGCCGGAATCGGCCTGGTCCTGGCGCTGCCGGGCCTCGTCTTCCTCGTCACCGGATCGCCGCTGGACTGGAACATCCCGCGGCTGCGGGGCTTCAATTTCGTGGGCGGCATGATGGTGCCGCCGGCCTTCTGCGCGCTGCTGATCGCGCTGTCGGTCTACACGTCCTGCTTCATCGCCGAGATGGTCCGCGCCGGCATCCAGTCCGTCAGCCACGGACAGACCGAGGCGGCCTACGCGCTCGGGCTGAAGCCCGCCTGGACAACGCGGCTGATCATCATCCCGCAGGCGATGCGCGCCATCATCCCGCCGCTGATCAGTTCCTACCTCAACGTCACCAAGAACTCGTCGCTCGCGGTCGCCATCGGCTATCCGGATCTGGTCGCGGTCTGGATGCAGACCTCGCTGAACCAGTCCGGCCGCGCGATCGAGATCGTCGCGACGACCATGCTGTTCTACATGACATGCAGCCTGCTGATCTCGCTGGCGCTGAACATCTATAACCGGCGAATCCAGATGAGGGAGCGCTGACATGGGCGGCCCGACCATCGAGAACGCCGCGGCGTCTGTCTTCCGGCCGAAACCCAGCCTGCCGCCGCCGCCCTTCACGGTCGGACCGATCGGCTGGGTGCGCGCAAACCTCTTCAATTCGCCGCTCAACATCTTCCTGACGCTGCTCTGCGCCTGGCTTCTCTATCGCGGGCTCGCCAGTTTCGCCCAATGGGCGATCTTCGACGCGGTCTTCGAGGCCAGTTCGCGCCGCGAATGCCTCGATCGCAGCCCCGACGGCGCCTGCTGGGCGGGCGTCCGGGCGAACTGGGGCCGGCTGATCTACGGGCCCTACCCGCCCGAGCAGCGCTGGCGCATCGATTTCGCCTTCGTCGTCCTGGTCCTGTGGATGGCACCGCTCTGGATCCCGCGCGTCACCGGCAAGATGGGCATCGCCGCCTCCGTGCTGGCCGGATATCCGTTCTTCGCCGCCTACATGTTCCTGGGGGGACGCAAGGGGCTGTTCCTCGCCGTCATGTTCTCGATCGCGGTCCTGGCCGCGATCGCGGTCCTGCTGCACGTGATCTCCTGCCTTGCCGCCGGCCGTTCGCTCGGCGCCACGATCGCAAGGCTCCTGCGCCTCGAGAACGCCAGCGACCGGACCCGCATCCGCGCGCTGTTGCTGACCGCCCTCGTTGCCCTGGTCGCCGTGTTCCTGCTGCAGCGCGGCTTCACCCTGCCCCAGGTACGCACCGATCGCTGGGGCGGGCTGTTCCTCACCCTCGTGATCTCGGGCATCGCGATCACCACGGCGCTGCCGTCGGGGATCGTCCTGGCGCTGGGGCGGCGCAGCAAGATGACCCTGATCCGGATCGTCTGCGTCTGCTACATCGAGCTGATCCGCTCGGTGCCGCTGATCACGATCCTGTTCATGGCCAAGACCATGTTCCCGCTGTTCATGCCCCAGCACATCGTGGTCGACGAACTGGTCCGGGCGATCGTCGCCGTCTGCATGTTCGCCGCCGCCTACATGGCCGAGGTCGTCCGCGGCGGGCTGCAGGCGATCCCCAAGGGCCAATACGAAGCCGCCGACGCGATGGGGCTCGGCTACTGGCAGCAGACCGTCTTCGTCGTCATGCCCCAGGCGCTCAAGCTGATGATCCCCAACATCGTCAGCAATTTCATCGGTCTGTTCAAGGACACGACGCTGGTCGCGATCATCGGGCTCAAGGACCTGATGCTCCAGGTCGACGCCTCGGGCAAGGACAGGGACTGGCTGGGCCTGTTCCGGGAACCATATTTCGTGGCCGCAAGCATCTATTTCGTGTTCTGCTACGCCATGTCCAAATACAGCATGCATCTCGAGGCGCGGCTGTCCGCCGGCCGGCGCCGCTGAAAGGGAAAAGGGAGCCCTCCATGAGCTCGACAGCTTCGGTCCAGCCCGTTCCGGCACCCGGCGGCGGACATCTCGCCAGCGCCGCCTCCGGCAAACGCATCATCGAGATGGCCAGCGTCAACAAATGGTATGGCGAGTTCCATGTCCTCAAGGACATCGACCTCAATGTCGACCAGGGTGAGCGGATCGTCATCTGCGGCCCGTCCGGTTCGGGCAAGTCGACCATGATCCGTTGCATCAACCGCCTCGAGGAGCACCAGAAGGGGCGGATCGTCGTCGACGGGGTCGAACTCAACCAGAACCTCAAGAACATCGAGCAGGTCCGGCGCGAAGTCGGGATGGTGTTCCAGCAGTTCAACCTGTTCCCGCATCTGACCGTGCTCGAGAACTGCACGCTGGCGCCGATCTGGGTGCGCAAGATGCCGCGCGCCGAGGCGGAAGAGGTGGCGATGGAATATCTTCGCCGCGTGCGCATCCCCGAGCAGGCCAAGAAATACCCGGGCCAGCTCTCCGGGGGCCAGCAGCAGCGCGTCGCGATCGCCCGTTCGCTTTGCATGAACCCGAAGATCATGCTGTTCGACGAGCCTACCTCCGCCCTCGATCCCGAAATGATCAAGGAAGTGCTGGAGACCATGGTCGAGCTGGCGCAGTCGGGCATGACCATGCTGGTCGTCACGCACGAGATGGGCTTCGCCAAGCGCGTCGCCGACCGGGTGATCTTCATGGACATGGGCGAGATCGTCGAGCAGAACACTCCCGACCAGTTCTTCTCGAATCCCAAGTCCGACCGCACCAAGCTGTTCCTCAGCCAGATCCTCCACAACTGAGCGTCGGCGCCGCGGCGGGCGCCGGAGGGCGGCAAGGACGATGAGCGGCTTCCAGGCGCTGTCCGCGGCGGCGATCGACGAAATCGTCGCGACGGTCGCGTTCGGCCCCGATGGCCTCGTGCCGGTGGTGGCGCAGCAGCACGACAGCGGCGAGATCCTGATGCTGGCCTGGATGAACCGGGCGGCGCTTCGCGCCACGCTGGCCGAGGGAATCGCCGTCTACTGGTCGCGGTCGCGCCTGGCGCTCTGGCGCAAGGGCGAGACCTCGGGCCAGACGCAGCTTCTGGTCGATCTGCTGATCGATTGCGACGCCGACAGCCTGGTGCTCAAGGTCGATCAGACCGGCGTTGCCTGCCATACCGGACGGCGCAGCTGCTTCTTCCGCGGCGCGCGCGCCGAAGGGATCGTGACGGTGGCGCCGATCCTGGTCGATCCGGACGCGCTGTACGCCAGGACCAAGGGCTGATCAGCCGCGGAAGGGCGGCCGCGCCTGCGCCCGCATCGCAGTGCGCGCGCCGGCGATATCCAGTTCGTAGCGTCCGCCCAGGACCCAGTCGCGATCGATCGGCCCGGCGCCGCGCACATAGCCCATGACGACGGCCCGGCCCAGCCCGGCGCTCCAGCCGGCAGAGGTGACCTCGCCGACCGGCTGGCCGTCGCGCAGGATCCCCTCCCCGCCCCACGGCCATGCCTCGGGATCGTCCAGCACGAACATGGCGAGGCGCTTGGAGACGCCGGCCGCGCGCTTCTCCAGCAGCGCCGCACGTCCGAGGAAGTCGGGCTTTTCCAGCCTGACCGCATGCATCAGCCCCGCTTCGAGCGGCGTCTCGTCGGGGCCGAGTTCGGCCCCCCAGGCGCGCCGGCCGGCCTCGATGCGCAGCGCATCGATCGCGTAGTAGCCGCCATCGGCGAGACCCAGCGGCGCCCCCGCCTCGTGCAGCACGTCATGGACATGGACGGCGAACTCGACCGGCACGTAGAGCTCCAGCCCCGGACCGCCGACATAGCTCATCCGCGCCGCGCGGACGCGCGCATAGCCCACATCGATGTCGCGGAAGCTGCCGGCCGGGATTCCCGCCAGGGACAGATCGGCGGGCGAGACGCGCCCGAGCACCTCCATGGCGCGCGGCCCCATCAGCCCGAGCACGCTCCAGGCGCCGGTGACGTCGGTCACCGTCGCGAAGCGATCGCCGATGGCGCGCCGGATCCAGTCCGCGTCGCGCGTCGCCTGGGCGGTGCCGGTCACCACCAGGAATTCCTGCTCGGCCAGACGCATCACCGTCACGTCGCTCTCGAAACCGCCGCGAGCGTTGAGCATCGCGGTGTAGGTGATGGTCCCGACCGGTCCGCCCAGGTCGTTGGCGCAGAGATGCTGCAGCAGGTGCAGGCCATCGCGCCCCTGGACCAGCAGCTTGGCGAACGAGGTCTGGTCGAACAGGACCGCGGCGCCGCGCGCCGCGCGCTGCTCGGCCTCGACGCGGGCGAGCCACCCCGGCTTGCCGAATCCATAGGGTGCCGGCGCCGCCCCGGGCGCATCGAAATAGAGCGGCCGTTCCCAGCCCATCCTCGCGCCGAAGCGCGCGCCGCGCGCGACCAGGCGATCGTAGAGCGGCGAGCGGCGCAGCGGGCGCGCCGTCACCATCTCCTGGCGCGGCCAGCGCATCGCGTAATGCAGGCCGAGGCTCTCGACCGTCCTGTCCTTGAGATGGCGGACATTGCCGTGGAACGGGCCGAAGCGGCGGATATCGACGTCCCAGACATCGGCCTGCGGTTCGCCCGCGACGATCCATTCCGCGAGCAGCCGGCCGGCCCCGCCCCCATTGGCGATCCCCGAGGAATTGAACCCGGCCGACACGTAGAATCCGCGCAGCTCGGGCGCCTCGCCGATCACGAAATTGCCGTCGGGGGTGAAGCTCTCGGGCCCGTTCAGCTGCATCTTCACCTGCGCGGTCTCCAGGCACGGCGTGCGATGGATCGCGTTGCGCATCAGGATCTCGAACTGGTCCCAGTCCTCCGGCAGCAGCTGGTTGGCGAAATCCTGCGGGATCGTCTCCAGCCAGGGCTTGGCGACCGGCTCGAAGCCGCCCATCAGCAGGCCGCCGACCTCCTCCTTGTAGTAGATGAAGCCGTCGGGATCGCGCATCACCGGCAGGTCGGGCGTCACGCCCAGGATCGGCTGCGTCACGATGTAGAAATGCTCGGCGGAGTAGAGCGGCACGGTGACGCCGGCGAGCGCGCCCACCTGTCGCGCCCACTGACCGGCGCAGTTCGCCACGACCTCGCAGCCGATGTCGCCCCGGTCGGTCCGCACGCCCCGTACCCGCCCCTCGCGGATGTCGAACCCGACGACCCTCACGCCTTCGATCAGCCGCGCGCCGCGCCGGCGCGCGCCCTTGGCGAGCGCCATCGTGACGTCGGCCGGATTGGCCTTGCCGTCATGCGGAACCCAGATCGCGCCTTGCAGATCGTCGGTCCGCAGCAGCGGCCAGCGCTCCCCGGCCTCGCGCGGCGAAATCAGATGCATCTCGACGCCGAAGCCGCGGGCGAGCGCCAGCTGCCGGCGATAGGCAAGCATGCGCTCGGGCGTGCGCGCGACATTCACCGATCCGCATTGCTTCCAGCCGGTGGCCTGCCCGGTCTCCGCCTCCAGCGCGGCATAGAGCTCGATCCCGTAGCGGCTCATGCGCGTCATGTTGCGGTTGGGGCGCATCTGCCCGATCAGACCGGCCGCATGCCAGGTCGTGCCGCTGGTCAGCTTCGCCTGCTCCAGCAGCACGACGTCGCGCCAGCCCAGGCCGGCGAGGTGATAGGCGAGGCTGCAGCCGGCGATGCCGCCGCCGACGATCACCACACGGGCATGCGATGGCAGGATCTCACTCATCGCGGGGGCTCCTCAGCGCGTGCGCCGGCGCCAGGCATGCGTGGTCCGGGCCAGCAGCCGGTCGAGGGCGAGATGCAGCAGCTTCACGCATGCCGATGTCAGCACGATGGTCATCGACATCGCCGCCGCCGCCGCGGTGAACCCCGCCTCGTCCATGTTCACGACGGTGATCGAGGCCAGCTTGGTGTAGGTCGAGTAGAGAAAGATCACCGCCGACACCGTCGTCATCGCGTTCACGAACAGATAGACGAAGATGTCCAGGATCGCCGGCGAGCAGACGGGGATCGTCACCCGCGTCAGCGTCGTCCAGAACGGGACCTTCAAGGACGCCCCGACGGCCTCGAATTCCGCATCGAGCTGCTTGAGCGCCGTCACCGCGGTCAGATGGCTGACGGTGTAGAAATGCGCGATCGTGTTGATGACGAGGATCGCCATCGTCCCGTAGACGAAGCCCAGCGGGTTCGACGGGGCGTTGAAGAAGAAGATGTAGGCAAGACCGAGCACGAGCCCCGGCACCGCCAGCGGCAGCATCGCCAGCAGCTGCACGATGCCGCGTCCGAAGCCGAAGCCCCGGCTCTTCTCCATCAGATACGCGCCGAGGAAGACAAGCGCCGTGCCGAAGGCGGCGGTCAGCGCGGCCAGCTCCAGCGAGTTGAAATAGGCGCTCCAGCCGGAGGCGTCGAACCGGTCGAAGGCGTAGTTGTCCAGGGTCAGCGACAGGTTGTAGGGCCAGAACTTGATCAGCGACCCCCACCCGGCGACGCCCAGGATGGTCAGCAGCACGGCCGCGACGGCGGCGCAGTAGCCGAACAACAGCCAGTCGCGCAGCGCCGCCGGCTTCGGCTGCAGCGGCACCGCGCGCGCCGACAGGATCGCGACCTGCCGGCGCTGCACGATCCGGTCCGCGACGAAGGCAAGCACCGCCGGCACCAGCAGCATCATGCCGACCACGGCCCCCATCTCGAAGTTCTGCTGCCCCACGACCTGTTTGTAGACATCGGTGGCGAGCACGTTGAAGCGCCCGCCGATCACCTTGGCGATCCCGAAATCGGTGATCACCAGGGTGAAGACGACGAAGCCGGCGCTGATCAGGCCGTATTTGGCGCCCGGCAGGGTCACGGTGAAGAAGGTGCGCGTGCGCGACGCGCCCAGCACCGACGCCGCCTCGTAGAGCCGCGAATCGGCCATCGCCAGCGCGGTCACCAGGATCATCAGGGCGTGCGGAAAACAGTAGAACACCTGCGCGATGACGATCCCCAGCGGCCCGTAGATGGTGTTGCCGAACAGCAGGACCTTGAGGAACCCCTGGTTCCCGAACAGGTAGATCAGCGCGATCGCCGGCAGCAGGGACGGCGCCAGGATCGGGATCAGCGCCAGCGCCTGGAACAGCCCGCGCCAGCGCATGCAGGAGCGCGTGAGCGCGTAGGCATAGACG
>JBIKLI010000023.1:0-25357 GCA_044359885.1 Alphaproteobacteria bacterium | reverse complement strand
GCCGAAGCGCGCGTCGACGCGCTCGCCCATCGCCAGCCAAGCGATCAGCCCGGCCCAGAGGGGCATGGTGAAGGCCAGCACCGCGGCGTGGCCGGAGCCCAGCAGCTGCACGCCGTATCCGGTCGCGACCTGCCAGATCGTGACGTTGAGCAGGCCCGCCACGGCCAGCCACCGCCAGCTGCCGGGCGCGCGCGGCAGGATCCGGCCCTGGCGCCAGGCGGCGATCCCGAGCACGGCCAGCCCCGCGGCGGTTCCGGAGAAGCCGCGGAACCACCACACCGGGAATTCGGCGAAGACCAGCTTCATCGCCGGCCAGTTGCACCCCCAGGCCAGGGCGAGGGCCGCGAGGGTGGCGATCGCGCCGGCGCCCGAACGGGCGGCTGGCGATGTCACGCGCGGTTGCTCTCGGCGATGGTCTTGGCGATCTGCAGCTCGGTGTCCCAGGGGAACATGATCCAGGTGTCCTGGCTGACCTCGGTGACGTAGGTCTCGACCAGGGGCTTGCCCGCCGGCTTGGCGTAGACGGTGGCGAAATGGGCGCCCGGCAGAAGGTCGCGCACGACCTTGGCGGTGGCGCCGGTGTCGACCAGATCGTCGATGATCAGCAGCGGTGCATCGGGCGTGGCCGACAGCGCCGCCGGCTTCAGGATCTCGGTCGCGCCGATCGACTGGTGGTCGTAGCTCTTGACCGAGATCGTGTCGATGATCCGCAGGTCGAGTTCGCGCGCGACGATCGCGGCCGGCACCAGACCGCCGCGCGTGATCGCGACGATGGCACGCCAGGGCTTGAGCCCATGCAGCCGCCAGGCCAGCGCCTTGGCGTCGCGATGCAGTTCCTGCCACGAGACCGGAAACATCTTCGAATAGGTCGAGGCCGCCATGGTCGCTCCCGTATGGTCGATGATCAGGCGTCGCCGCCGGGCGGCGCCACGAGGCTGCAGCCGGCGATCAGCCATGTGCCGTCGGGCTGCGCCTCCATGTCGTAGAGCGCAAGCACCGTCGCGCCGTCCGGCCCGACGATGCGTACAGGCTGGACGATCCGTCCCTGGCGGCCGACGGGATCCTCGAAATCGGCGCGACGCGGGCGATAGACAGGCATGTAGCCGGTGCGCACCATCGCCATGAAGGCGTCGGGGGTGCCGAAGATCGCGCGGATCCCGGGCGCGGCGAAGGCGAAGGCCTCTGCCGCCGCATCGCGCTGAAACGCCGCCATCTGGCGGGAAATGACGTCGCGGATCGCGGCGCGATCGGCGGCGGAGAGATCGCTCACGCGTCCGGTGGCCGCGGCATGGCGGACCGCGAGGGCAAACGCGCCGGCGGCACCGAGGAAGACGCGCCGCGCGACGATCGGGCCGGGGCGCCGCAGCCCCGGCTCAGCGCGCCAGGACATGCACCTCGTTGGCGGCGAGGGTCGCGTCCCCGCGCGTCGACAGGCGCAGGCGCTGCGCCGGCACGCCCATCTCGATCAGGGCACGCATGACCTGCTCGGCCTCGCGGCGCGATTCGGCGGTGGCGGTCGCGGCACGGCCGCTCTGGTCGCCGCCGGTCGCGGCGACCCCGACGACCTCGAAGGAGACCTGCGGCCGGACTTCGATCGCCCGGCTGGCGGCGGCATAGAGCGGCTGTTCGAAAGGCGGATTGGGCCGGTCGAAACGGATGACCACCAGGGGCCGGGTCGGCGCTGCCGGGGCCGCGGCGCGGCCGGGTGCGGCGGCGCTCTCGAAGGCGCGAGCGGTGAGACCGGGGCCGAAGAACTCTCCGGTGCGGACCGCCGTGCCGAGGGTCGCGATGTTTGCGCGCTCGCGACCGACATAGGCCGTCTGGCGGGCCATGTCTTCCGCGACTTCGATCCGCATGCGCTCGATCGTGATCATCGTGCGGCCGACATCGTCCTCGGCCTGCGCCAGGAGACGGTGATCCTCCTCGACCGCACCGGAGACCGCATAGGCTCCGCGCAGGGATTCGAGCAGGAAACCGCCGAGCGAGGCGGCGCCGCCGACCTGCGTCGCGAGTTGCGACAGGGTTCCGACATTGGCCGAGAACTTATCCAGCTCGCCTTGCGCCTGGCCCAGTTGCTGGGTCAGCACCGGGTTGCCCGGGGTCGTCCCGACCTGCAGGCGGGCGTTGATCTGAGCGATCAGCGACTGATAGCGCTGCGCCGACTCCGCGATCCCGGCGCGCATCTGCCGCAGCGATTGCTGTTGCGTGGCGACCTGGTCCTGAAGCCGGACCACGTCCTCGCGCAGCTGCGCGGCCCGCTGACCGACCGCGGTGGTCATGGCAGCCGGAGCCGTTGCGCCCGCGGCGCGCTGCTCCTCGGCGCTCGCCGGAATCTCGATCCGGGTCGTCGTGGCCGGTCGCGACGATCCACCCAGGGACGGCCAGACCGATTCGGACGCGGCATTGCAACCGCCCAGGGCGAATGCCAGGGTCAGGATGCTGACGCCGTGTGTCCAGCCCGGCCGGGCACGAAGCGGCCGACGACGCGAGACGATGTGTGCTGAGTCGACCAAGTCCACGCACTCCGGGCGAGAAAGAATCGGCGAGCGAGTCGCTACACCTCGCGGCACGCGGAGTCTAGACAAAGGGCCAGCATGCCACAAGGCGAAAGCCCTTGAATCGACGCTTGCAAAGCCTGACGCCGAGCGGGTAGGTTCCGCGCCCTCGCGTCGATCGAAGGACGTGAGGAAGCGTGCGGCCGTAGCTCAACTGGATAGAGCATCAGACTACGGATCTGAGGGTTAGGGGTTCGAATCCTCTCGGCCGCGCCATTTCCCTTACGGGATCTCTGAACACCGGCTACCCCGGTTGTCCCGCCCGAGGCGGTGACCGGCGTTCGCAGCAGTTCCGTTTCCGACCCCACGATCCGGACTTCGGCATCGGCGATTGCGACACGTCGAGCGAGCGCGCAGGTGGTCGTGGCGGAAGCCGCCACCGTCCGGCCGGCCAAGCTGACGGGCCACACGGGGCGTGAGGCGGACCCCATCCGTGAGACCACGGCAGAGGCCTGGTAGGATTGTCGCCGGCTCGGGTTGTCCGGTTGCCTGATCAAGCTCCTCTTTGCTGCTGCTGTTGGGCCTCGGGGCATGTGGGCAACGCCCTTGGGTCGTCCACATGCCCACAGGCGGGCCGCGCGCGCCTCGAGCGCGTTGGCGTCGTCGCGCAGATGGATCTCCTCGTATTTCAGCGACCGCCACAGCCGCTCGACGAAGACGTTGTCTATCCAGCGCCCGCGGCCGTCCATGCCGATCGCGATCCCGCCGGATCTCAGCGCGTCGGTGAATGCCGCGCTCGTGAACTGCGCGCCCTGGTCCGTATCGAAGATCTCGGGCTTGCCCTTGGTCAGCGCCTCTTCGAGAGCCGCCACGCAGAATGAGGCGTCGAGCGTGTTCGAAAGCTGCCACGCCAGCACGCGCCTTCTCGCCCAGTCCATGATCACCATCAGGTCCATGAACCCCTGCGCCATCGCCATGTCGGTCACGTTCGCGCACCAGACCCGGTTCGGCCGGTCGATCCTGCGCATCAGCCGCTGCACGCGCTTGCGGTTGGTCCGGTGTCCCTCGACGCCCAGCGTGCTCACCATCCGAACCGAGCCGCAGAACGGATACGTCAGGTAGAGCGCGTCGAGCCGGCGCATCAGCACCAGATCCTCCGGATCACGCGCCGCCGGCAGCCGGCACACCGACGCACGCGACAGGTCGGACAGTTCGCATTGCCGCCGCACCGACAGCCCCCGTCGTCCGCGATCGATCATCGCCAGGCGGTCCGGTCGATGAGCCGCGCGGACCGCCTGGCGAGAAAATCGTGTTCGACCGTCGGCTTGCCGATCTTCGCGCAGGCGTCCGCCAGCTCGGTCTCGCGCGCTGCATCGCGATGCGACGGGCCGGCGTCGAAAGCCGCCGCCGCGTTGTCCATCAACTCGCGCTTCCGC
This sequence comes from Alphaproteobacteria bacterium, assembly GCA_044359885.1. Lineage (GTDB taxonomy): Bacteria > Pseudomonadota > Alphaproteobacteria > CACIAM-22H2 > CACIAM-22H2 > CAIOSQ01. Next base: position 21,426 of record JBIKLI010000023.1, on the reverse strand, counting down.
TTGTAGATCTGGTTCGGATGCACGCCGTATTCTGCGGCCAGCTCCGGCACCGTCGCTGCGTCCCGCAGCGCCTCCAGCGCCACCTTCGCCTTGAACGCCGCGTCCCGCGGCCGTCGTTCAACCCTTGCTCAATGTCGATCCTCCGCTCGGGTTGGGAGCCGGCGACAATCTTGCCTACTGGTCTCAAAAACGGGGTCCACTTCTCGCGCCACCGGTGCCCGCCGGGCTTGTCGATCCGCGGCCCGATCCGCCACAATCCCCAGGTCATCATTGCCGGGGGCGACAGCCGTGGAGATCAAACAACCCTATCTTCTGTTCCTCGCCGACGCAGCGGATCCGCTGGCGGCGAAGACGTCGATCGGTGTCGCCCAGTGGCGACCGGAGGCCTGTGTCGGGCAGTTGCGGCTGCCGGGTTGCAAGGCCGATGCGCTGATGCCGGACATGACACCGGCCGAGGCGGCGGCCAAAGGCGCACGCACGATGATCGTCGGGGCCGTCAACCGCGGCGGCGTGTTCTCGCCGGCCTGGATGCAGGCGATGCACGATGCCCTCGACGCGGGGCTCGACCTCGCCGCCGGATTGCACCAGCGGCTCGTCGACATTCCGGAGATCGCGGCCAAGGCCAGGAAACTTCGCCGCCGCCTGTTCGATGTCCGCCATCCGACCGAGCAGTTCCCGGTCGCGAACGGCCGCAAGCGCAGCGGCAAGCGGCTGCTGACCGTCGGCACGGACTGCTCGATCGGCAAGATGTACACGACGCTGGCGCTGGAGCGGGAAATGCGCGCGCGGGGCCTGAAGGCGACCTTCCGCGCCACCGGCCAGACGGGGATCCTGGTCGGCGGCGGCGGCGTGTCGATCGACGCGGTCGTGTCGGACTTCGTCGCCGGCTGCGTCGAGACCATGAGCCCGGCGGCGGATCCCGATCATTGGGACCTGATCGAGGGCCAGGGCTCGCTGCACCACGCCTCCTATGCCGGGGTGACGCTTGCCCTCATCCACGGCGCCCAGGCCGACGCCCTGGTCATGTGCCACGAACTCGGGCGGCCGCACATGCGCGGGCTGCCGGAATACAAGCTCCCGGATCTGCGCACCGCCATCGATCTCAACGTCCTGCACGCACGTCTCACCAATCCCAAGGCGAAATGCATCGGGGTCTCGCTCAACACCTCGAAGATGACGCCGCGCGCCGCCGCCGGGGCGATGAAGCGCATCGAGGACCGGGTCGGACTGCCCTGCGAGGATCCATCGCGGACCGGCATCGGCCGGATCGTGGACCGCATGCTGCGGATCAAGTGATGGCCACGCGCCATCTGCATGCCGCCCGCGAGGTCTTTCCGATCCGCGGCGTGTTCCGGATCTCTCGCGGCGCCAGGACCGAGAGCGTGGTCGTCGCGGTGAGCCTGCATCAGGGCGCCGCGCGGGGACGGGGCGAATGCGTACCCTATGCCCGGTACGGGGAAAGCGTGGATTCGGTCCTCGACCAGATCCGCATGGCGCGGCCGGCGATCGAGGCCGGGGCCGGCCGGGCCGCGCTGCAGTCGCTGTTGCCCGCCGGCGCGGCGCGCAACGCGATCGACTGCGCGCTGTGGGACCTGGAGGCCAAGCTTGCCGGCCGGCCGGTCTGGGAACTTGCCGGGCTTGCGCCGCCCCGCGCCGTGACGACCGCCTTCACCCTTTCCGTCGACACGCCAGAGGCGATGGAGGTCGCCGCGCGCGCTGCCGCCGCCCGGCCGCTGCTGAAGCTGAAGCTGACGGGCGACGGCGATCTGGACCGGGTCCGGGCGGTCCGCCGGGGTGCCCCCGGCGCGCGGCTGATCGTGGACGCCAACGAGGCCTGGACGGCCGCCCACTATCTTGCCTTCGCCCGCGATCTCGCCACGCTCGGCGTCGAGATCATCGAACAGCCGCTGCCGGCCGCTGCCGATGGCGGGCTCGCCGAAGTGCCGCATCCGGTGCCGGTCTGCGCGGACGAGTCCTGTCACGACACCGGCACCCTGGCCGGACTCGTGACGCGTTACGAGGCGGTGAACATCAAGCTCGACAAGACCGGCGGGCTGACCGAGGCGCTGCGGTTGCGGGCGGCGGCGCGGGCGGCCGGGCGGCGGATCATGGTCGGCTGCATGCTCGGGACGTCGCTCGCGATGGCGCCGGCGATCCTCGTGGCGCAGGATGCCGACTGGGTCGACGTCGATGGCCCGCTGCTGCTGGCACGCGACCGCGAACCCGGGCTCGCCTATGACGGCAGCCTGGTGGCGCCACCTCCGGCTGCGCTCTGGGGGTGAGCGGCATGGCGATCCGCGTCGCGGCTGGTATATTCCCCCCCGAGGCGCGCGAGTCGGCGCGCCGTCACGAGAAAGGACAGATGAATGAAATACGCTTTCCTCGCTGCGGCGCTGCTCGGCCTGGCGGCCTGCGGCGACCGCTTCCAGCCCGGCGGAAGCTTCACCGATCCGGTTTGCATGCCCAGCGGCGGCGTGGCGCTGTGGGAGTTCAAGCGCACCGACGGTTCCTTCGACGAAGTGACCGCGAAGAAGGAAAACTGCCCCTGGTACCGTCCGCCCGCGAGGGGCTGAGGGCCGCGCCGGGGCTCGTTCGCGCGTCCCGGTGTCAGACGACGCGGCGCAGGAAACGACGTCGGAGCTCCGTCGTCGTCCGCGCCGCGGCATCGGCGAGGCGGCCGGCCAGACGGTCGGCCTCTTCGCCGCGTCGCTCCCGGCACGCAGTTTCCAGCGTGCTTGCGAGGACCCCAAGGCGCCGCGCGCCGATGCAGGTCGCGATCGCGCCGATTTCCTGAGCCGCCCGCGCCAACGCGCCCATATCGCCGGACGCCGCCACGGCGCGCAGGCCGACGGCGCGATCCTCGGCGTCCTGGGCGCTCGCGGCGATCAGCCGTTCGAACTCGATCTTTCGCAGCACCGCGCGGACGGCATCCAGTTGCCGCTCGTCGAACTCGGCCGTGTCCGCGGTCTCGGTGCTGCCGTCGGCTGGCGGCAGCTTCGGTAGCGCCGGTGCCGGGCGGTCCGGCTTGGGCGCCGCCGGCTGACGCGCTGGCAGCGGACGTGCCGCGAGGCGACGCAGGACGGCCATGAGTTCGGCGCGGTTGACCGGCTTGGGCACATGCTCGTCCATGCCGGCGGCGATGTAGAATTCGCGCGCACCCGGCGCGCCGTTGGCGGTCAGCGCGACGATCGGCACATGGGCGATGTCGCCCGGCATCGCGCGGATCCGCGCCGCCGCTTCCAGCCCGTTCATCCGTGGCATCTTCACGTCCATCAGGACCGCCGCGTAGCGCCCACGCGACGCCTTTTCGACCGCGTCCTGCCCGTCCGCCGCGGTCTCCACCGCGAAGCCCTCGCTTTCCAGGATCGCGGCCATCAGGCGCAGGTTGACATGGTTGTCGTCGGCGACCAGCACCGCGGGCGCCGCGCTGCCGGTGCCGGGCGCCGCGGCAGCGGCGTGTCCGGTATCGCGCTCGGCGGCGGCGAAAAGGCCGCGCAGGGTCGCCTCGAGCGCGGCGGCGCGGATCGGTCGCGTGATGATCCCGTCGGGCTGCCGCGTGCCGCGGGCGAGGGCGCGTTGCGGATCGGCCCCGAACGGCATGCAGATCAGGATCCGCGGCATCTGGGGGCCGGCCGCGCGGGCCAGCCGCTCCAGCGCCGGCTGAAGCTTCGTCCCCAGCGCGGCGAACTCGACGACCAGCAGGTCGAAGGGCTCGCCGCGCGCCGCCGCGGCGGCCAGCGCCGCGGCGGCGTTGGCCTCGTCCGGGGATTGCGCGACGGCGAGGCTCATCGCCTCGAGCCGCCGGCCCAGCAGCCGCCGACCGGTGTCGTCGCTGTCGAGCACCAGGGCGCGCAGCCCGGCGAAGGGCGCGATCGCGCCGGCGTCCGGCCGGGTCTCGCTGGCCGCCGGCGCAACCGGTACCGCGAACCAGAAAGTGGAGCCGCGGCCAGGCTCGCTGTCGACGCCGATCTCGCCGCCCATTTCGGTGATCGCCCGATTGCAGATCGCCAGCCCCAGACCCTGGCCGCCGGATGCGGCTCCCGTCGCGGGCGCGATCCACGGCGCCCGCGCGTGACGCTTGAAAAGCTGGGACTGTGCGTCCGGCGCGATGCCGACGCCGGTGTCGCAGACGGCGATCCTGAGCTTCAGGGTCCCGGCATCGACCGGATGGGCGCGCACGTCGATCTCGACCGATCCTTGCGCCGTGAACTTGACTGCGTTGGCGACCAGGTTGATCAGGACCTGGCGCAGCCGGCCGGCATCGCCGCGCATGCGCCGCATCGCCGCCGGATGAATGTAGATCCCGATCGCGATGCCCTTGCGTGCGGCCTGCGGCGCAAGCAGTTCCGCCGCGTCCTCGACCAGGGCCGCGAGGTCGAACTCGGCGTCGTCGATCGCGACGGGACCGTCGGTTTGCCGGGATGCCGACAGCGTCGCCTCAAGCAGCGCCAGCGTGCGTTCGGCCGCTTCGCGGATCGATTCGGCGAATTGCCGCTGGTCGGATCGCAGCGGCGTCTGCAGCAGGAGACGGCACATGCCGAGGATGCCGTTCACCGGCGTGCGGATCTCGTGACCGAGGTCGGCCAGCCGGTCGTGAGGTCGATCGGTCATGCGCGCGCCGCAAATGGAACCTGAAGCCGACGCTAGGCCGCGGCGGTTAATCCTCGGTTATCGCGGCGCCGTCCGCGGCGAGGCCTGCGATCGCATCGACCCGGTCGGCTTCGGCGGCCGGCTTGTCCCAGCGAATGCGGGCGATCCGCGGGAAGCGCAGCGCGATGCCCGATTTGTGCCGGCCGGAGCGCTGCACCGCGTCGAAGGCGAGTTCGCAGACCAGCGCCGGTTCCACCGCAAGCACCGGCCCGAAACGCTCGACCGCGTGGGCCCGCACCCAGCGGTCGAGACGGGCCAGCTCGTCGTCGGTGAAGCCGAAATAGGCCTTGCCGACCGGCACCAGCGCTCCGTCGTCGCGCCAGCAGCCGAAGGTGAAGTCGGAATAGAAGGACGATCGGCGTCCATGGCCGCGCTGGGCGTACATCAGCACCGCGTCGGCGCGCAGCGGATCGCGCTTCCACTTGTACCAGGCGCCCTTCGGCCGGCCGGCCAGATAGGGGGAATCGAGCCGCTTCAGCATCAGGCCTTCCGCGCCCTGCGCGGCGGCGGCGTCGCGCAGCCGCACCAGGTCTTCGATGCCCGGCGCGGCCAGCAGCGGCGAGAGATCCATCAGCGCCGCGGCCCCGGAGCCGGCGATCCGGCTTGCATACCAGCGTTCCAGCCGGGCGCGTCGCGTCGCGAAGTCCAGGCCGCGCAGATCCTCCGTGCCCTCGAACAGCATGTCGTAGAGGCGCAGGAAGCCGGGGCTGGCGGCCATCAGCGCGCCGGTCGGAGCCTTGCGGTTCAGCCGTTTCTGCAGGTCGGCGAAGGGCGCGGGCCGGTCCGCGCGTCCGACCAGCAATTCGCCGTCGACGACGAACTGATGGGTCGCGGCGGCGGAGAATTCCGGAAAGGCGGCGCCGATCTCGTCGCCGCTGCGCGCATGCAGCCGCCAGCCGCCGCCGCCGTCCGCGGCGAACTGGACGCGCACCCCATCCCATTTCCACTCGGCCGCGAAGGCCGCGGGGTCCAGCGTCGCGCGCTCGGCGTCTTCCAGCGGATGGGCCAGCATCATGGGCCGGAAGGCGAGCGCGCCGGCGGCTGCCGGCGGCGGGCCGCGTCCCTCGATCCAGGCGAAGAGGGCCGTGTAAGGCGGCGACTGGCCGTGCCAGGATTCCTCGATCGCGGCCAGATCGACCTGTCCGTGTTCGGCCAGCGCCGTCTTCGCCAGCCGGGCCGAGACGCCGACGCGAAGGCCGCCCCCGAGCAGCTTCAGCAGCGCCCAGCGTCCGTCGGCGTCGAGCCGGTCGAGCCAGCCGGCGAGGATCGGCGCGGTCTCGCCGCGCTGTGCCGTCGCCAGCCGGGCGACGATCTCGTCCAGCGCCGGCGGCTCGCCGCCGCCGGCCGCGGGCCAGATCAGCGCGACGGTCTCGGCCAGGTCGCCGACATAGTCGTAGGACAGGGCGAAGAGTTCCGGATCGACACGGGTCTGGGCCAGGGCCCGGATGACGGCCGGCTTGGCATGCGGAAAGTCGAGGCCGCCGGTCAGCGCTGCAAGAGCCCAGCCGCGATCGGGATCGGGCACGCTGCGGAAGTGATCGACCAGCAGCCGGATCTTGGCGCCGCGCGCCGGCGACAGGATCAGCGCGTCGAGCAGGCGCGCGAAGCGGTTCATGCCGCCTGCTCGGCTTCGTCGCGGCCGATCAGCCGAAGCGCACGGGCGCGGCGGCCCTGCAGCGCCGCCGCGCGCACCAGCGCGTCTTCCTGGCCATGCGTCACCCAGATCTCCGGCGCCTGGGTATCGGCGAAGCTGCGCAGCAGTTCCGGCCAGTCGGCATGGTCGGAGATCACCAGCGGCAGTTCCACGCCGCGCTGCTTGGCGCGCTGCTTGATGCGCATCCAGCCCGAGGCGGCGACTGCCAGGGGCTCCGGCAGGCGTCGCGACCAGCGATCGGCGAGCGCGGCGGGCGGCGCCATGACGATCGCGCCGGCCAGATCGCGCGGCGTGGCGCCTTCGATCCGCGCCAGCCTGCCGAGCGCGACGCCGGCCTGCTCGTAGACGGCGCAGAGATTGGCGAGCGCGCCATGGACGAAGATCGGCGCGTCCCATGCGGCCTCGCGCAGCAGCCGGATCACGCGCTGGCACTTGCCCAGCGCGTAGACCCCGACCAGGTGGGCGCGCTCGGGATTGCGACGCACCGACGCCAGCAGCCGCGCGATCTCGCCGCCATCGTCGGGATGGACGAAGACCGGCAGGCCGAACGTGGCTTCGGTCACGAACACGTCGCAGCGCTGCGGCTCGAAGGGCGGACAGGTCGGGTCGCGCCGGCGCTTGTAGTCGCCGGAGACGACCACGCGACTGCCCGCGTGTTCGAGCACGACCTGGGCGGAGCCCAGCACATGGCCGGCCGGGGCGAGGCGGAGCGTCACGTCCCCCAGCCGCAGGGTCTCGCCATAGGCCAGCGTCTGCAGCCTGCCGCCGGCGCCGTCGCCGTAGCGCGCGCGCATGATCGCCAGCGTCTCGGCGGTCGCCAGCACCGCCGCGTTTCCCGGCCGGGCGTGATCGCCATGGCCGTGGGTCACGACGGCGCGCGCCGCGGGGCGGACAGGGTCGATGAAGAAATCCCCGGGCTCGACATAGAGGCCCTGGGGCGTCGGCCGGATCCAGGTCTCGGGGCGCATGGCTCGTCTGGGCGGGGAGGTGGGAGACATGGCGCGGCGTGCCTGTGCTTGCAAGGCTTGGATGGCGCTGGCTGCGCTGCATCGGCGGTCCCGGCGATACAAGGGGCCGGGGTCCGGCAGGCGGGGGTCTGACCCCACCGGGCGCCGATGGGCTCGGACCCCGATTTCGTCGCGCGCGTTGAAGTGGCGGGGGCGAGTGGCGATGTTCGGGGGGATGACGCAGACGTCCGCTTCCCCGACACCGCTGCCGCCCGCGATGCTGCCGGCACCGGTCGCGGCGTGGTTCGCGCGGCGCGGCTGGACGGCGCATCCCCACCAGCTGGCGGTCCTGGCTGCGGCCGCCGCCGGCCGTTCGGCGCTGCTGGTGGCGCCGACCGGCGGCGGCAAGACGCTGGCGGGGTTCCTGCCCAGCCTGATCGAGCTCGCGGCGCGGCCCACGGAGGCGTTGCACACGCTCTACGTGTCGCCGCTCAAGGCGCTGGCGGTCGACGTGAAGCGCAATCTGGAGATCCCGCTCGCCGATCTGGCACCTGGCCTGCGCGCCGAGACGCGGACCGGCGACACGCCCGCGGCGAAGCGGGCGCGTCAGCGCACGGTGCCGCCGCAGATCCTGATGACGACGCCGGAATCGCTGGCGCTGATGCTCGCCGATCCGGCGGCGCGGACCCAGTTCGCGGGGTTGCGTTCGGTCGTGGTTGACGAGTTGCATGCGCTCGAAGGCAGCAAGCGCGGCGACCTGCTGGCGCTCGGTCTGGCGCGGCTCGCGACGCTGGCGCCGCAGGCGCGGCGTGTCGGCCTGTCGGCGACGATCGCCGATCCGTCGCGTCTGGCGCGCTGGCTGGGCGCCGGTCTGGACGCCGACCCGGTCGTGCTGCGCGGGCGGGGTGGGGCGCGTCCCGATATCCGCATCGTGCTGCCCGAGGCGCGGCTGCCCTGGGGCGGGCACATGGCCCTCAATTCCATGCCCGAGGTCTATGGCGCCCTGCGCGGCGCGCGCAGCGCCATCGTCTTCGTCAACACCCGCGCCCAGGCCGAGCTGTGCTTCCAGGAATTGTGGAAGCTGAACGAGGACCGGCTGGCGATCGCGATGCATCACGGCAGCCTCGCCGTCGAGCAGCGCCGCAAGGTCGAGGCCGCGATGGCCGAAGGCCGGCTGCGGGCCGTGGTCGCGACCGCGTCGCTGGATCTGGGCATCGACTGGGGCGACGTCGATCTGGTCGTCCAGGTCGGCGCGCCGAAGGGGGCGGCGCGGCTGCTGCAGCGGATCGGCCGGTCGAACCACCGGCTGGACGTGCCCAGCCGCGCGCTGCTGGTGCCGGCGAACCGGTTCGAGGTGCTCGAATGCGAGGCGGCGATCGAGGCGATCGACGCCGGCGAGCTCGACGCGCCGCGCGAGCGCCCGGGCGGTCTCGACGTGCTCGCCCAGCATCTGCTGGGCTGCGCCTGCCACGGGCCCGTGGATGCCGAGGCGCTCTACGCCGAAGTGCGGCGCGCCGCACCCTACGCGGCGCTGGCGCGGCGCGATTTCGACGACGTGCTCGCGTTCGTGGCGACAGGCGGTTACGCGCTCAAGGGATACGACCGCTTCCGCCGTCTGTTCCGCGCCAGCGACGGGACATGGCGCATCGTCGGCCCGGCGGTGGCGCGGCAATACCGGCTCAACATCGGCACCATCGTCGAGGCGCCGATGGTGACGCTGATGCTGAACCGGCGGCGCAAGCTGGGCGAGGTCGAGGAATGGTTCGCCCAGGGGCTGGAGATCGGGGACACGTTCATGTTCGGGGGCCAGTTGCTGCGCTTCGAAGGCATGCGCGGGGCGATCGTCGATGTCGGCGCCGCAAGGTCGGGCGAGCCCAAGGTGCCGGTCTACGAAGGCGGCCGCCTGCCGCTGACGACCGAGCTGGCGGCGCGCGTGCGCGCGCTGCTGGCAGAGCCTGGACGCTGGGACGGACTGCCGGCTCCGGTGCGCGACTGGCTGCGCCTGCAGCGCGCGGTCTCGGTGGCGCCGCGGCGCGACGGGCTGCTGGTCGAGATCTTTCCGCGCGGCGGCAAGATGTTCCTGGTCGCCTATTGCTTCGAGGGCCGCTACGCGCATCAGACGCTGGGGATGCTTCTGACCCGGCGCATGGAGCGGGCCGGCGCGCGGCCGCTGGGGTTCGTCGCGACCGACTACGCGATCGCCGTCTGGAGCCTGCGCCCGCCGCAGGATGTCGGCGCGCTCTTCGCCGAGGACATGCTGGGCGACGATCTGGAGGAGTGGATGGCCGAATCCTCGATGCTGCGGCGGACGTTCCGCAACGTCGCGATCGTCGCCGGGCTGATCGAACGCCGCCATCCCGGCGCCGAGAAGAGCGGCCGCCAGGTCACCTTCGGCGCCGACCTGATCTACGACGTCCTGCGCCGCCACGAGCCCGACCATGTGCTGCTGCGCGCGACCCGGGCCGAGGCCGCGTCGGGCATGACCGACATCGCGCGGCTGGGCGCGTTCCTGGCGCGGATCCGCGGCCGCATCGATGTCGAGCGTCTCGACCGCGTTTCGCCGCTGGCGGTTCCCGTGCTGCTGGAGATCGGCCGGGAATCCGTGCGCGGCGGCGCCATCGACGAACTGCTCGACGAGGCGGCGCGCGCGCTGATCGAGGACGCCGGCGCGCCGCCGGCCGAACCGCGGCAGCGGCAATTGCTGTGAGGCCCATTGTACCGGCGGGGCGGCCGCGCTACTGACGCGCGCCCGAGACCTCCCGCGCCGTGATCCCGCCTCCATCCCTCGACCGTGTCCGCGTCCGATGACCGCCGCCATCCGCGTCGGCGAGGCCGCGCTGCTGGCCGATGTCTCCGGGGCGCTGTTCCATCCCGAGGACGCGACGCTGATCGTCGCCGACCTGCATCTCGAGAAGGGATCGCATTTCGCGCGCCACGGAAGATTCCTGCCGCCCTACGACACGCGTGCCACGCTCGAGCGTCTGATGCGCGCGATCCGGCGGTTCCGGCCGCGCCACGTCGTGTGCCTGGGCGACAGCTTCCACGACGCCGATGCCGGCAGCCGTCTCGATGCCGGCGACCGCGACCTGCTGGTCCGGTTGGCCGGCGCGCAGCCCTGGACCTGGATCGCCGGCAACCATGATCGCGAGATCCCGGCCGGCCTGGGCGGCGAGGTCGCCGATTCGCTCGAACTGGGCGGCGGCCTCAGACTTGCGCATCTGCCGTCGCCCGGACCCGCGACCGGCGAGATCTGCGGCCATCTCCACCCCAAGGCCAGCATCGCGACCCGCGGCGGCACGATCACGGCGCCCTGCTTCGTCACCGACGGCAATCGCCTGGTGATGCCGGCCTTCGGCGCCTACGCGGGCGGGCTCGATTGCCTCGATCCGGCGATCGCCGGATTGTTCGGTCCGGCGGGCTTCCGGGCGCTGATGCTGGGGCGCGAACGGCTGCATCTGGTCGCGCGCCGCCAACTGCTGCGGATCGCCGCCGGCGCGGCCCGGTGATCCCGGGCGGCGATACGTGCGTAAGGAACGACATTGAAGTAGAACCCTCCGGACAGCGCGGCCTGCGCCGTTCCGGAACCGACACCCTGGAGTCGAAGCGCCGCCGCATGTCCGCCACGCCGCCGATCATCGTCTGGTTCCGTCAGGACCTTCGCCTCGCCGACAATCCCGCCTTGCGAGAAGCCGCCGCCAGCGGCGCGCCGCTGCTGGCGGTCTACATCCTCGACGATGCCGGCGCCGGCGACTGGCCGCGCGGCGGCGCCTCGCGCTGGTGGCTGCACCACTCGCTGGCGGCGCTCGGCGCCGATCTTGCCGCGGCGGGCGTGCCGCTCGTGCTGCGCCGCGGGCCTGCCGCCACGGAACTGGACGACCTGATCGGCGCGAGCGGCGCGTCGGGCGTGTTCTGGAACCGCTGCTACGAGCCGGCGATCCGGGCCCGCGACGAGGCGATCAAGGCCGGGCTGGAGCGGCGTGGCCTGCAGGCGCGCAGCTTCAACGGCGGCCTGCTGTTCGAGCCCTGGACGGTGACGACCCAGGCCGGGCTGCCGTTCAAGGTCTACACGCCCTTCGCCAAGGCGTGCCGGGCCGCCCCCGAGCCAGCCTTGCCGCTGCCGGCACCCAAGCTGCCGGCCGGCCGGCTTGCGACGGTGCCGCGCGGTCCCGGTCTCGACGATCTTGGCCTGCTGCCGCGCAAGCCGGACTGGGCGGGCGGGCTGCGCGCGGCGTGGCGGCCCGGCGAGGCCGGGGCGCAGGACCGGCTGGCGCGGTTCATGGCCGCCGCGGTCGAGGGCTACAGGGACGACCGCAACCGTCCCGACCTGCAATCGACCTCGCGGCTGAGCGCGCATCTCCATTTCGGCGAGATTTCGCCGCGACAGCTCTGGCATGCGGCGCGCGCGCGCGGCGGCCGCGGCGCGGAGCATTTCGTCAGCGAATTGCTGTGGCGGGAGTTTTCCTACCATCTGCTGTTCCATTTCCCGGAGCTGCCGGCGCGCAACTGGCGACCGGCCTTCGACGCCTTTCCCTGGGCCGACGACCCGGCGGCGCTTGCGGCCTGGCAGCGCGGGCGGACAGGCTATCCGATCGTCGACGCCGGCATGCGCGAGCTGTGGACGACCGGCTGGATGCACAACCGCGTCCGGATGGTCGCCGGGTCCTTCCTGGTCAAGGACCTGATGCTGCCGTGGCAGCAGGGCGAGGCCTGGTTCTGGGACACGCTGGTCGATGCCGATCTCGCCAACAACGCGGCGAGCTGGCAATGGGTCGCCGGATGCGGCGCCGACGCAGCCCCGTATTTCCGGGTCTTCAATCCGGTCCTGCAGGGCGAGAAATTCGATCCGGCCGGCGACTACGTGCGCCGCTTCGTGCCCGAGCTGGCGCGGCTGCCGGCGTCCGTCATCCACCGGCCTTGGGAGGCCGACGCGGCGACGCTGCGCCAGGCGGGAATCGAACTCGGGCGCGACTATCCGCGCCCCATCGTCGACCATGGCAAGGCCCGCGATCGCGCGCTCGCCGCGTTCGCGACAATCAAGCAGGGCGCGTGACCGCGCGGGGGACAACGACATGAGTGCTGACGGTTTCGGTCCGGGCTTCGATCTCTCGGCCCATCCGCTCGACATCGCGGTGATCGGGTCGGGGATCTCCGGGCTCTCGGCGGCCTGGCTGCTGTCGAAGCGGCACCGCGTCACCGTCTACGAGCGCGAGCGGCGGATCGGCGGCCATTCGAACACGGTCGACGTGCCGTGCGGCGACGGGCGCAGTCTGGCGGTCGACACCGGGTTCATCGTCTACAACGAGCGCAACTACCCCAATCTCAAGGCGCTGTTCGCCTGGCTCGGCGTGCCCACCCGGTCCTCGGACATGTCGTTCGGCGTCAGCATCGACGGCGGCCGCATCGAGTACCAGGGCGGTTCGCTGCGCGGGGTCGTCGCCCAGCCCGCCAACCTGCTGCGGCCGCGCTTCCTGCGCATGCTGCGCGACATCCTGCGTTTCTTCCGCACCGCGCGCGGCGTGCTGGCAGGCGGCGATCCGGATCTGACGCTGCGCGACTGGCTGGCGCGCGAAGGCTACGGGGCGGGCTTCGTCGAGGATCATCTGCTGCCGATGGCCGCGGCGATCTGGTCGGTTCCGGCGCGCGAGATCATGGAATTCCCGGCCCGCAGCTTCGTCCAGTTCTTCGCCAATCACGGGCTGCTCGATTACGACGGCCGGCCGCGCTGGCGGACGGTCGCGGGCGGCAGCCGCGAATACATCCGCCGCATGCTCGAGGACGCCCGTCCGGCGATCCGGCTTTCGGCCGGCGTCGAGCGCCTGGCGAGCGACGGCACGGGCGTCGCGGTCTGGGATGCCGGGGGGCGGCAGCGCCGCTTCGACCACGTCATCGTCGCCGCCCATGCCGACGAGGCGCTCGCGATGCTGGCGCAGCCGACCGAACCCGAGGCCGCGATCCTCGGCGCGTTCCGCTATCAGCGCAACCTTGCCGTCCTGCATCGCGATCCGGCGCTGATGCCGCGGCGCCCGCGGGCCTGGGCGGCATGGAACTACCTCGCCGAACGCCGATCCCGCGATCCGCACGACATGTCGCTGTCGGTGACCTACTGGATGAACCGGCTGCAGGGCTTCGACCCCGCCGTTCCGGTCTTCGTGACGTTGAACCCGCTGCGCGCGCCGCGGCCGGGGACGACGATCGCGGAGTTCGCCTACGACCATCCCTGCTTCGACGCCGGCGCCCTGCGCGCCCAGGCGGCGCTGCAGGCGATCCAGGGGACGCGACGGATCTGGTACTGCGGCAGCTATTGCGGCTACGGCTTCCACGAGGACGGACTCGCCGCCGGCCTCGCCGTCGCCGAACGCTTCGGCGTGCGCCGTCCCTGGGCGGACCCGTCGGACGCGGTCGAGATCGCGGTCCCCGGCCCCGCGCAGGCCGGGGCGGCAGCGGCCGCGGCCGCGCGCTGAGCGGGACGGGGCGGAGACTTGCCCTCGAGCTGTCTCTATGTCGGCGAGGTCATGCATCGCCGGCTGCGTCCGGTCGGGCATCGTTTCGTCTACCGGGTGTTCTCGGTCCTGGTCGATCTGGACGACCTGCCGGCGCTCGATCGCCGGCTGCGTCTCTTCGCGCATAACCGCGCCGGCGTGTTCTCGCTGCGCGACCGGGATCACGGGCCGCGCGACGGGTCGCCCCTGCGACCCTGGGTCGAGGCCGCCTGCGCGCGCTTCGGCGTGGACATCGCCGGCGGGCGGGTCTTCCTGCATTGCTTCCCGCGCGTGCTGGGCGTCGGGTTCGATCCGCTGTCCACCTATTGGTGCTACGGTGCCGACGGCGCGCTCAAGGCGATCCTCTACGAGGTCAAGAACACCTTCGGCGACCAGCATGGCTATCTCGTGCCGATCGATGTCGCGCCGGACCCGGGGCAGGTCCTGCGCCACGCGCGCGACAAGATCTTCCATGTTTCGCCCTTCATCGGCATGCAGGCGCGCTACGCGTTCCGGGTGCGGGAGCCCGAGGAAACGCTGGCGCTCGCGATCAACGAGACCGGGCCGGAGGGCGGGATCCTGGTGGCGACCCATCGCGGCCGGCGCGAGACGCTCGACGACCGCCGGTTGCTGCGCGCCTTCCTCGCCTATCCGTTCCTGACCCTCAAGGTGCTGGGCGGAATCCACTGGGAGGCCTTGAAACTCTGGCTGAAGGGCGTTCAATTCCACTCCAGGCCCGAACCGCCGAGCTCAGGAGTGAGCCGATGACGCAGCCGACGCCGACCCTCGATCCGCGCCAGCCCGGGACGACCGCCGGATTGCCGCGCAGCCTGCGATTGCTGCTGCGCGTCGCCGGCACCATCGGTTCCGGCAGCCTGACCATCCGCGTCCCCGACGGGCGCGCCTACCATGTCGCGGGACGCGGGCCGGGCCCGGCGGCGGACATCGTGGTGCACCGGCCGCGGATGGCCCTGCGGCTGCTGCTGGGCGGGTCGGTCGGCTTCGGTGCTTCCTATATCGACGGCGACTGGGAGACGCCGGATCTGGCGGCGCTGCTGTCGCTCGCCGCGCAGAACGGCAACGAGCTGGGCACGATCCACGCGGGAACCCGGGCGCTGACCGCGCTGCGGCGGATCTGGCACCGCTTCAACGACAACACGCGGCGCGGCTCGCGACGCAACATCGCCAGCCACTACGATCTCGGCAACGCCTTCTATGCCCGCTGGCTCGATCCGTCGATGACCTATTCCAGCGCGGTGTTCGATCGGCCCGACGCCGATCTGCAGGCCGCCCAGGAGACCAAGTATCGCAAGCTCGCGGAGAAGCTGGCGCTGGGCCCCGACCAGCGTGTGCTGGAGATCGGCTGCGGCTGGGGCGGCTTCGCCGAGATCGCGGCGCGCGAATTCGGTGCCCGGGTCACGGCGATCACCGTCTCGCGCGAGCAACTGGACTTCGCCCGCGCGCGCATCCAGAAGGCCGGGCTGGGCGAGCGGGTCGAGGCGCGCTTCGTCGATTACCGCGACGTCGAGGGCCGCTTCGACAAGATCGCCTCGATCGAGATGTTCGAGGCCGTCGGCGAACGGCACTGGCCGACCTATTTCGCGAAGATCCGCGACAGCCTGGAGCCGGGCGGACGCGCCGCGCTGCAGATCATCACCATCTCCGACCGTTGGTTCGACAGCTACCGGCGCGGCGTCGACTTCATCCAGCGCTACATCTTCCCGGGCGGCATGCTGCCGTCGATGACGGTGCTGGCCCAGCAATGCGAGCGGGCCGGGCTCGCCATCGATCGCAGCGAGTTCTTCGGCCAGCATTACGCGCGCACGCTGGCGGAGTGGAACCGCCGCTTCCAGGCCACTTGGCACGAGCTGGAGCCGATGGGTTTCGACCGCCGGTTCAAGCGCATGTGGGAGTTCTACCTCGCCTATTGCGAGGCCGGGTTCCGTACCGGGTCGATCGACGTGGTGCAGACGGCGCTCGTCCGGCGCTGATCCGGCGCGCCGCCCCGCGCGAACAAGCTGGGTGACATCTCTCGCCGCCCGATTGCCGCGCCGCGTCCTGCTCGCCTATGGCCTGCCGGCGCTTCCTGCCGCCATGCTCGGCCTGCCGCTGCTGGTCTATCTGCCCGGCTTCTACGCCGAGCAGGTCGGGATCGGCCTCACCGCGGTCGGCGCCATCCTGCTGCTGGCGCGGCTCTGGGACGGGGTGACCGATCCGGTGATCGGCTTCCTCAGCGACCGCACCCGCAGCCGGATCGGACGCCGGCGGCCATGGATGATCGCGTCGCTGCCGCTGGTGCTGGCCGGCGCCTGGCTCCTGTTCCGGCCGCCGCCGGAGGCGGGGTCCCTGCACCTGATGGTGTGGAGCTTCGTGGTCTATCTCGGCTGGACGATGATGCAGATCCCGCATCAGGCCTGGGGCGCGGAGCTCAGCGACGATTATGCCGAGCGCGCGCGGATCACGGCGACGCGCGAGGGCTTCGCCCTGGGTGGCGTGATCGTCGCCGCGTCGTTGCCGGCGCTGCTGCCCGCGCTCGGCCTTGCGCCGTCCGACGCCGGCGCCGGCGCGGCGCTGGCGGCGATCGCGGTCGTCACGGTCGTGCTGCTGCCCGCGACCGGCGCCGTCCTGCTCGCCGTCGTGCCCGAGCCGCCGCAGGCGCCTGGCCGGCCGCTGGCCGGCCGGGCGGCCTGGCGCGTCCTCGCCGCCAATCGTCCCTTCCGCCGCCTGATGTCGGCCTATCTGCTCAACGGCATCGCCAACGGCCTGCCATCCAGCCTGTTCCTGATGTTCGTCGCCCACCGGCTGCAGCTGGAGGCGCTGCAGGGTGTCTTCCTGCTGGTCTATTTCCTCGCCGGTCTCGCCGGCGTCCCGCTGGCGCTGGCGCTGGCGCGGCGGCTGGGCAAGCACCGTGCCTGGTGCGTGGCGATGATCGCGACCTGCGCCGCCTTCGTCTGGGCGCCGCTGCTGCCGCCGGGCGCCACGGTCGCCTTTGCCGCGATCTGCCTTGTGACCGGTCTCGGTCTCGGCGCCGATCTCGCCCTGCCGCCGGCGATCCAGGCCGATGTCGTCGACGAGGACACGGCCGCCGGCGGCGAAGGGCGGGCCGGGCTCTATTTCGCGGCCTGGGGGATGGCGACGAAGCTCGCCTTGGCGCTGGCGGTGGGGTTCGCCTTCCCGCTGCTCGATCTGGCGGGCTTCGACCCGCGCCAGCCGACGGCCGACGGCGCGGGGGGCCTTGCGCTGGCTGCGCTCTACGCCTGGGGGCCGGTGGCGCTCAAGCTGGCGGCGGTCGGGCTGATGTGGCGGTTCCCGCTGGATGCCGAACGCCATGCCGCGCTGGTGGCGGTGATCCGATCGCGGGCCGCGCGCGAACAAGCCATATGAGAATTCGTCGCGCGGCCGCCTTCGCGCTCGCCGCTTTCGCCCTCCTGCTTTCCGGTTGCCAGCAGATGCGCATCGAGGATTTCACCGACCGCAAGCCGCAGCTGGACCTGTTCGCCTATTTCGACGGGCGCAGCCAGGCCTGGGGGATATTCGAGGACCGGTTCGGGCGCCTGCGCCGAGAATTCACGGTCGACATCGTCGGCCGCCGCCAGGGCTCCGACGTCCTCGTGCTGGAGGAGGATTTCGTCTACGCCGATGGCGAGACGGAGCGGCGGGTCTGGACCCTGACGCGAAAGGCGCCCGGGGTGTATGAAGGCCATGCCGATGGCGTGATCGGCGTGGCCCAGGGGCGCGCAGCCGGCAACGCCTTCCACTTCCGTTACGATTTCGCCTTGAAGGTCGGCGAGTCGCGCTGGAACGTCCATTTCGACGACTGGATGTTCCTGCAGCCGGGCGGCGTCATCCTCAACCGCGCCCGCGTCTCGAAATGGGGCTTGGCCCTGGGCGAGGCGACGATCAGTTTCCGGCGCCTGGAGGCGGCGCGCGCGGACACCGGGGCGCTCGCGATCGCCGCCCAATAGCGTCCCCTTGCGCGGTCAGGGGTCCGGGCCGACCACCCCGTCGATCAGGTTCATCCCCAGCAGGTCCTCGCTCGTCAGCAGGCGTGGATCGCCTCCGACCGGACGCAGCGCCCCGGCCAGCGCGCTCATGCCCGCCATCTGTCCGGCGAGCAGGCGGCGGGCCTCGTCCACGGTGACGGGGGCGAAGCGCAGTCGGTCGCCCGGCTTCGCCTGCGCCAGCGTCGGCAGCGAGACGGTGGCGGCTGTCGCGATCTTCGGATAGCCGCCGGTCGTCTGGCGGTCCGCCATCAGGATGATCGGCTTGCGCGTGCCGGGCACCTGAATCGAGCCGGTCACGATCGCGTCGGAAATGGTGTTGAACCCGTCGCGATGCTCGATCTCCGGCCCGTCGAGCCGGTAGCCCATGCGATCCGCCTCGCTGGTCACCCCATACTCGCCGCCGAGGAAGGCTGCGATCCCCGCTGCCGTGAATCGGTCGTCCTGCGGTCCCAGCACGACCTGGATCGGCCCGCGCAGGTAGGGCAGGGCGGCAGGGTCGAGCGCCACCTCCCGGCCCTCGGGCGCGGCGGCACGGGCGAGGGGCAGGCGGTCGCCGGCCGAAAGCCGGCCGCCCCCCAGGCCCGAGCGCGCGTGGGTGGCGCGGCTGCCCAGTTGGCGCGGCGTGGCGATGCCGCCAGCCACCGCGACATAGCCGCGCGCACCGTGGCGCAGCGCGCCGATCCGCAGCACCTCGCCACGGCGCATGACGAAGCTGCGCCAGGGCGCCATCGGGGAGCCGCCAAGGGTCACCGGAGCGTCGCCGGCGACGGCCAGGCGCGCGCTGTCGCCGTCGAGTTCCAGCGCGTCGCCGGCCAGCGTGAACTCGATCGCGGCCTCGCCCGGCGGATTGCCGACCAGCAGATTGGCGGCCGAGAGGCCGATCATGTCCATCGCGCCGGCGGGCGACACCCCGCTGCGCAGATGCCCCCAGCGGCCCTGATCCTGGACCGTGGAGAGCGGGCCCGGCGCGAGGACGACCAGCGCGCTCATGTCTCGGGCTCCAGGATCGCCTCGCCCCGCTCGGCACGCGCCTCGAGCGCTTCGAAACGCGCGGCGTCGATCGGCATGAAGGCGACCCGCTCGCCGGCGGCGATCAGGAACGGCTCGGGGCGCCGCATGTCGAAGAGCCGCGCGGGCGTGCGTCCCAGGATGTGCCAGCCCGACGGGCCGGCGACCGACTGCACCGCCGCCTGCTGGCCGCCGATCGCGACCATGCCGGCGGGCGTACGCAGCCGCGGATTGACCCGGCGCGAGATGTGCAGGCGCGGATCGAGGCCGCCCAGATAGGCGAAGCCGGGCGAGAAGCCGAGCATGTACACGTGATAGACGGCGCCGCTGTGCAGCGCGACGACCTCGTCGGTCGTCAGCCCCTTCTCGCGCGCGACGTGGTCCAGATCCCGGCCATGCACGCCGCCATAGGCCACCGGCACGCGCCACAGCCGGCCGGGCCGCGCGTCGCTGCGCGCGGCCGCCGCCAGCCGCGAGAGAGCCTGTTCGAGGCCGTGCGGGTCGGCGACCAGCGGATCGACGCGCACGAACAGCGTGCGATAGGTCGGCAGCGTCTCGAGCACGCCGGGGATCCCCGCGGCCAGCACCGCGCGATCGAGATCGAGCACGCGGGCGCTGACCGCGGGATCGATCCGGTCGGCGAATTCGACCACGAGGCCGCTGTCGCCGGCGGGCCTGATGCGAAACGGCTCCGTCATGGGCAGCGGTTCAGCCAGTGCAGCTTCAGCCCGGGACGCGGCCAGTTCGCGGCGACCAGCCGGCCGGAGTTGGACAGCGTCACGTAGGCGGTGCCCAGATCCGGTCCGCCGAAGCAGATATTGGTCGTGTGCAGATCGTCGGTCGCGACCTGCTCGACGACGCGGCCGTCGGGCGCGATCACGGTGATGCAGGGCGTGGCCAGGGTCGCGACGCAGACATTGCCGCAGGCCTCGACGGCGAGGGAGTCGAAGCGCTGGTAGCGATGCATGCCGGCGACGAAGCGGCCGCCATGCGGGCTGGGCCAGGGGGCGGGCGCGATCCGGCCGGGGGCGACGATGTCGAAGGCCCATAGGCGACCGGTCTCGGTCTCGGCGACGTAGAGGACGCGGTCGTCGGGCGACAGGCCGATGCCGTTGGGGGTCAGGATCGGATGGACGACCTCCTCGATCAGGCTGCCGTCGGCCCGCGCGTAGTAGACGCCGCCCTGGTCGCGGTCGCGCGGCCGTGCCTTGCCCAGATCGGTGAACCAGAACCCGCCCGCGCCGTCGAAGACGATGTCGTTGGGGCCCCGCAGCTCCCCCGCGGCGGTGCGGGTGTAGAGGGTCTCGATCCGGCCGGTTTCGGGATCGACCCGCTCGATCCGGCCGCCGCCGTAGTCCGGGGCCTGGAAGCGCGGGCGCAGACCATGCACGGGATCTTCGATCCATTCGAAGCCGCCGTTGTTGCAGACATAGATCCAGCCGTCGGGTCCCAGCGCGGCACCGTTGGGGCCGCCCGTCATCTGTGCGACCGTCAGCTTGCGGCCATCGGGCATCACCCGCGTCAGCCGCGCGGCCGCGATCTCGACCAGGATCACCGAGCCGTCGGGCATCGCCACCGGACCTTCCGGGAACCGCAGCCCGCCGGTGATGTCGCGCCAATTCGTCATGCAGCGTCTCCTCTGGTCCCCGTCCCGCCGTCGGCGCCATTAGGCCTGCGTCGCCCGCCGTCGATCAAGCGGCCGGAAACTGGCGCGCGCCCCCGGTGCTTCGCTAGGGTGGCGGTGCCGATGATGGAGAAGCGAAGATGCCGCGCGTTGATCTGAATTGCGACATGGGAGAAAGCTGGGGCGCCTACACGATGGGCGACGATGCCGCGATGCTCGACATCGTGACCACCGCCAACGTCGCCTGCGGCTTCCATGGCGGGGACCCGCTGGTCATGCATCGCACTCTGGCGCTCGCCCGCGCCAAGGGCGTCGCCGTCGGCGCGCATCCCAGCTATCTCGATCCCTGGGGCTTCGGACGCCGCCGCTTCGTCGGCGAGGATCCGGCCGACATCGAGAAGATGATCGTCTACCAGGTCGGTGCGATCGCGCAGATGGCGCGGCATGTGGGGCACCGCATCGGCCATGTGAAGCCGCACGGCACGCTCGGCAATGCCGCGCAGGAGGACGATGCGCTGGCCACGGCGATCGCGCGCACCGTCAGGGCCATCGACCCCGGGCTGATCCTGATGGTGATGCCCGGCGGCAGCCTGGAGCGCGCGGGCGAGGCGGCCGGGCTGCGCATCGTGCGCGAGGTCTTCGCCGACCGCGCCTATGACGACCGTGGCATGCTGGTCAGCCGCAAGCTGCCGGGTGCCGTCATCCACGACGCGCGCCTCGCGGCGCAGAACGTGCTGCGCATGGTCGAGGAGGGCGCGGTGATCTCGGTCACCGGCAAGCGCGTCCCGGTCGCGGTCGACACGATCTGCGTCCATGGCGACAACCCGGCCGCGGTCGCCATGGCGTCCGAAGTGCGTAAGACTCTTGAACGGGCCGGGGTCGATGTCCGGCCGATCGATCCGGTGGCATGATCCTTCCGCGCCGACGCGTCCGGACTGGACGACGCGGCAAGCGACGGAGGATCCGCGGACGATGGACACGCTCGCCTTTCTGCTCTTCTGCCTCGCCATCGGCTATGTCGTCGTCTGGGTGATCGTCAGCGAGCGTCGCGGCGATCCGA
>JBIKLI010000211.1:0-7791 GCA_044359885.1 Alphaproteobacteria bacterium | reverse complement strand
CGGGCCGGCGGCACGCGGCGGCACCGCGAATTGCTGGCGCCGTTCGGGCTGGACGCCGCCGATCCGGAATTCTGGGAAGGCGGCCTGTCGGTGATCGCCGGGTTCATCGACGAACTCGAGGCGAGCGCGTGACCAACCGGGACGAGAACTCGCTCGGCGGCCGTATCGGCCGCTATGCCCGCGTCGGCGCCGCGATGGGCGGGCTGGGCGCGCGCTTCGCCGCCGAACGCGTCCTCGGGGTCAAGCTCGATCGCGGCCGCCACGCCGCCGACCTGCGCGCGGCGCTGGGCGGGCTCAAGGGCCCGCTGATGAAGGTCGCCCAGCTGATGGCGACGATCCCGGACGCGCTGCCGGAGGAATACGTCCAGGAACTGATCCAGCTCCAGTCCAACGCGCCGTCGATGGGCTGGGTGTTCGTCAAGCGGCGGATGCAGGGCGAGCTGGGCCCCGACTGGCCGTCGCGATTCGCCGAGTTCGGCCGCGAGGCGGCCGCCGCCGCGTCGCTCGGCCAGGTCCATCGCGCGACCCTGCGCGACGGCACGCGCGTCGCCTGCAAGCTTCAGTATCCGGACATGGATTCGGCGGTGGAGGCCGATCTGCGGCAGCTGAAGCTGATCTTCGAGATCTATCGCCGCTACGACCGCGCCATCGATCCCGGCGCCATCCATGAGGAGATCTCGGCGCGGCTGCGCGAGGAGCTCGACTACCGGCGCGAGGCGGCGCATATGCGCCTCTATGCGCGCATGCTGGCCGACGAGCCGGAGGTGCACGTGCCGGAACCGGTCGCGGCGCTGTCGACGCGGCGCCTGCTGACCATGACGTGGCTCGACGGCGCACCGCTGCTGACGGCGCGCGAGGCGCCCGTCGAGCGGCGCAACCGCATCGCCATGAACATGTTCCGCGCCTGGTACGTGCCCTTCTACAACTACGGCGTGATCCACGGCGATCCGCATCTGGGCAACTACGCGATCCGGCCCGACGACGCGGTGAACCTGCTCGATTTCGGGGCGATCCGCGTGTTTCCGTCCTCCTTCGTCGGCGGCGTGATCGATCTGTACCGCGCGCTGCGCGACGACGACGAGGCGCTCGCCGTGCACGCCTATGGCACCTGGGGGTTCCGCGACCTGTCCAAGGAGACGATCGCGACGCTGAACCGCTGGGCCGCCTTCGTCTATGCGCCGCTGATGGAAGACCGGCCGCGCGCGATCACGGAAACCAATTCCGGCGTCTATGGGCGCGAAGTCGCCGAGGGCGTGCATGCCGAACTGCGCCGCATCGGGGGCGTGCGTCCGCCGCGCGAATTCCTGCTCATGGATCGCGCGGCGATCGGGCTCGGCTCCGTCTTCCTGCACCTGCGGGCCGAGATCAACTGGCACCGGCTGTTCCACGACCTGATCGCCGATTTCGACGTCGCCGCGCTGGCGCGGCGGCAGGCGGCGGCGCTCGAGGAAGCCGGCGTGCCGAAGGCCGCGTGAGGCCGGGACCGTCCGGCGTCAGCCGCGCCAGGCGGCGAGGGACAGCGGGGCCGAGGACGACAGCGCGCCGCGGGCGAAGGCCAGCAGCGCCTCGGTCCGCGTGTCGTCCCAGCCGCCATGACGGCAGTTGAGGCGGAATTTTTCCTCGAGTTCCGCGCGCGCGAGCGGCTCGCTGGCGCCGCCGCGGAAATGCGGCTGCCGTTCCTCGATCACCGTTCCGTCGTCGAGGGTCGCGCGCAGATGGCCGGTGAAGCGACGCGGATAGGGGTTGGCCGGATCGACGACATAGGCGACCTTGCGGGCCACCGCCACCAGCCGCGGATCGGTCGCCATGGCGTCGGCGAAGGCGCCGAGCCCGGCATGGCCGAGCACCAGGGCGGCGGCGACGCCGAAGGGGACCGAGAATTTGGCGGCGTAGCCGTTGGGCGGGTTGCGCTTCGCCTCCAGCGGTTCCCAGAGGCGATGGAGAATGCCGTCCGACGTCTCGCAGACGATCGACGCGACGCGTCCGGGATCCACGCCGCGCGCGCGCAGCCGGATCGCGCAGTCGATATAGGGATGGATCATCGTGCCGCAGGCGTACGGCTTGAAGGCGATCGTCTCGGCGACCCAGCGGCGACCGAAGCCGTCCAGCAGGGGCGACCAGTCGGCGGGCCGCGCATGGGCGAAGCCGTTGAAGAGGCCGTGGACGCCCTCGAACAGGGTGCGCGGCCCGGTGAAGCCGCCCGCCGCGAGCCGGGCCGCGCGGTACCCGCTCTGCGCCGCCCAGCCGGGATGCATGCGCTTGGTCCAGGTCCCCTCGGCCAGATACTCGATGATCCCGGACGCCATGCTGCCGGCGATGCCGAGCGCCGCGACGAAGCGTTCGCGCGGCAGGTCCAGCATCGTCGCCGCCGTGGCCGCGGCCCCGATCGCCCCGAAGACGGCGGTCGGGTGGAACCCGGCCTTGTGGACCGCCTTGGGAACGACTTCGGACAGGCGGCAGGTGATCTCGGCGCCGATCGCGATGGCGCGGCGCGCGGCGGTGCCGCCGACGCCGTGTCGTTCGGCGATGGCGAGCGCGGCGGGGAGGATCACGGCGCCCGCATGGACGGGACCGCCCTCGTAGGTGTCGTCGAAATCCTCGCCATGCGCCGCGGTGCCGTTCAGCATCGCCGCGTCGGCCGGCGCGAAGCCGCCGGCGGCCCCCGGCACGCTGCACGGACCGCCAGGGTCGACCGCCTGCCGGGCCGCGCGCATGAAGTCGCTGTCGCGCGCCGCGATGCAGATGCCCGCGACGTCGATCAGCAGATTCTCTGCGACCGTCTCCATCGCCGGGGTTGGGGCGGCGTCGCGGCAGGCGTCGGCCAGTCGTTCGGCGATCGTCGTCATGCGGTCCTGCCTCGTTGCGTCCGGGGGGAGTGGCGGCGGGTCGTCAAGCGACCTCGGCATCGGGACCTGGTCCCACCGGGACCCGCCGCCGGCGGTCGCCGGCGGCGACATGGTCGCGCAGCGCCGCTTCGGCCGCGGCCGGGTCGCGCGCGGCGAGTGCCTCGACGATCCGGCGGTGCTCGACATTCGACACCGCGAGGCCGCCGCCGCGCAGCAGCCCGTCGCGCCGGACGACATGCAGTTCATTGGTCAGCCGGCGATATGTCTCGGCGAGGCGGCGATTGCCCGCCATCTCGAAGATCCGCCGGTGGAACATGAGGTTCAGCGGGAAATAGCGGTCGAACTGATCCGGCGCCAGATTGCGGTCCATCTCGTCGACCAGACCGCGGAGCTCCGCGACCTCCGCGTCGGCGATGCGCGCCGCCAGCAGCCGCCCCGCCAGCCCCTCGAGCTGCTCGCGGATCATGTACATTTCGCGCGCTTCGGCCTCGTCGACCGCGCGCACGAAGGCGCCGCGGTTCTTCTCGATCCGGACCATGCCGGCGGCCTCGAGCGCGCGCAGCGCCTCGCGGACCGAGGACCGTCCGACCCCCAGCCGCGCGGCGATGGCCAGTTCCTTGATCTGCTGGCCGGCCCCGAGCTCGCCCGTCAGGATCATGCGCGTCACCTCGGCCTCGACCAGGGTCGAGAGCGACGTGCTGCGGACGAGCGCGATGGCCGTCGGGGCGTCCATCTGGACGGTCAGGTTCCGGTGAAGGCGGGCTTGCGCTTCTCGAGGAACGCCTTGCGGCCCTCGCGATAGTCGTCGCTGGCGAAGCAGGCGGCGACCATCGCGTCGCACGCGGCGATGTCCTGGTCGGCCTGGTTCCTCAGGATCTCGACGGTCGACCGCTTGATCGTCGCGATCGTCAGCGGCGCGTTGCCCGCGATCGTGTCGGCGACGCCCATCACGGTCGTCTCCAGCGCATCGTCGGCGACGACTGCGTTGACCATGTTCCAGCGCAGCGCCTCCGCCGCGCTCAGCTGGCGCGCGGTGAAGAAGATCTCCTTGGTCGCGACCGGCCCGATCGTCTCGATGTAGCGGCGCAGGCCGGGATAGCCGTAGCCCAGGCCCAGCTTCGCCGCGGGCAGGGCGAAGCGCGAGCCTTCGGTCGCGTAGCGCATGTCGCAGCAGATCGCGAGGTTGAGGCCGCCGCCCAGGCAATAGCCGCGGATCATCGCGATGGTCGGCTTGGGGAATCGGTAGATGCGGCCATAGACCTTCTCGACCATCGCGTTGTAGCGCTGCACCGCCTCTTCGGAGGCGCGCTCGCTGTCGAATTTCGAGATGTCGGCCCCCGAGACGAAGGCCTTGCCGCCGGCGCCGGTCAGGACCACGACCCGCACCTCCGGGTCGTTCTCGAAGGAGTCGAGGATCCGCTCGGCGGCTTCCCACATCTCGAACGAGACGGCGTTGTGCTTCTCCGGGTTGTTGAAGGTCATGATGCCGACCCGTCCCTGGCGGTCGGCACGCATCTTGTCGGTCATCGCGGTCGTCTCCTGTCGCGTCGTGAAGCTTCAGATCGTGCCGGCGGCGCGCAGGGCCGCGATCTCGTCCGGCGTCAGGCCGAACTCGGCGAGGATCTCCTCGTTGTGCGCGCCGCGCCCCGGCGGCGGCGCGTCGAGCCGCGAGGGCGTGCGCGCGAGCCGCACCGGCTGGGCCATCAGCGCCAGGTCCGCGCCGGCGACGGGCGCGGCGACGCCCAGATGGCGGACCTGCGGGTCGGCGAACATCTGCGCGATGTCGTAGATCGGCCCGCATGGCACGCCGGCGGCGTTGAGCCGCTCGACCCAGCCGGCGGTCGTCCCGGTGGCGAAGACCTCCTGCAGGGCCGCGTTGAGCGCGTCGCGGTTGCGCGAGCGCAGCCCGGCGGTCGCGTATTCGGGCATGGCGATCAGGGCCTCGGCACCCATCGCGCGCGCGCAGCGCTCCCAGATCGCCTGGCCGGTGGTCGCGAGGTTGATGTATCCGTCGCGCGTCCGGAAGACCCCGGTGGGGATCGAGGTCGGATGGTTGTTGCCCGCCTGCTTGGCGACCTCGCCATGCACGAGGTAGCGCGCGGCCTGGAAGTCGAGCATGAACGCCTGTGCCTGGAGCAGCGAGGTCTGCACCCATTGACCCTCGCCCGAGCGCTCGCGCTCCAGCAGCGCCGTCAGGATGCCCAGCGCGCAGAACAATCCGGCCGTCAGGTCGGCGAGCGGGATCCCGGCGCGCACCGGTCCCTGGCCGGGCAGACCGGTGACCGACATCAGCCCGCCCATGCCCTGGGCGATCTGATCGAAGCCGGGTCGCGCGGCATAGGGGCCGTCCTGGCCGAAGCCCGAGATGCTCGCATAGACCAGCCGCGGGTTGAGGGCCTGCAGGTCGGGATAGCCGATACCCAGGCGGTCCTTCACATCGGGCCGGAAATTCTCGACCACGACGTCGGCGCGGGTCGCCAGGCGCCGGAACAGGGCCTGGCCGGCCGGCGATTTGAGGTCGAGGGTGAGCGACCGTTTGTTGCGGTGCAGGTTCATGAAATCGGCTCCGTCCCGGGGCCCGCCCATGGGATCGGGGTCCTCGAGATGGGCCGGCATCTCGATCTTCACGACATTCGCGCCCCAATCCGCCAGTTGGCGAACGGCCGTCGGGCCTGAACGCACCCGGGTCAGGTCGAGAACGGTGAAGGAGGCGAGCGCTGTCGAAGCCTGTGGCGCAGCCATGCCCAGATCCTGTCTGCAACGAACAACCGGAAGTCTGCAGTCGATTGTCGACAAGATCAAGAGATCTAGATACTGGGGTGACCCGGGCTTGGCAACCGCCTGGGGAAGAGGCATTTTGCGCCCGACCCAGAACGCTGGCCGGGTCGCCGTCACGGAGCCGATCGCGCATGAAACTCGCCATCCCCCGCGAACGCCGCGCCCATGAGCGCCGCGTCGCAGCGACGCCGGATACCGTCAAGCGGCTCAAGGCCCTTGGCCTCGAGATCACCGTCGAGGCGGGAGCGGGGGCCGGTGCCTCGATCGCCGACGAAGCCTACGCCGCCGCCGGCGCCGAGATCGCCGCCGATTACGCGGCCGCCGTCGGCGGCGCCGACATCGTGCTCAAGGTGGCACGGCCGCTGGCGGCGGCGGACGGGCTCGACGAAGGGGCGGCGCTGAAGCGCGGCGCGGTGCTGATCGCGATGCTGGACCCCTACCGCAACAAGCCGCTGGTCGCCGACCTGGCCGCGCGCGGCGTGACCGCTTTCGCGATGGAACTGGTGCCGCGGATCACCCGCGCCCAGGCAATGGACGTCCTCTCCAGCCAGGCCAATCTCGCCGGCTACAAGGCGGTGCTCGACGCCGCCACCGAGTTCGGACGCGCCTTCCCCATGATGATGACGGCGGCGGGCACCATCGCCCCGGCCAAGGTCATGGTAATGGGGGCGGGCGTGGCCGGGCTGCAGGCGATCGCGACCGCGCGCCGCCTGGGCGCGGTGGTCTGCGCCACCGATGTCCGGCTCGCGGCCAAGGAGCAGGTCGAGTCGCTTGGCGGCACCTTCGTCATGGTCGACGACGAGGAGGCACGTCAGGCCGAGACCTCGGGCGGCTACGCCAAGGAAATGTCCGACGCCTACAAGAAGAAGCAGGCGGCGCTGATCGCGGAGACCATCCGCAAGCAGGACATCGTCATCTGCACCGCCCTGATCCCCGGACGTCCCGCGCCGCGGCTGGTCAGCGACGAGATGGTCGCCTCGATGCGTCCGGGGTCGGTGATCGTCGACCTTGCGGTCGAGAACGGGGGCAATTGCGAGGGGGCGGTCGCCGGCGAGGTCGTCCTGCGCCACGGCGTGCGGATCGTGGGGCACGCCAACGTGCCCAGCCGCGTCGCGGTCGATGCGTCACAGCTCTACGCCAAGAACCTCCTCAACTTCGTCCAGCTGATCGTCGGCAAGGACGGCGCGCTCAAGATCGACCGCGACGACGAGATCGTGAAGGGCGCCCTGCTTTCGACCGACGGCGCGATCGTACATCCGAATTTCGTGCCGCCGCCGGTTCCCCCGGCGGCGCCGACAACGCTCTGAGGTCCGGCCATGGCGTCATCCGAGATCACCCAGTCCGCCGCCCAGCTCGCCACCGACGCGGCGGCCCTCGCCGAGAAGGCGCAGGGGCTGGCCGCGCTCGCGGCCCGCGCCCAGCAATCGGCCGCCGGCTCGGACGAGATGCTGGCGATGTTCCTGACCGTCTTCGTGCTGGCGGTTTTCGTCGGCTACTACGTCGTCTGGCGCGTGACGCCGGCGCTGCACTCGCCGCTGATGGCGGTGACCAACGCGATCAGCTCGGTGATCATCGTCGGCGCGCTGCTGGCGGCCGGCGCCTCGGCGGTCGGCTTCAGCCAGGCGATGGGGTTCCTCGCGATCGTGCTCGCCAGCGTCAACATCGTCGGCGGCTTCGCGGTCACCCAGCGCATGCTGTCCAAGTTCAAGAAGAAGCAGAAGTGAGGGCCACCCCATGAGTCCGACCCTCTCGGCGCTTCTCTACCTCGCGGCCTCGGTCGCGTTCATCATGAGCCTGCGCGGGCTGTCGAGCCCGGAAACGGCGCGCGCCGGCAATTTCTGGGGCATCGCCGGCATGGCGATCGCCGTGGTCACGACGCTGCTCCAGCCGAACATGCACGTGTCCTTCTGGATGCTGCTGGCGATGGCCATCGGCGGCGGCGCCGGCCTGTTCATCGCCGCGCGCATCGAGATGACGGCGCTGCCGCAGCTGGTCGCGGCCTTCCACTCGCTCGTCGGTCTGGCGGCCGTGCTGGTCGCCGTCGCCGCGTTCTATTCGCCGACCAGCTTCGGGATCGGCATTCCCGGCGCCATCAAGCTGGGATCGCTGATCGAGATGGGACTGGGCACGGCGATCGGCGCGATCACCTTCAGCGGCTCGGTCGTCG
>JBIKLI010000210.1:0-7802 GCA_044359885.1 Alphaproteobacteria bacterium | reverse complement strand
GTGCCCTGCAGACCCGGCCGCTCTACCGGCTGCATGCGCTCGCCGGCGGTCCGCCGCGACGGCCGGGCATGCTGCGCATCGGCGCCGGCGGTGCGGCCATCGACGCCGAGGTCTGGACGCTGCCGGAAGACGGCTTCGGCCGCTTCGTGGCCGGCGTGCCGGCGCCGCTGTGCATCGGCACCGTCCTGCTCGCCGACGGTACCGCGCCCAAGGGTTTCCTCGTCGAGCCCGCCGGGCTCGACGACGCCGAGGACATCTCCCGATTTGGCGGCTGGCGCGCCTATCTCGCCTCGCTCGCCGCAGCACCGACGCTCCCACCCCCCAGACCCAAGGAGGCCACACCATGATTCGTCGCCGCCATCTCCTCGCCGCCGGTTCCGCCGCGATCCTCGCCGCCCCGCATGTCGCGCGCGCCCAGGCGGCGCGCACCGTGAAGATGGGCTCGCTCAGGCTCATCCACTCGATGACGCCGCATTTCTACCAGCGCTTCGCGCCCCCGGGGCTGACCATCGAGGTGATCACCTTCGACAGCCCGACCGACGGCAAGAACGCCGTCGTCACCCGCAGCGTCGATTTCGGCGGCTTCGGCATCGCCGCCGCGACGCTGGGCGCCGCGGCGGGCGAGCCCGTCGTGGTCGTCGGCGCCTTCTGCAACCGCGGCATGGGCGTGATCGCCAGGAAGGGTGCGGGCATCAAGGACATCGCCGGCCTGCGCGGCAAGCGCGTCGGCATCTGGCCGGGCTCGACCCAGGAGGTCTTCATCATGGAGCGCATCCGCCAGACCGGGATGACGATGCGCGACATCACCGCCGTGCGCGTGCCCTTCGGCGAGATGAACGCGATGCTCGCGCGCGGCGACATCGACGCCTATGTCGGCGCCGAGCCGGGGCCCGGCCTGTCCATCTCCTCGGGCGTCGGCGAGCTCGTCGAGTACCCCTACGCGACCGCGATGGGCGGCCTGAACATGATCTTCGCGACGTCCGAGGCGATGATCGCGCAGGATCCCGCGCTGGTCCGCACCATGCTGGGCATCCATCGCCGCGCCAGCGAGCACATGATGGCCAACCGCGCCGAGGTCGCCGAGGCGACCGTGCGCATTCTGGGCGCGCCGCGCGCCGCCGTCGACCAGGCGCTCGGCGCGGACAACGTCGAATACACCTGGCGTCTCGACGACACCGTGCTGACCCAGGCGCGCGCCTACGCGCAGCAGATGCTCGAACTCAAGCAGATCCGCGCCCTGCCCAATTTCGACACCTTCCTCAACCCGCGCTTCTCGCGCGAACTCGCGATGTCCTGAGGACCAGGGCGGCCGGAGCACATGTCCATGGCGACCGAGGCGGCAGGACCCGGCATGGCGGCGGCGCTCCTGCGCCGTCTGCTGGGCGGATGGAAGGCGCTGATCGTGCCGGCGCTGCTCCTGCTCGCCTGGCACGCGGCGATCGCGGCGGGGATGAGCCGGCTCATCCCGTCGCCCGCCGAGGTCGCGCGCTACATGGTCGACTTCGCCGTCGGCGGGATCTGGGACGACGCCTTCTCGGCGACCCTGCACATCCATCTGTTCGCCTCGATGGGCCGGGTCTATGGCGGTTTCGCGCTGGCGGCGCTGGTCGCGGTCCCGCTCGGCCTGCTGATCGGCCGCAACGAATCCGTGCGCGCGCTGTTGGATCCGTTTCTGCAGATGATGCGGCCGATCCCGGTGACGGCGTGGCTGCCGCTGTCGATGATCCTGTTCGGGCTGGGCCCGCGCTCGGCGTTCTTCCTCGTGTTCCTCGGCGCCTTCTACCCGATCCTGCTCAACACCACCTTCGGCGTGCGCAGCGTCGACCGCCGGCTGTTCGAGGCCGCCTCGATGCTGGGCTGCACCGGCTCGGCGCAGTTCTTCCGCGTCGTGCTGCCGGCGTCGCTGCCGTCCATCTTCACCGGGCTCAGGCTGGGCCTCGGACTTGCGTGGTTCGTGATCGTGGTGGGCGAGATGACCGGCGTCCCGCAGGGTCTGGGCGCCGTGATCATGGACGGGCGCACGCTCTCGCGCACGGAGCTCGTCATCTGCGGAATGATCGTGATCGGCATCGCGGGCTTCCTCTCCGATCGCTGCGTCGTCGCGGTGATGAACCGGCTCCTGCGCTGGAGCCCCTCGCATGTCGCGTGAGCGCCGCATGGACGAGATCCCGATCCTCGAACTGCGCGGCGTCGGCAAGACCTACGCGCTCAACGGGGCGCGCATCGAGGCCCTGTCCGGCGCCTCGCTGGTCGTGCGCAAGGGCGAGTTCGTCTGCCTGATCGGCGCCTCGGGCTGCGGCAAGTCCACGCTGCTGCGCATCGTCGCGGGATTCGAGCCGCCCAGCACGGGCGAGGCGCTGATGTGGTCGAAGCCCATCGCCGGACCGGCGCCCGACCGGGGGATGGTGTTCCAGGACTACGGCCTGTTTCCCTGGCTGACCGTGCGCCAGAACATCGGCTTCGGCCCGTCGGCGCGCGGCCTGCATCGCGACCGGATCGCCGAGACGGTCGAGCGCTTCATCGACATGGTCGGCCTCGCGCGCTTCGCCGACGCCTATCCCCATCAGCTTTCGGGCGGCATGAAGCAGCGCGTCGCGATCGCCCGCGTGCTCGCCAACGACGCCGACATCGTGCTGATGGACGAGCCGTTCGGCGCGCTCGACGCGATGACGCGCGAACGCCTCCAGGACGACCTGCTCGACATCTGGAAGAGCACCGGGCTGACCGTGATCTTCGTCACCCACTCGATCGAGGAGGCGATCCTGCTCGCCGACCGCGTGGTGGTGATGGAGCCCGGACCTGGCCGCATCGCCGGCGAGCACCGCATCGACCTGCCGCGGCCGCGCGACGTCGCGTCGCCCGAATTCAACGCCGTGCGCCGCGACCTCGGCGCGCGGCTGCATAGCCATCACGCCCG
The DNA here is from genome assembly GCA_044359885.1 of Alphaproteobacteria bacterium. Classification (GTDB taxonomy): domain Bacteria; phylum Pseudomonadota; class Alphaproteobacteria; order CACIAM-22H2; family CACIAM-22H2; genus CAIOSQ01. Next base: position 4,885 of record JBIKLI010000210.1, on the reverse strand, counting down.
GAAGGCGACATGAGCGATCCATCGGAACGCCTGCGCTACGTGGCGCCCTGGCAACGGCCGCGTCATGCCCTTCCCGGCGGCGAGCGGCTGATCGTCTGGCCGGTGGTCAATGTCGAGCGCTGGTCGATCGCCAACCCGATGCCGCGCCAGGTCCTGGTCGCGCCCACCGGCGCCGCCCTCCAGCCCGACCTGCCGAACTGGGCCTGGCACGAATACGGAATGCGGGTCGGGTTCTGGCGGCTGCGCGCGATGTTCGCCGGACTCGGCATACGCCCGACCCTGTCGATCAATGCCAGCGTGATCTCGGCCTATCCCGCGATCGCCGCGGCCGCGCGCGACGATGGCTGGGAGTTCATGGGCCATGGCTGGCTGCAGGTGCCGGTGCACCGGGTGGGCGACCAGGCGGCGATGATCGCGCGCGTCGTGGCCGAGATCGAGGCGTTCACCGGCCGCCGCTGCACCGGCTGGCTCGGCCCCGGCCTGACCGAGACACTCGAGACTCCCGACCTGCTCGCGGCCGCCGGGATCGGGTGGACCGGCGATTTCGTCGTCGACGACCTGCCCGCGCGCATCGCAACCGCCCATGGCGATCTGCTCGCGCTGCCCTACAGCGTCGAGCTCAACGACGTCCCGGTGGTGGCGATCCAGAACGGCGACGAGGCCGAGCTGCCGCGCCGCGCCCGGCTGCAGGCGGCGCGGCTCATCGACGAGGCCGAGGCCGCCGGCAGCGTCAAGGCGATGGGCATCGCGCTCCACCCCTATCTTTCGGGCGTGCCCCACCGCATCGCCGCGATCGAGGCGCTGTTCGCCGGGCTGGCCGCCGATCCCCGGATCGTGTTCATGCAGGGCGAGGAGATCGCCGCCTGGTACCGCGCAAGCGACGATCCGGCCTGACGCCGCGCGCGGCCCGCGCTATCCTCGGGGCTTGGACAACGGTTCCGGGGGGAATTCATGACGCTGCGCGCCGCTCTTGCGATTCTCGGCCTCCTCGTCGCGGGGGCGCAGGCCGCCCCGGCCCAGACCGTCCTGCGCCTCGTGCCGCAGGCCGATCTCAAGGTCCTCGATCCGGTATGGACCACCGCGACCGAGACCTCCAGCCATGGCTACATGATCTACGACGTGCTCTTCGCGCTCGATTCCTCGCTGCGGCCGCGGCCGCAGATGGTCGAGAGCTGGTCGAAGAGCGACGACGGCATGGTGTGGCGCTTCTCGCTGCGCCCGGGCCTGGTCTTCCACGACGGCTCGCCGGTCGAAGCCAAGGACGCCGTCGCCTCGCTCAGGCGCTGGGCGGTTCGCATCGTCAGCGGCATGACGCTGATGCAGCACGTGCAGGAGGTGGTCGCGACCGGAACGCTCGACTTCGAGATCCGGCTCAAGTCGGCCTTCGCCCCCGTGCTGGAGCAGCTCTCGAATCCCGCCGTCCCGCTCTTCGTCATGCGCGAGGAGGAGGCGAAGACCGATCCCTTCAGGCAGATCGACAAGCATATCGGCTCGGGCCCCTTCACCTTCGACAAGGCGGACTGGGTTCCAGGCAGCAAGGTCGTCTATCGCCGCTTCGCCGGCTACAGGCCGCGACCGGAGCCGGCCGACGGTCTGGCCGGCGGCAAGGTCGCCAAGGTCGACCGCGTCGAATGGATCTGGATCCCCGATCCCACGACCGCCGCGCAGGCGCTGATCGCGGGCGAGGTGGACGCGCTGGCCCTTCCCTCGCAGGACATGGTCCGCGTGCTGGGTTCGGCGCGCAACGTCGTCGTGCGCACCCTCGACCGGCTGGGCGCGCATGCGATCGTGCGCGTCAACCACCTGATCCCGCCCTTCAACGATCCGCGGGTGCGCGAGGCGATGCTGTGGACCATCGACCAGCGCGAATATCTCGCCGCCATGGTCGGCAACCGCGAGGTCGAGCGCGTGTGCTGGGCGATCTTCGTCTGCGGCACGCCTTACGAATCCAGCGCCGGGCTCGGCGAATGGACCAAGGGCCCCGACCTCGCAAAGGCCCGGGCGCTGCTCCAGCAGGCCGGGTACAAGGGCGAGCGCATTGTCGTCATGGATCCGACCGACCTGCCGCTCGTGCATGCGGCGACGTTGATGACGGTGCAGAACCTGCGTTCGATCGGCATGAACGTGGATGTCCAGGCCGTCGACTGGAGCACGCTGTCGTCGCGCCGGCCGATCAAGGAGCATCCCGACGAGAAGCGCGGCGGCTGGCATGTCTTCCACACGACCGGCCCGGGCATCGCGCAGAACAACCCGCTTGGCAATTCGGTCGTGCCGACGCCCTGCGACGGCAAGAACTATTCCGGCTGGCCCTGCGACGAAGCGCTGGAAAAGACGCGGCTGGAGTTCATCACGGCCGACACGCCGGCCAGGCAGAAGGACGTCATCGACCGGGTCCAGACGCATTTCTATCGCGTCCTTCCCTACATCATCCTGGGCCAGTTCACGGCGCCGGTCGCCTATCGCGCCGAATTGCAGGGCGTGCTCGAGGCGCCGCGGCTGGTGCTCTGGAACATCGAGAAGAAGCGCTGACCCGATGGCCCCGGTGCGGGCCCGGCGCAGCGTCCTCTATCGCCTGGGCAGCGATGCGGGATCCTATGCGGCGGCGCGTTCGCTCGCGGTCGATGTCCTGCTCTTCGACCTCGAGGATTCCGTGTCGCCTGCGGACAAGGCGGCGGCGCGCGCGCGGCTCGTCGCGGCGCTCGACGCCGGCGGCTTCGCCGGCCAGGAGCTCCTGGTCCGGATCAACGGCCTCGACACGCCCTGGGGCGCCGACGACATCGCGGCCGTGAGCGCATGCGGCATCGACGGGGTGATGCTGGCGAAGGCGGAGGGCGCCGCGCAGCTATGCGCCGCCGATGCCGCGATCCGCGCGCGGCGGCCAGGGGGCCTCGCGCTCTGGGCGATGATCGAGACGCCGCGCGGCGTCCTCGCCGCTGCCGAGATCGCCGCGGCGACGCCGGCGGTGGCCGGGCTCGCGGTCGGGCTGGGCGACCTTTCGCGCGGACTCGGCGGCTTCCGGCATGCGGCCCCCTTCCGCTTTCCCGTGCTGGCGGCGCTGTCGCAGGTCGTGCTGGCCGCGCGTGCGCACGGGCTCGCCGCGATCGACAGCTCGTTCCGCGACGCGCGCGATCCCGAGGGCTTCCGCCGCGCCTGTCTGGAGAGCCGCGAACTGGGCTACGACGGCAAGGCGCTGACAGATCCCGCGCTGGCGCCGGTCGCCGACCTCGCCTTCTCGCCGAGTGCCGAGGAAATGGCCTGGGCCGCGCGTGTCCTTGCGGCCCTGGCGTCGGCGCCCACGGGGATCCAGCCCGTGGTCGACGGGCAGCTGATCGAACCCGGCTATGCGGAGCTTGCCGCGCGCATCGCCGCGGCGCAGGCCTGGCGGCGGCCGCGCTGAGCCGCGGGTCTCAGACAGGAAGCTGCATCAGCGCGCGGCCCATGCGGATCGTGGCCCCCTCGCGCAGCGCCGGATCCAGCGCCACGCCGCGCGGCGCCAGGACGACGATCGTCGAGCCATGTTCGAACCAGCCCAGCTCCTCGCCCTTGGCGCGCGGCAGGTCGCACGGGCGCCGCCACGGTCCGGGATGCGAATTCCCGCCCGGCAGCGCGACGCCGTGGATGCGGATGCCCGCGACCAGGATCGCCGCCACCGCCACCAGCGTGACCGGGGGCCTGCCCGTCGCAAGCTCGAAGCGCAGAATGGCCCGCTCGTTGCGGCAATAGAGCCGCGGGACCCTTGCCAGGGCGGGTGGGTTGACGTTCCAGGCGTCGCCCGCGACATGCGCGACTTCGACGAGCCGGCCGTCATGCGGCGCGTGGAAGCGGTGATACATGCCCGCGGTCAGCCGCAGCGTCGCGTAGCTGCCGCCTTCGAGCGCCGCGGCCTGCGCCGCGTCGTGCAGCAGCTCGTCCAGCGGATAGGACGAGCCCTTGACCTGCAGCAGCTGGCCCTGCGTCACCGTGCCCGCGGCGACGACGATCCCGTCGCTTGGGCTGGTCAGCGTCGCGTCGCGGCCGTCGACGGGCCGCCGGCCCGGTGCCAGCTCGCGCACGAAGCAATCCCGCAGGCTGGCGAAGCGGGACTGGCGCGCCTCGGTCAGGTCGGGCGCGCAGAAGAACCGGAAGGCCGCGATCGCCGGGCCGCTGAGCAGCCTGTTCTCGCTCGCCGCGACGCGGCCCATCAGCCGGGACACCGCGCGCCGGGGAAGCCGGTTGGTGAGCGCGAAGTTCAGCCGCTCGTTGGCGGCGATCGCATCGAACAGCTTTCGAACCGTCATCCGAATGCAACCTTCGTCGATTCACCTGCGGCCATGGATCTGGAACCGTTGGCGCTGGCGCCCTATGGCGCCGCCGCGATCGCCGCCGGGTTCCTGGCGCACAAGGCCAGGGCGCGGCTCGAATTGTCGCTCGGCAAGCATGCCTCGCTTGCGGGTCACCCCCGCATGGCGCGACGTCTGGCCCGCCTGATCGGCGACTATGCCTTCGCGGCGGAGGATTTCTTCGCCTCGGATGGCGCGCCGCCCGACGTGGTCGCGCGCCGCAAGGCGGGATTCGATACGCTGGCGGCCGACTACGCGCAACGCTTCCCCCGCACCGCGGCGCTGAAGGCGCAGACGATCGGTTCGATCCCCGACCTGCTCTTCACCGACAGCTACCGGGTTCCGTTCCCCTATCGCGGCCTCGTGCGGGCTCGACTGGGCGGCGGGGTGTTCGTCGCCGCGTCGCACGGCACGACCCTCGCCGACGTCGACGGCAATGTCTTCCACGATCTGGCCGGATCCTATGGCGTCAACCTGCTGGGCTACGACGCCTACAAGGGCTTCATCCGCGAGGCCGTGGGCGAGGCCGACGCGCTGGGTCCCGTGCTTGGCGCCTATCATCCCGT
>JBIKLI010000209.1:0-7820 GCA_044359885.1 Alphaproteobacteria bacterium | reverse complement strand
CAGCGCCGCGCGGTCCTTCGGCGCGCCGGTGACGGCGACCTTGAACTTGCGCGGCAGGAAGCTGAATTCCGGATGCAGCGACGACCACTGGCGCAGGATCTCGGCATAGGGCCTTGGATCGACGACCTCGTCGGCGGCGGCCCCTGCGAAATGGTCAGCGGTGACGTTGCGGATGCAGTTGCCGGAGGTCTGGATGGCGTGCATCTCGACCTCGGCCAGTTCCGACAGGATCGCCGGCATGTCCGCGAGCTTCACCCAGTTGAACTGGATGTTCTGCCGCGTCGTGAAATGGCCGTAGCCGCGATCGTAGACCCGCGCGATCCGCGCCAGCCGGCGCATCTGCCGCGACGACAGCGTGCCGTAGGGAATGGCCACGCGCAGCATGTAGGCGTGCAGCTGCAGATAGACCCCGTTCATCAGCCGCAGCGGCCGGAACTGGTCCTCGGTCAGCGAGCCGTCCAGACGGCGTGCGACCTGGTCGGCGAATTCGGCCACGCGTTCGCGGACGAAGGCGGCGTCGAACTGGTCGTAGCGATACATGCGGGGCCTCGAGAGGGGTCAGGCGAAAGGCGGCGCGTCGCCGGGCAGCCCGGCGGTCGGCCCGGTGGCGCGGATGCGTTCGCGCAGGCTGGCGAGCCGCGGTGGTCCGTCGCCGGGGACGATCTCGACCAGCGCCAGGTCGATGACGTCGCCGGCCGCGGCGTCGTCCTGGGCCGCGCGCAGCAGGGTCTCGGCGGCGGCCTCGCTGGCGGCGATCGCGGCGGCGGCGAGCGACGGGACCCAGGCGCCGGCCGCGTCGCGGAACACGACCCGGCCGGAGCGCAGCTCGTTGGCGGTCGCCACCACCGGCGCGAAACCCTCTCGCTTGCGTCCCATCCGTGCCTCCCCTCAGGCCACGCGGCGGTCCTGGCGCGACGCCAGGCTCTCCGCCGCCGCCAGATCAGCCGCGTCCAGCGCGGCGCCGGCAAGGATCAGGACCGGGCCGTCGACATCCGCGCGTCCGGCGAGGCCGCCCAGATCGCGCAGGCAGCCCGCGAGGACGCGGCGATCCGCGCGGCCGGCGTTCTCGACCGCGATCGCCGGCAGATCCGGGGCGGCACCGGCCGCCAGCAGCATCGCGGCGACGCGATCGGCGACGCTGCGGCCCATGTAGAGCGCGACCGTGGCGCCGGCGGCGACCTGGGCCGCCCAGCCAGCGGGCGTCGCGCCGGCGGCGTCGTGCCCGGTGACGAAGATCAGCTGCGCCGAGGTCCCGCGCCGGGTCAGCGAGACGCCCAGATCGGCGGCGGCGGCCAGCGCCGCGGTGACCCCGGGCACCAGCTCGGCGTCGATCCCGGCCGCGCGCAGCGCCGCCAGTTCCTCGCCGGCGCGTCCAAAGATCGCCGGGTCGCCGGATTTCAGCCGGACGACCCGCGCACCGTCGCGCGCCAGCGACACCAGCAGGTCGTTGATCGCCGCCTGCGTCGTGCCATGGCGGCCCTTGCGCTTGCCCACGGGGATATATCGCGCGTCGCGCCGGCCCATCTCGACGACGCCGGCCGGCACCAGATCGTCGTGGACGACGATGTCCGCCTCCTGCAGCAGGCGCTGCGCGCGCAGCGTCAGCAGATCTGCGGCACCCGGTCCCGCGCCGACCAGGAACACCTTGCCGGCGCGCCGCGCGCCGGCCGCGCCGTCCAGTGCGCGCAGCGCATGGCGACGCGCCAGCGCCGCATCGCCGGCCAGCGCCGCCTCTGCCGCCGGACCGTCGAACAGCGCCGCCCAGTAGTCGCGCCGCGCGCCGGCATCGGCCAGCCTTGCGCGCACCGTCGCGCGCAGCCCGGCGGCGAGTTCGGCGACGCGGCCCAGCCCGGGCGGCAGCAGACGCTCGATCGCGGCGCGGATCCGCTGCGCCAGGACCGGCGCGGCGCCGTCGGTCGAGATGGCGATGGCGACCGGCGCGCGGTCGACGATCGCCGGCACGGCGAAGTCGGACAGCGCGGGATCGTCGACGACGTTCACGGGCACGCGGCAGGCGCGCGCCAGCGACGCCATCGCGGCGGCCCGCGCGGGGTCGTCGCTGCCCACGAAGGCGAGGACGCAGCCGTCGAAATCCGCCGCCGCCGGCAGCCGCGCGGCGAAGCTCCAGCCCGCCGCGGCGGCCAGTCCGGCCAGCGCGTCGTCGCCGTCCGGCGCGAACAGCGCCGGGGCGGCCGCGCTGCGCTGCAGGAATTGCGCCTTCTGCAGGGCGCGCGCGCCGTCGCCGACCAGCAGGACGCGGCGGCCGGCGACGGCGTAGCTGACGGGCAGCGCGGCGAAGCGGGCCATGTCGGGTGCCCCGCGTCAGCCCGCGACGCTGGCCGCGTCGGGCCAGAGCGCGTCGTCGGCGACGGGTCGTGCCGCCTCGGCCGGCGTCGCGGCGCGGCGCAGCGCGATCAGGAACGGCCAGTCGTGACGCATCGTCTCCGGCGGACGCGTGCCGAGGAAGATGGCGCCGGGACGGGCCGGGTGGCGCGTGGCCAGCGGCACGACGATCAGCGCCTCGGCGGCCAGGAAGGCGGAGGGCAGGCGGATGTCCTCGCCGGCGAACAGCGCGGTGGCGGCGATGGTCGCCGGCGCACCCAGAAGGGCGGTGCCGCGCGCCAGGAGGCGCGGATGCGCGGCGAGGCGCAGGAACCCGTCGTCGCGAAGATGCAGGTCGCGCAGCAGCGCCGGCGCATCCGGCCAGCCCAGCTCGCGATTGACCCGCCGCCGCGCCTGCTCGGCGAGCCCGCCCAGCTCCTCTGCGACGAAGACGCCGTCCTCGCGCCGCCAGATCGCCTGTCGCGCGTCCGCTGCCGCGGCGACCGGCCCGGACGTGATCTGCGTTCCTGAACGTTGCGGCACCATGCGCGCCTCGCGAAAACGGTTGCCGGAGACCGGCACGTGCTTCGTGCCCGATGGCGCGGCGCGCGTCACACCAGTTCTTCTGCGACGACGTCGAAGAAACTCTAATGCCCGCGCCGGCGATCACGGCCATTGCGCGCCGCGCCGCGCGGCGCGAAACATTGCGCCTGCGCGGTCCGGGGCGCTGTCTGCCCCGCCCGCGCCAGGCATCAGAAGCGGAGGGCGCATGTTCGCCTATGTCGGTTCCTTTACCACCCCGGACCGCGACGGTCGCGGCGACGGCATCGAGGTCTTTCGCGTCGATCCCCGGGATGGCGGGCTCGCCCATGTCCAGACGCTGGGCGGGATCGAGAATCCGTCCTTCCTGGCGCTGGGCCGCGATCCGCGCTTCCTCTACGCGGTGCATGGCGGCCGCGATTTCGCGAGCGCCTATGCGCTCGATCCGGCGAGCGGCCGCGCGACGCCGCTGGGCCAGGCCTCGACCGGCGGCAACAACGGCGTGCGCCAGGATTTCGACGCCGCCGGGCGGTTCATGGTGGTCGCCAACTATGTCGCGGGAAACGTCTCGGTGCTTGCCATCGGCGCGGATGGCCGGCTCGCCGATCATCACGACGTGCTCTGGCTCGGGGGGGCCCTGGGGCCGCATCGCACGCAGCAGGCTCGACCTCAGCCGCACGACGTCGCCTTCGATCCCTCCCGGCGTTTCGCGGTCGTGCCCGACAAGGGGCTCGACGCGGTCTTCGTGCTCGCCTTCGACGCGGACAAGGGGCGGCTTTCGCTGCACCGGCGGGTCGCCTCGCGCGCCGGCGCCGGACCGCGCCATGTCGCCTTTCACCCGACGCTGCCCTATGCCTATGTCTGCAACGAGATCGACAGCACGGTGACGGCCTATGCCTGGGACGCCGACGCCGGCGAACTTGCGCCGCGGCAGGTGCTGAGTTCGGTTCCCGACGACTGGTTCGCGCCGAACACGACCTCGGAACTGGCCTTCGGGGCGGGCGGCCGCGTGCTCTATTGCTCCAATCGCGGCCATGACAGCGTCGCGATCTACGCCATCGACCCGGCCAGCGGCCGGCTGAGCCCCGACGGCTGGTGCAAGACCGGCGGAACGGAGCCGCGCTTCGTCGGCACCGACCCGACCGGACGGTTTTTCTATGCCGCCAATCAGAACAGCGACGAGATCGTCGTCTTCGCCATCGATCCGTCGACCGGCGCGCTCGCCGAAACCGGCGCGCGCGTCCCCACGAAATGCCCGGTGACGATCGCCTTCGCCGGCGGGTTCTGATGCCGGCGCCCCGCGGTCAATAGGCCAGCGCGCAGCCGTCCTTGCGCGGATCGGAGCCGGCCATCAGCGTGCCGTTCTTCCAGTCCAGCATGATCATCTGCCCGCCGCCCCAAGGGCTGTCGGCGCGCACGACCGGGTGGCCGCGGCGCGCCAGTTCCATGGCGGCGGATTCGGGGATGCCTTCCTCGAGCCCATAGGTGCCGTCGACGAAGAAGGCGCGCGGCATGTCCAGCGCCTCCTGCGGGTCGCAGCCATGGTCGATGACGTTGCCCAGCACCCAGGCATGGCCGACCGGCTGGAACTGGCCGCCCATCACGCCGTAGCTGGCGAAGACCCGGCCCTCGCGCTGGACCATGCCCGGGATGATCGTGTGCAGCGGCCGCTTGCCCGGCGCCACCTGGTTGGGATGGCCGTCCTGCAGCGTGAAGCCGCAGCCACGGTTCTGCAGCACCACGCCCGAGCGCGGCGCCGAGATGCCCGAGCCGAAACCGTGGAAGAGCGAGTTGATGAAGGAGCAGACATTGCGGTCGCGGTCGACCACGGTCAGATAGACCGTGTCCTTGTGCACGGCGGCGCTTTCGGACCAGCGCGCGTCGCTGGCCCGCGACGGCGAGATCGTGGCGCGCCAGCGCGCCGCCTGGGCCTTGTCCAGCAGGGCCGCGACCGGCACGTCCGCCCGCGCCATGTCGGCGACGTAGCGGTCGCGCAGGCCATAGGCCAGCTTCGCGGCCTCGGCGACGAGATGCAGCCGGTCGGGCGAAAGCGGCGCATGCGCCGCGAGGTCGAAGCCTTCGAGGATGTTCAGCAGGATCAGCGCCGTGATCCCGTGCCCGTTGGGCGGGATCTGGAAGCAGTCGTGGCCACGATAGGACGTCGTGATCGGGGTCACGTATTCGCCGCGATGGCCGGCGAGGTCGGATAGCTGGTGGGTGCCGCCCAGCGCGCGCAGCGCCTCGACGATGTCGCGCGCCACCTCGCCCTCGTAGAAGGCCCGGGCGCCGTCGCGGCCGATCGCGCGCAGCGTGGCGGCCAGCAGCGGCTGGCGGTGGCGTTCGCCGACCGCGGGCGCACGGCCGCCGGGAAGGAAGATCGCCTTCGAGGCGGGGTTCGCCGCCAGCTTCGCGGCCGCGCCGGCCCAGTCATGGCCGACGCGCGGCGACACGACATAGCCGTCCTCGGCATAGGCCGCCGCGGCCGCGAGGTTCTCGGCCAGCGTCTTGCGCCCATGGTCGCGCACCAGCCGGTCCCAGGCCTCGATCGCGCCGGGTACCGTCACCGCATGCGGCGAGGTCAGAGGGATCTGGGCGAGGCCGGCGGCGCGGAAGACCTCGGGCGTCAAGCCGGCCGGGGCCCGGCCCGATCCGTTGTAGCCGATGACCTCGCCCGAGCCGCCCTTGCAGTAGAGCGCGAAGACGTCGCCGCCGATGCCGGTGGATCCGGGTTCGACCACGGCCAGCACCGCCGCCGCGGCCACCGCCGCGTCGACGGCCGTGCCGCCGGCGCGCAGGATGTCGATCGCGGCCAGCGTCGCGGCCGGATGGGACGTCGCCGCCGCGCCATTCGTGCCATGGACGGTCGATCGCCCGGGAAGATGGAAGCTGCGCATGGTCCTGCCTTTCCTGATCCGCCGGTCGCGTCGAGTTCGCGCCGCAGGCTTTGTTTTGCCCCAGCCCGGGGGCCGCTGGCCAGACTGTTCTGTCCAGCAGACGGGGCGCGCGCGGTCGTCCATTGCGAGGTCGTGGGTCCATGGCCGGCGTGGCGCCTGTCGACCGGGGGTCTCGCCGAAGGGTCGTCCATCTGGTGGATGGACCGGTGAAACCATTTGTGAACAGAGTTTTTGGTAGTGGTTAACTGCGCTTTGTTTTGATTCGATTGCGCGGAACCGGCGCGCGATCCGCCCTGGTGCAGAGGTACGCGATGACCGATTTCTCGTTCGGAAGTCTGATCGGCACCACGCAGCCGGGCTTCGTGCCAGGAAGCGATCGTGTGGTCTTCGGCCCGGCCTTCCAGGCCGGGCGGCTGCGCTTGACCCCTGATGGCGCGGATCTGCTCGTCGTGATCGACGGCCAGAGCCCGCTGCGGCTCTCCGCGCTGTCGCTGGACGCGCTGACCGACGCCAATTTCGTCTTCGAGGATGGCAGCGTGGTGCGACTCGGCACCGCCGCCGCGGACAGCCTCGCCGGGACCGGCTTCGGCGACCACATCTCGCTCGCGCGCGGCGAAACGGACAGCGTCACGGGCGGCGACGGCAACGACCGCATCGTCGCGGGGGCCGCCCTCGACGCCGCCGACCGGATCGATGGCGGCACCGGCATCGACGAACTCCATATCGCCGGCGCCTATGCCGCACCGGTCGTCTTCGCGGCCCAGACCGTCGCCGGCATCGAACGGTTCGAGATCGGTCGCGGCGGCACTGTACGCCTCGCCTTGGCGGACCAGACCCTGGACGATGCGGCCGGTCCGGCGGTCTTCGATGCCTCGTCGCAGCTGAATGTCGACGGGCTGGTGCTGGACGGGTCGGCGGAGGGGTCGATCGGCTTCACGGCGCTGGGCGGCGCCGCTGCCGACATTTTGACCGGCGGCGGCGGCGAGGATTCCCTGTCCGGCGGCGACGGCGACGACGTCCTGGCCGGCGGCGGCGGCAACGACACGATCCGCGGCGGGCTCGGCGCCGATACCATGTCGGGCGGCGCCGGCGACGACATCTTCGCCTTCTCGGGCATCCTGACGCAGTTCAATGGTATGCCGCGCAGCGAGGCGGCGCCGTCGACGATCGACGACATCACTGACTTCGCGGGCGTCGGCGCGCCGGGCGGGGATCTGATCGACCTGCCGGCCCTGATCGGCAGCCGGCCGCTGGCCTTCAACCAGACCGCCGCGGCGTTCGTCTTCCTCGGCCTGGGCGCGTCGGGACTGCAGGCCGGTGCCAATCATGGCGACGGCTTCGCCGACGTGATGTGGAAATTCGACGCCGCTCAGTCGCGTATCGAGATCTGGGTCGATTCGGACGACGACGGCCAGTTCTCCGAAGTCGACATGCTGATCCATCTCACGGGATTGGCATCCGGCTCGGTGCTGGTCGCGGGCGATCTGGTCGCCAATTTCCAGGTTGTCCGCGGCACACTCGGCCCGGACACGCTTGCCGGCAACGGCGATCCGAACACGATCTATGGCGTCGGTGGCGACGACAGCATTTCGGGTGCGGGCGGCGGCGATCTGCTGGTCGGCGGCGCGGGCGCGGACTCGATCGATGGCGGCGACGGCATCGACGACATTCGCGGCGGCGCCGGGGCCGACACGCTGCGCGGCGGCGCCGGCGCCGACCTGATCGATGCCGATGGCGAGTCGTCGAACGACGACAGCGCCAATACGCTGTTCGGCGAGGCGGGTGCCGACAAACTGTTCGGCGCGTCGGGCAACGACAGGCTGGATGGCGGCGACGACGGCGACACGCTGAGCGGTTTTTCCGGCGACGACGTGCTGCTCGGCGGCGCCGGCAACGACGTTCTTTCCGACAGCACCGGGACGAACACGCTGGAGGGCGGCGACGGCGACGACACGATCCTGGGCGGCGCGCAGGTCGACACGATCCAGGGTGGCGGCGGCGCCGACGAGATCTATGGCGGCGCCGGGGCCGACCGGATCGAAGGCGGCGCGGGGGCGGATCTGT
>JBIKLI010000208.1:0-7847 GCA_044359885.1 Alphaproteobacteria bacterium | reverse complement strand
CGATGCTGGACGCGCTGGGCGTCACGCGGCTCGCCGCCGTGGCGGGTCCGTCCTATGGCGGGTTCCAGGCCTTCCAATGGGCCGTTTCCTATCCCGATTTCGTCGCCGGGATCGTGCCGGCGATCTCGTCGCCGCGCTCGCCGGGCGGGCGCGAGAGCCTCGACGAGCTGGTCGCGTATCTGGCGCGCGATCCGGACTGGAACGGCGGGCGCTACCACGATCGCGGCGGGGTGCTCGGCACGCTCGTCCGGCTGCGCGTCGACACGCTCAAGCTGTACGGCGTCGAGGCGCAGCTCGCCGCCACCCATCCCGATCCCGCGGCGCGCGAGGCCGAGATCGAGCGCCGCGCGGCCGACTGGGCGCGGGGCTTCGACGCCAATGCGCTGATCGTGCTGCGCCGCGCGAACATCCGCTTCGACGCCGAGCCGTCCTTCGGCCGCATCCGCGCGCGGGTGCTCTACGTGCTCTCGCGCACCGACCGCATCTTCCCGCCCAGCCTGTTCGCCCGGGTGATGCCGAAGCTGGAAGCGGCCGGCGTGGCGGCCGAGGCGGTCGAGATCGACACCGACGCCGGCCACGCCTGCGGCGGCGCCGACGCCGAAAAATGGGCCCCGCAGCTGCGCCGCTTCATGGCGGCGCTGCCGGATTGAGGGTCGCGGGGCGTCAGCGCGCCAGTTCGGGGGCCGCGCGCGTCAGGCGCTCGACGGCGCCGTCCAGCGTCGCGTCGGCCTTGGCGAAGCAGAAGCGCACGACGCTGCGCATGCTGGCATCGGCATAGAAGGCCGAGACCGGGATGGCCGCGACGCCGGCTTCGGCGACCAGCCGGCGGCAGAAGGCCGCGTCGTCGGTCAGCCCCAGCGGGGCCAGGTCGACATTGAGGAAATACGTGCCCTCGCAGGGCAGCGTCGCGAAGCCCGCCGCACCGAGCCCGGCCGCCAGCCGGTCGCGGCGGGCCTGCAGGTCGGTGCGCATCGCCGCGAAATGCGCGGCCGGCTTGCCGAGCCCGTAGGCGACCGCGCTCTGCAGGTTCGGCGGGGTGGTGAAGGTGACGTATTGATGCGCCTTGGCCAGCACCTTGAGGATATCGGGGGCGGCGACCACGAACCCGACCTTCCAGCCGGTCAGACAGAAGATCTTGCCCGCCGAGCCGATCTTGACGCAGCGCTGGCGAAGATCGGGGATCGCCAGGACGGAGGTATGCGGGCGGCCGTCGAAGATGACGTGCTCCCAGACCTCGTCGGCGACCACGATCGCGCCGGAGCCCGCGGTCGCGTCGGCGATCAGCTGCAATTCGTCCGGGCCGTAGACCGCGCCCGAGGGGTTCTGCGGGTTGTTGAGCAGCACGACCCGGGTCCGCGGCGTGAGCGCCGCGGCGAGCTGGCCGGCGGTGAAGCGCCAATCGGGCGGCGCCAGCTTGACGACGCGCGGCACGCCGCCCGCCCGCCGGATCAGCGGCAGATAGGCGTCGTAGGCCGGCTCGAACAGGACCACCTCGTCGCCGGGCTCGATCAGCGCCAGCAGCGCGCCGGCCAGCGCCTCGGTGGCGCCCGAGGTGACCATCACTTCGCGCACCGGGTCGATCGCCAGCCCCTGATGGTCGAGATAATGCCGGGCCACCGCCTCGCGCAGTTCGGGCAGGCCCAGCATCGGCGGGTACTGGTTCCAGCCCGAGACCACCGCCTCGGCGGCCTTGCGCCGCACGTCCTCGGGGCCGGGATCGTCGGGGAAGCCCTGGCCCAGATTGATCGCCTGGTGCTGGCGCGCGAGGCCCGACATCTCCTCGAAGATGGAGACCGGCAGGCCGGCGAAGATCGAGTTCATGGCAGAGGCTCCGGTTCAGGGCCGCGGCGGCGGCGCCACGATCCGCGCGACGATGGCGCGCACCAGCGGCAGCACGACGATCACGGCGGGAAAGGCGACGCTCCAGGACCAGGCCCAGTTGGTCATCCATTTCGCGACCAGGATTTCCGCGAAGCCGATCGAGCGCAGCGTCGAGATGCCCGACACCACGCAGGACATGAGCCCGGAGAGAAGCAGCGCCGTGACGACCGGCGCGAAGCGATGGGGGATGCGCGTCATGATGCCCGGCATGCTGCCCCAACTCGCGGGTGAAGGGAAACGCGGCTGCGGCCGGGAAGGGCGGCGGCGGGGGTCGGCGAGGCGGCCGACCCCCGCTTCGGGGTCAGACCCCTTGGGTGCGCCCTCTGATCCGGGAAACCGCGCCGCCAGCCTGCGGCGTCGCGGCGAAAACAATCGTATTCGCCCGGCGATCGGGGGTCTGACCCCAAGCGGGGTCAGACCCCTCGTGGAGGCCTTCGGGTCAGTTCGAGGGGGTCTCGGGGCGGGGTTCGCGGGGCTTGTCGAACTGGGCCGAGATGTCCTCGCCGGTCGTCTGGTCGACGCGCTTCATCGACAGCTTGACCTTGCCGCGGTCGTCGAAGCCGATCAGCTTGACCTTCACCGTGTCGCCGATCTTGACGATGTCGGTGGTCTTCTCGACGCGGCGCGGGGCCAGTTCCGAGATGTGGACCAGGCCGTCGCGGCTGCCCATGAAGTTGACGAAGGCGCCGAAATCCATCGTCTTCACGACCTTGCCGTTGTAGATCGCGTTCATCTCCGGCTCGGCGACGATGCCCTTGATCCAGTCGATCGCGGCCTTCGCCTTCTCGCCGTCGGCCGAGGCGACCTTGATCGTGCCGTCGTCCTCGATGTCGATCTTGCAGCCGGTGACCTCGGTGATCTCGCGGATCACCTTGCCGCCGGTGCCGATCACTTCGCGGATCTTGTCCTTCGGGATGGTGAAGGTCGTGATCCGCGGGGCGTTGCGGCTGACCTCGCCGCGCGCCTGGGCCAGGCCCTTCGCCATCTCGCCCAGGATATGCAGGCGCCCGTCGCGCGCCTGGCCGAGCGCGGTCTTCATGATCCCCTCGTCGATCGAGGTGATCTTGAGGTCCATCTGCAGCGAGGTGACGCCGATCTCGGTGCCCGCGACCTTGAAGTCCATGTCGCCGAGATGGTCCTCGTCGCCCAGGATGTCGGACAGCACCGCGACCCCCTGGTCTTCCTTGATCAGGCCCATGGCGATGCCGGCCACGGGACGAACCAGCGGCACGCCCGCGTCCATCAGCGCCAGCGACGATCCGCAGACCGTGGCCATCGAGGACGAACCGTTGGACTCGGTGATTTCCGAGACGACGCGCAGCGTGTAGGGGAACTTCTCCTTCTCCGGCAGAACCGGATGAACCGCGCGCCAGGCGAGCTTGCCGTGCCCGACCTCGCGACGGCCGGGCGAGCCCATGCGGCCGGTCTCGCCGACCGAGTACGGAGGGAAGTTGTAGTGCAGCAGGAAGTGCTCGCGATACTCGCCCTCGAGCGCGTCGATGATCTGCTCGTCGTCGCCCGTGCCCAGCGTCGCCGTCACCAGCGCCTGGGTCTCGCCGCGCGTGAACAGCGCCGAGCCGTGGGCGCGCGGCAGGATTCCGACTTCGGTCACGATCGGGCGCACCGTGCGCGTGTCGCGGCCGTCGATGCGCCGTCCGGTCTCCAGGATGTTGAAGCGGACGATCTGCGCCTCGAGTTCCTTGAACTGCGCCCCGACCAGGGCCATCTCGGCGGGGCGGTCGGCGAACATCGCCATCGCCTTCTTCTTCACCGCGCCGACCGCGTCCTGGCGGTCGCCCTTGGCGACGATGCGGTACGCCGCGGCGAGTTCCTCGCGCAGCCCCGCCTCGAGCGCGGCCTTGACGGAGGCGACCTCGGGCGCCGCCTCGGGAACCGTGAACGGCTCCTTGGCGCAGCGTTCGGCGAGGCTGATGATCGCGTCGATGACCGGCTGGAATTCGCGGTGGCCGAACATGACGGCGCCGAGCATGACCTCCTCGGAGAGTTCCTTGGCCTCCGACTCGACCATCAGCACGCCGTCCTGCGTACCCGCGACCACGAGGTCGAGGCTGGACGAGGACATCTCGTCCATCTGCGGATTGAGCTTGTACTCGCCGCCGATGTAGCCGACGCGCGCCGCACCGATCGGCCCCAGGAACGGAACGCCGGAGATGGTGAGCGCGGCCGAGGCCGCCACCATCGCGACGACGTCGGGGTCGTTCTCCAGGTCATGGCTCAGCACGGTGCAGATCACCTGCACCTCGTTGCGGAAGCCGTCGGCGAAGAGCGGGCGGATCGGGCGGTCGATCAGGCGGGAGGTCAGGACCTCCTTCTCGGTCGGCCGGCCCTCGCGCTTGAAGAAGCCGCCGGGGATCTTGCCCGCGGCGAAGGTCTTCTCCTGGTAGTGCACGGTCAGCGGGAAGAAATCGACGCCGGGCTTCGGGGCCTTGGCGTAGACGACCGTGGCGAGCACCACCGTGTCGCCGTAGCGCGCGACGACGGCGCCGTCGGCCTGGCGGGCGATCTTGCCGGTCTCGAGCACGAGCTTGCGCCCGCCCCAGACCAGTTCCTTGCGATAGATGTCGAACATGTTTTCCTTCCTTCCACCTACGGACGGGACGTGGCGCGTGCCATCACGCGCACGCGACGCGGAGCGGACGCCCGGACGGCGCCCTTCGACCCCGCGTCTCGGTCAGCGACAGAGACGTCATCGGACTGGGCCCGCGGCGCGTAGGCATGGTGTCCGCGGGCCTTGTTCGTGTTGCGGGACGGCAGCGCGCGAGGCTGTCGACGTTTCCGATCCGTCGCGCGCGTCGATGGCCGCCCCGTGCCGGCCGTGCGGCGCCGTCAGCGGCGCAGCTCGAGCCGGTCGACCAGCTTCTCGTAGCGCGTCGAGTCGACGCGCTTGAGATAGTCGAGAAGCCGGCGCCGCTGGCCGACCATCATCAGCAGGCCGCGGCGGGAGTGGAAATCCTTGCCATGCGAGCCCAGGTGCTCGCTCAGCTTCTTGATGCGCTCGGAGAGCAGGGCGACCTGCACCTCCGGCGATCCGGTGTCGCCCTCCTTCTGGGCGTACTGCTTCACGATCTCGGTCTTGCGTTCGGCGCTGATCGACATCGGCCAGGTCTCCTTCGTGGCTGGCGCCCCTCACGGGGTGCGGTTGAACACGCGCAGCGGCCTGACCACGTCCCCCTCGGCCCGCAGCAGCGCGACCAAGGTTCCCTCCGCCAGCGCCGCGATCGCGCGGCCGGCGGGAAGGGCGGACAGCATCGAGGCTGCACGCGGCACCTGCACGGCCCGGCCGTGCCTCAGGGCATCGGCCTCGGACCCGGTCACGGCCAGCGCCGGGATGTCGTCCAGCGCGGTCTCGACCGGTTGCAGATATGCGCGCGGGTCATACCCCGGCGCCTCGAGCGTTTCCAGGGAAATCGCGCCCGCGACGCCGAAGCGCCCCACCATCAGGCGGCGCAACGCCGACAGATGGCCGCAGGTTCCCAGCGCCGCCGCGATGTCGCGACCCAGCGACCGGACATAGGTTCCCTTGCCGCAATCGACCTCGAACCCGGCCTCGTCGGGCCCCGGGATCCCGGTCAGTTCCAGGCGGTCGATGCGCACGCGGCGCGGCGGCAGGTCGAACGCCTCGCCGCCCCGGGCGCGCGCATAGGCCGGCCTGCCCGCCTGCTTGATCGCGGAGTATTGCGGCGGGGTCTGGTCGATCTCTCCCAGGAAGCGCGGCAGGACGGCGGCGATCGCGGCCGGGTCCGGCCGGACATCCGAGGTGGCGACCACGGCTCCCTCGGCGTCGTCGGTATCCCGCGCCTCGCCCCAGCGTATGGAAAAGGCGTAGCGCTTGGCGCCGTCCATCACGTGGTCGGTCAGCTTCGTCGCCTCGCCGAAGGCGATCACCAGCACGCCCGACGCCAGCGGGTCGAGGGTACCGCAATGACCGGCCTTGGCGGCGCCAAGCGCGCGTCTGGCGCGAGCCATCGCCTGGGTCGAACTGGGTCCGGCCGGCTTGTCCAGGGTCAGGAAGCCGTCGAGCCGGTCGCCGCGCCGCCGCATCCGCGCCGGGCTCAGCCCAGGTCGCGCCGGACGGGATCCGAACGCAGCAGCGTCTCCAGCCGGGCCCCTTCGTCGAAGGACCGGTCTAGCTCGAAATGCAGCTCGGGCGCATGGCGCAGCTCGACCCGCCGCGCGACCTCGCCGCGCAGGAAGCTGCGGGCCCGGCGCAGCGCCGCCAGGACCGCCGTGCCGTCGGCGCCGCCCAGCGGCATCACGAAGGCGAAGGCGTGGCGCATGTCCTGCGACAAGCGGACCTCGGCCACGGTGATCGAGGTTCCGGCCAGATCGGGATCGCGCAGATGACCTTCGGCCAGCACCTCGATGAGGGCGCGCCGGATGACCTCGCCGGCGCGAAGCCGGCGGGGCGAGGGCGAGGCGGCGGCGGCGCCGGGACGGGATCTGGGCATGGCGCGCGGCTTATCGCACGGGCGGCCGCGCGACGGAACTGCGGCGTTGCGTCCGCGACCCCGGCTTCGCCGCGGGATCACGGCTCGCGCAGCGCCTCGTCGAAGCCGCGGATGATCGGGTAGAGGAAATAGGACAGAACCGAGCGCGAGCCGACCTGGATCTCGGCCGACAGCGTCATGCCCGGCATCAGCCCGGCCTGCTCGGGCAGGTTGCGCAGCCCGGACGGGTCGAGGACGATCCGGCTGCGATGATAGGCGCCGGGCAGGGCCTGACCCGAGGGCGCCAGCGCGCCGGCGTCGCCGGGCGCGATCGATTCGGCGCCGACGCTCTGCAGCCGTCCCGACAGCATGCCGTGACGCTGGAAGGGGAAGGCGTCGATCTTGAGCGCCGCGCGCTGGCCCGGCATCAGATAGCCGATATCCCCCGAGCCGATCATCACGTCGGCCACGAGATCGGATTCCGACGGGCTGAGCGTCACCAGCGCCTCGGCGGGGTTGAGCACCGACCCGGCGGAACGGCGCGCCACCGAGAGCACGATGCCGTCCCCGGGCGCGACCAGGTTGACGCGGTCGGCCAGCATGGCGGCCTTGGTCAGCGTCTCGGCGACGGCGATTTCCTGGGCGCGGACCTTGGCGAGTTCCTCCAGGATCTGGCGCCGCCAGTCGGTGGCGAAGGCCTGGCGGTCGGCCTGGCGCGACTGCATCGTCCGCGTGGCGTTCTCCAGACGGGTCGCGGCGTCCTGGTGCTCGCGCTCGGCGCGCAGGCGCTGGGCGCGCGCCTCCAGATGCTGGATCCGCGAGCCGATGCGCTTCTCGAACAATTCGCCGCGCATCGCTTCCAGCTCGCGCGCCAGCACGATCTGCTGCGCCAGCGAGACCAGCGCCGTCTCGCTGGCCGCGGCCTCGGCGCGCAGCCGGCCGATCTCCTCGTCGAAGGACGAGAGCCGCGCCACGTATTGCTGACGGCGCTGTTCGGCCAGCGCGGCCTGCAGCCGCGTGTCCGGGTTGTCGCCCATGAACTGCGGCGGCGCGTCGCCGTGCAGTTCCGCCTCCAGCCGCGCGATCTGGGCTTCGAGCGCGTCCTTCTGGGCCACCAGCGCCGCCTTGTCGGCGGCGGTCATCGTCGGGTCGAGACTGGCGAGCACGTCGCCGGCCCGCACCCGGTCGCCCGGCCGCACCCGGATCTCGCGGACGACCGACAGCGTCATCGGCTGGACCACCATCACCGGCGCCTCGGCGGCCAGCCGGCCGGAGCCGGTGACGACGATGTCGACCTGGACGATGGCCGAAGCCGCGAGCAGCGCCACGAAGAGCAGGGCGACGGTGCGATGCAGCCGGTTGAGGCCGCGCGGCGGGCGCTCGGCGAGGATGTCCTCGATGTCGATGCGGGGTGGCGACCAGCTGTCGCGCATCCAGTCGAGGCCGACGGCGGCCTGGCGCGGCCGGCGGGCGATCAGTCGAGCGAGATGGCGGAGGGCGTTCATCGCATGGCCTGCG
>JBIKLI010000207.1:0-7902 GCA_044359885.1 Alphaproteobacteria bacterium | reverse complement strand
CGCCTATCCTTCGCGCGACATGGCGATGCGTATAGACGGGGCGACGCGGCCGCCGCCTGCCGCGCACATCGTCTGCGCCACCCGCCGGAGGAGAACATCGCCATGCCGATCCGCCCCCTGTCCCGCATCGCCGCCTGTCTGCTCCTGCTCGCCGCAGCGCTGTGGGCGCCGCTCGTGCAGGCGCAGGGCGCGGAGCGATTTCCGTCCGCGACGGTCACGATCGTGGTGCCGTTCCCGCCGGGCGGGTCCAACGACATCGTCGCGCGCATGGTCGCGCAATCCCTGACCGAGACGTGGAAGCTGCCGGTGCTGGTCGAGAACCGGGCCGGCGCGGCAGGCAATATCGGGGCCGACTACGTCGCCAAGGCGCCGGCCAACGGACATATGATGATGCTCGGCGCCGTCTCGATGGTGACCGCGCCCGCCATGTACGGGGTTCCGCCTTTCGTCCCGCGGTCGCTGGTGCCCGTGGGCGTCGGCGTCAGCGTTCCCCTGGTGATGGTCGCCCGGCCCGACCTGCCCGCCAGCGACGTGGCGTCGCTCGCCGCGCTGGCCGCCCGCAACCCCGGCGGCCTCAACGCCGCCTCCGCCGGGGCCGGTACGCTGTCGCATCTGGGGGTCGAGCTTCTCGAGTCCGACCACAAGGTGAAGATCAACCACATCGCCTATCGCGGTTCGGCGCCGGCCCTGACCGACATCGCGGGCGGACATGCGGACATCCTGGTCGACACTGTGGCGTCCGCATTGCCGATGATCCAGGCGGGGCGCGTCAAGGCCATCGCGGTGCATTCGCCAGGCCGGCAGGCCCAACTGCCCAACGTGCCGAGCTTCGAGGAAATGGGTCTCAGGAGCCTGACCTTCGCCGCCTGGAACATGTTCGTCGTGCCCGCGGCGACGCCGGCGGACCGGATCGCAACGCTCCATGCCGCGCTCGCACGGATCGCCGAAGATCCGGCCTTCGCAAGATCGCTGCAGGAACGCGGCATCGAACCCTTCGTGATGACGCCGGCCGCCAGCCTCGAATTCATGCGCGCCGAAGCGCAGCGCTGGGAGACCGTCATCCGCGACAAGAAGATCACCCAGTGAGGCCGGCGCCGGCATGAAGGAGCAGGAACCGTGAGCGCGCCGCCGGCCGGATTGCCCCGGCGACCGAACGTCGTCGTGATCCTCGCCGACGACATGGGCCATGGCGACGTGTCTTCCTATGGGAACCGCCTCGTCGAGACCACGCATATCGACGGCATCGGCCGCGACGGCGTGCGGTTCACCGCCGGCTACTCGTCGGCACCGCTGTGCAGCCCCTCGCGCGCCGGCCTCGTCACAGGGCGCTATCAGCAGCGTTTCGGATTCGAGCAGCAGGTTTCCTCCGGCGCCTTCCCGGAACGCCGCGAGGTGCGGTTGGACGACGGCAGCCTGGCGCCGCTGCAGGGCGAGGCGGAATTCCTGCGCCGGGGCATCCCGCTTTCGGAACGGAACTTCGGAGAATTGTTCAGCGCCGCCGGCTACCACACCGCGGTGATCGGCAAATGGCATCTGGGCCATGGCCCGGATTTCGTGCCCCATCGCCGCGGCTTCAAGCATTCCGTCGTGTTCTACGGCAACACCAGCCTGCAGGCGACGAACCCCGAAGACCCGTCGTTCTTCAGCCTCAAGGTCGATTTCCACGATGAGGCGGCGGATACGGCCTGGACCCGGGCCGGACTGAACCAGATCCGGCGCGACGGCGAGATCGTCGAGGTCGACGAGTACCTGATGTTCTATTTCCGCGACCGCGCCGTCGACTATGTCCGCGAGCGGGCGCGCGCCGCGGAGCCCTTCCTGCTCTATTTCCCGATGAACTCCCCGGTACCGCCGCTGCAGGTGCCGCGCAGCTATTTCGAGGCGCTGCGGCCGACGATCCCGAACATCGCCCAGCGTGGCTACAACGCGATGCTGAAGGCGCAGGACGACGTGGTCGGGGCCGTGCTGCAGGCCCTGCGCGAAGCCGGCGTCGAGAACGACACCTTCGTGATATTCGTCAGCGACAATGGCTGCGCGCTCAGCCGGCCGGGCAGCAACGCGCCGTTCTCGGGGGGCAAGTACACGACACTGGAGGGCGGCATCCGCATGCCCTTCGTGATGAAATGGCCCGGCCGCATTCCCGCCGGGCTCGAATTCTCCCGGCCGGTCAGCACGCTGGACATCCTGCCCACGATCGCGGCCGCCTGCGGCGTGTCCACCTCGGCGTCGCAGCCGCTCGACGGCGTCGACCTGCTGCCCTATCTGCGCGGCGAGAAGGCGGGCGAACCGCACGAGGTGCTGTTCTGGAAACTCGCCGGCTACTCGGCCGTGCGCATGGGACGCTGGAAGCTCTATCTGGAGCCGCGCAACGGCATCGCCCGGCTCTTCGACCTGGCGCTCGACCCGGCCGAACAGCATGACCGTTCGGCCGAGCATCCAGACATGTTCGCCGAACTGATGGCGCGCTACGAAGCCTGGAACGCCTCGCTGCCGCCGCGCGCATGGACCAACATCTCGCCCGTCTTCAGGAAGTAGCCGGCGCCGTCGCCTCTCGCGGCGCCGTGCGGCTGGTGCCCGGCGGCGTCTTCGCCATGGGCAGCGACCGCTTCTATCCGGAGGAGGCACCGGTCCGCCGGGTGCATGTCGATGCCTTCCTGATGGACCGCACGCCCGTCACCAATCGTCAGTTCGGTCGCTTCGTCGACGCCACGGGCTATCTGACGCTGGCCGAGCGTGCCGTCGCCCCCGGCGGCGATCCGGGGATGGCGCCCGGACCGGCGGTGCCGGGCTCATGGGTCTTCGACCCGGATCCGACCCCATCCGCCGACGACGTCGCCGACCCGCGCGCGCCCTGGTGGCGGTTCCGTGCCGGCGCGCATTGGCGCCAGCCGCTTGGGCCCGGCAGCACCTGGCGGTCGCTGCCCGAGCACCCGGTGGTGCATGTGGCCTGGGCGGACGCGGCTGCGTATGCGGACTGGGCCGGCAGATCGCTGCCGACCGAGGCCGAATGGGAGTGCGCGGCCCGTGGCGGGCTCGACGGAGCCGAGTACGCCTGGGGCGACGAACTGGCTCCCGGCGGAACCCTGCTGGCCAATTACTGGCAGGGCGGATTTCCGCACGAGAACGCCTGCCTGGACGGCTGGCCGCGCACGTCGCCCGTGGGCCACTATCCCGCCAACGCGTTCGGCCTGCACGACATGATCGGCAATGTGTGGGAGTGGACCGACGACTGGTGGGGACTGCACGCACGGCCCACGGCGCCCTGCTGCGTGCCGCAAAACCCGCGTGGCGGCGACGCGTTGCACAGCCTCGATCCGCTGAATTCGGCGCGCACGCCGCGCAAGGTCATCAAGGGCGGGTCGCATCTCTGCGCGGCGAATTACTGCCAGCGCTACCGGCCGGCGGCGCGTCATCCCCAGGCCGTCGACACCCCGACCGGTCATATCGGCTTTCGCTGCGTCATCCGCGTCGAGGATCGGCGGCCCGGCTGAGCGCCGCGGCACGCCGGACGCCGATCCGGAAACCGATCTTCGGATCGCGTATCGCGCGCGGCCGCGGTCAGATCCCGAGCAGCGCGCGGGCGGCGCCGATCACGGAACCGGCCACCACGAGCCAGTGGATGGCGACGCCCCAGCGGATCATCGCCGCCAGCGCGGCGGCGGCAATGGCGGCCGCGATCCAGTCGACCCCGCCCGCCGCCGGCAGCAGGATCGCGCCGGCCAGGAACACGGCCAGGTTGAGGATGACGCCGACGACGGCGGCGGTGATCGCGCCCAGCGCCGAGCCGATCCGCGCATCGGTATGCAGCCGCTCGACATAGGGGGCCATGAGCAGCACCAGCGCAAAGCTGGGCAGAAAGGTCGTCCAGGTCGTCAGCGCCGCACCGGCGATGGCGGCGCCCAGCCGCGAGTCCGGCGCGGCGGCCTGCCACGCGGCAAAGAAGCCGACATATTGAAGCACCAGGATCAGCGGACCCGGCGTCGTCTCCGCCAAGGCGAGACCGTCGAGCATCTGCGCCGGGCTGAGCCAGCCCAGCTCGCGCACCGCATGGTCGGCGACATAGGGCAGCACGGCATAGGCCCCGCCGAAAGTCACGAAGGCGGCCTTGGTGAAGAGGATCGCCATGTCGAGGAACGGGTCCGCGCCAAGGATGGCGACGCAGGCGCCGACCGGCACCGCGAGCAGCACGCCATAGATCGCCGCGACGCGTGCGAGGCGCGGCCAGAACGCCGGCCCGGCCGCGTCTGGCGCTCCGTCCACTTCCTCCGGCGCCGCCGCCGGCTGGCCCGGCACGAAGGGGGAAGCCCCACCGCGCCCGGCGAGCCAGCCGACGAGACCGGCCACCAGCACCAGGACAGGAAAGTCGATGCCGAGAACGAACAGCGCCACGAAAGCGGACGCGGCCAGCGCCCGGGCGTGCCACGACGCAAGCGCCCGCCGGCCGAGCCGCCAGACGGCATGGGCCACGATCGCGACGACCACGGGCTTGAGGCCGTCGAAAATGGCGGCGACGGCGGGCAGATGACGCCCGGCGGCCAGGATCCAGGACAGCAGCAGCAGGACGAGCGCGCCGGGCAGCACGAACAGCGCCCCCGCGGCGACGCCGCCGGCCAGCCCATGCAGCCGCCAGCCGGCATAGGTGGCCAGCTGCTGCGCTTCCGGTCCTGGAAGCAGGGTGCAGAAATTGAGCCCGCGCAGGAAGGAACGCTGGTCGATCCAGCGCAGCCGGTCGACCAGTTCGGCCTGCATCATCGCGATCTGCGCGGCAGGCCCGCCGAAGCCGAGGCAGCCCAGCTTCAGCCAGAAACGCAGCGCCGCCGCGAAGGACGGAGGGGCGGCGACGCCGTCGGTCATGCAGGTGGCCGGTGGCGCCTCAGCGGAACACGACCTTGACGATCTCGTAGGCCTTCGAGCCCTTGGGCGTCACGACCTCGACGCTGTCGCCGGTCTGCTTGCCGATCAGCGCCCGGGCGAGCGGCGAGGTGATCGCCAGCAGCCCGCGGTCGATATCGGCTTCCTCCTGCCCGACCAGCTGATAGGTCGTCTTCTCGTCGGTGTCCTCGTCGGCGAGGGTGACATGGGCCCCGAACTTGACCTGCTTGCCGGTCAGTTGCGACACGTCGATCGTGTCGGCGCGGGCCAGCTTGTCCTCCAGGTCGGCGATCTGCCCCTCGATGAGGGACTGGCGCTCGCGCGCGGCGTGGTACTCGGCGTTCTCGGACAGGTCGCCGTGCTCGCGCGCCTCGGCGATCGCACGGATGATCGCGGGGCGTTCGACGCTCTTCAGCGTCCGAAGACGGGTCTCAAGGCGGGCATAGCCCTCCTTGGTCATGGGGATCTTGTCCATGCCCCAAGCTTGTCGCGGCGGTCCGGCACCCGTCAAGCGCCACCGGGGCGGGTGCGGCTAGAAACCCGTCTTGAAATAGGACTGCAACGGGGCGACCTCCAGCGCGCCGGCGCGCAGCGCCGCGATCGCCTCGACCGCCGCCCGCATCCCGGCCATGGTCGTATAGTACGGGATCGAGCCCATCAGGGCGGCCTGGCGCAGGCTGAAGCTGTCGCTCATGGCATGGCGCCCTTCGGTGGTGTTGAAGACCAGGTTCACGTCCCCGTTCTTCATCGCGTCGACGATATGCGGGCGGCCTTCCAGCACCTTGTTGACCTCGTCGACCGGGATGCCCGCCGCGCGCAGCACGCCGGCGGTGCCACGCGTCGCCAGGATCCGGAAGCCCATCTCCGCCAGCCTGCGGATCGGCGCGGCGATCGCCTGCTTGTCACGGTCCTTGACGCTGACGAAGACGCAGCCGCTGCGCGGCAGGTTGGAACTGGCGCCGAGTTGCGCCTTGGCGAAGGCATGGCCGAAATCGCGGTCGAGCCCCATCACCTCGCCGGTGGACTTCATCTCCGGGCCCAGGATGACGTCGGTGCCCGGGAAGCGCGCGAAGGGGAAGACGGCCTCCTTCACCGCGACATGGTCGAGCGCCGGCGGACGCAGGCCGAAGCCGGCCAGCGGCTCGCCGGCCATGACGCGCGCCGCGATCTTCGCGATCGGTACGCCGGTGGCCTTGGCGACGAAGGGGACGGTGCGCGAAGCGCGCGGATTGACCTCGAGGATATGGACTTCGCCGTCCTTGACCGCGAACTGGACGTTCATCAGCCCGACCACCCCCAGCGCGCGGGCCAGCGCCGCGGTCTGCCGCTCGATTTCCGCGGTGGTCGCCGGCGGCAGCGAATAGGGCGGCAGCGAGCAGGCGCTGTCGCCGGAATGGATCCCGGCTTCCTCGATATGCTCCATCACGCCGGCGACGTGGACGTCGCGCCCGTCGGCGAGGGCGTCGACATCGACCTCGATGGCGTCCTGCAGATAGCGGTCGATCAGCACCGGGTTCTTGCCCGAGACCCGGGCGGCCTCGGTCATGAAGCCGCGCAGTTCGCCGGCGTCGTGGACGATCTTCATCGCCCGGCCGCCCAGCACGTAGCTGGGACGCAGCAGCACCGGATAGCCGATCCGGGCGGCGGCGGCCTCGGCCTCCTCGAGGCTGAAGGCGGTGCCGCTGGGCGGCTGCTTCAGCTTGAGGCGCTCGAGCAGCCGCGCGAAGCGCTCGCGGTCCTCGGCGAGATCGATGGCGTCGGACGACGTGCCCAGTATCGGGATGTCGGCGACGGTCAGCGCATGGGCCAGCTTCAGCGGCGTCTGGCCGCCGAACTGGACGATGACGCCGAGAACGGTCCCGTTCGACTGCTCGCGGCGGATGACCTCGATCACGTCCTCGGGCGTCAGCGGCTCGAAATAGAGCCGGTCGGCGGTGTCGTAGTCGGTCGACACCGTCTCCGGGTTGCAGTTGACCATGATCGTCTCGTAGCCGGCCTCGCGCAGCGCGTAGACGGCGTGGACGCAGCAATAGTCGAATTCGATCCCCTGGCCGATGCGGTTGGGACCGCCGCCGAGGATGACGATCTTGCGCCGGTCGGTGGCGTCGTCCTCGCTCTCGGCCGGGGCCATGCCGTCGCCCTCGTAGCTCGAATAGAGATAGGGCGTTCGCGAAGCGAACTCGGCCGCGCAGGTGTCGATGCGCTTGAAGACCGGCACGATGCCGAGCGCACGCCGCGCATCGGCGATCTCGGCCTCCGGGCGACCGGACAGCGCGGCCAGCCTTGCGTCCGCGAAACCCATGCCCTTGAGCCGCGCCCAGCCCGGCGCGTCGGCCGGCAGGCCCCGGGTCCGGATGCGCGCCTCTGCCGCGACGATCTCGCGGATCTGCTCGACGAACCAGGGATCGACCTTGCAGGCCGCATGGATCTCGGCGACCGAAAAACCATGGCGCAGCGCCTGGGCGATCACGAGCAGCCGGTCGGGTGTCGGCTTGGCCAGCGCGGCGCGGATCGCGTCGCGGTTTGCGCCGCCCTGGGCGCCTTCGATCTCGAGCTCGTCGAACCCGGCGAGGCCGATCTCCAAGGATCGCAGCGCCTTCTGGACCGACTCGGCGAAGCAGCGGCCGATCGACATCGCCTCGCCGACCGACTTCATCGATGTCGTCAGCAGATTGGGCGTGCCGGGGAACTTCTCGAAGGTGAAGCGCGGCATCTTCGTGACGACGTAGTCGATCGTCGGCTCGAAGCTGGCGGGCGTGACGCCGGTGATGTCGTTCTTCAGCTCGTCGAGCGTGTAGCCGACCGCCAGCAGCGCCGCGATCTTGGCGATCGGGAAGCCCGTCGCCTTCGACGCCAGGGCCGAGCTGCGCGACACGCGCGGGTTCATCTCGATCACGACCAGACGCCCGTCCGCGGGGTTGACCGCGAACTGCACGTTCGAACCTCCGGTATCGACCCCGATCTCGCGCAGCACCGCGATCGAGGCGTTGCGCATCAGCTGGTATTCCTTGTCGGTCAGCGTCAGCGCCG
>JBIKLI010000206.1:0-7921 GCA_044359885.1 Alphaproteobacteria bacterium | reverse complement strand
AGCCACTCGCGCGCCGGCGCGCCGGTCCGTCCTACGACCATCTTGAGGATCCCCAGCGCGTCCTGGGCGTCGACGACGCCGTCCCCGGTCACGTCGGCGGCAATGAACTGGTAGGGGGACACCATCGTGTCAGCCCCGTTCGGATTGCGCCCCACGGCGAGCTTGAGCGCGGCCAGCGCATCTCCGG
This sequence comes from Alphaproteobacteria bacterium, assembly GCA_044359885.1. Classification (GTDB taxonomy): domain Bacteria; phylum Pseudomonadota; class Alphaproteobacteria; order CACIAM-22H2; family CACIAM-22H2; genus CAIOSQ01. Next base: position 7,734 of record JBIKLI010000206.1, on the reverse strand, counting down.
CATCGATCGCATCGACGCTGTCCACGGTCTGGCGCTGCAACGACAGCGTATAGGCGTCGTCGGCCAGATCCGACAGAACATAGCTTCCGTCGGCGGGCGTCGTCCGGTCGACCGACTGGGCGCTGCCGGTCGCCGTGACCACCGTGTCGGCAAGCAGCACGTGGCTCTTCCAATGATAGACCTGCCCGGAAATCGCCGGCAGGCGGGTCAGCGTCAAGGCGAAATCGGCGACATCGTTGCCCGCGAGATCCTGCAGGACCTGGTCGGGCTGGTCGCCAACCGGATCGGCATAGGCGATGGTCACGCTGGCGCGCGGCGCGACGGCCGTCGCCAGCGTCAGCGTCGCCGTGCTGCCGGCCACGGAGATGCCGGAGACCGCCAGCGCCTCGCCGCCGGACATGACGGAGAACGTGGCCGGGTCGACCGGCGCGACGCCGAGCGGCTCGTCGAAGGCGATGGTGACCACCGCGCCGCCCGCGCCGAGCTGGGCGCCACCCGCGGCGGGCAGCGGCGCACGCATGTCGGGCGGCGGCCCCTCGGCGGCGTCGGTGACCGTGATCGTCAGCGTCTGGGTGCCGGACAGCGGCGACGGCGCGCCGTTGTCCGTGACCTGCACCACGACCTGATAGACATTGTCGCCGCCGGTGTCCGTCGGCGCCTCGAAATCCGGCGCGGCCAGGAAGGAAAGGACCCCGCTCGACGATCCGATGCCGAAGCGCGCCGCATCGGCTCCGCCGACGATGGCATAGGTAAGGACCTGGCCGAAATCGCTGTCGATGGCAGCGACGGTCGTCGCGACCGTGTTGTTCTCCTCGACCGAGATCGCCGCCGTGACGCCGCCGCCGTCGCTGGAGATCACCGGCGCATCGTTGCGGTCGAGCACCGTCGCCGCGCCCGACAGCATCACCGTGGCTGCGCCGTTCGTCCAGGTCTGCTCGTTTCCGGCGGCGGCGCCGCGGACCCAGCCCAGATCGGCGAACTCGACGATCTGGCCGGCCTCGGCCTCGACGCGCAGCGTCTGCGTCTGCGCCGACAGCCCGGCGACGGCCGGCACGGTGACGACCAGGCGGACACCGTCCGAAGCCCCGATGCGGATCCCCTCGATCGCGCCGTCCGAAATCGCCGCGATGTCCGCCAGCGCGATGGTCGACTGAGCCGCCAGATCCCAGAGCCGCAGCGTGTCGAGGCCGGCCCCGCCTTCGACCCTGGCCCCGAGCGAGCCCAAGAAGTCGATCAGATCGTCGCCATCGCCGCCGATCAGCGTGTCGCCCGCGCCGCCAGCGACGATGTCGCTGCCGCCGCCGCCATCGACAAGATCGGCGCCGCCCAGGCCGCCGAAGAGGATGTTGAAGCCATCGTCGCCGATCAGGATGTCGTCGCCACGACCGGTGGTCACGTACTCGATCGACAGCAGGATATCGGTCTCGCCGGTCGCGAAGACGGCGATCCCGGAGCCGTCCGGCCCGAGCGTCACCGCGATCGGCGACATCACCGCATCGTAGTTGACGGCGTCGTAGCCATCCCCGCCGTCGATGACGTCCCCGGCGCCGTCCTCGTCGAGCCCGAACCCGTCCCCGCCGGTACCGCCGCGCAGGATGTCGGCACCGCCGCTGCCCAGGAAATTGTCGTTGCCCGCCCCGCCCTCGATGACATTCGCGCCGTCGTCGCCGGTCAGCCAGTCGTTGCCTGCGCCGCCGACGAGATTCTCGATCGAGATCAGCGTGTCGGTGTCTCCGTTCGCGAGCGTCAGCACGATGCTGCCTGCGGCGTCGAGCGTCGCCGTGATCGCGATCTCGGGCCCGAGATAGCCGTAATCGGCCGTGTCGCTCCCGTCGCCGCCGGCGAGCAAATCGTTGCCGCCGCCCCCGCGAAGGCGGTCGTCGCCCGCCCCGCCAGCCAGCCGGTTCGCGCCGCCATCGCCGGTCAGCGCGTCGTTGCCAAGGCCGCCGACGAGATTTTCGATCGAGACCAGCCGGTCGCTGTCGCCGGCGATCCCGGTGACGACCGTCGCGGTCGCACCTGCCGCGTTGTTCAATGTCACCGTCAGCGCCGTCGCCAGATAGGCGTAGTCGGCGGTGTCGTCGTCGCCCCGGCCGTCGAGCAGGTCGTTGCCAGCCCGGCCCGCGAGGGTGTTCGCGGCACCGTCGCCGACCAGCGTGTCGTTGCCGCTTCCGCCCGTGATGTTCTCGATCAGGACCAGCGTGTCGGTGTCGCCGCCACCAAGGCCCACGGTCACGGTGCCGGTGGAATTCAGCGTCACCGCGAAGGAAGCGGCCACGTAGCCGTAATCGACGGTGTCCGACCCGCCACCCCCGGCCAGCAGATTGCGTTGTGCATTGCCCGACAGCATGTCGTCGCCGGACCCTGCCAGGATGTTCTCGATGGCGATCAGCGTGTCGGTCTCGCCGGGCGCCACGGTCACGGTTGCGCCGCCGGCGGCGACGAGCGACACGGCGAGTGACGTCGCGAGATAGGTGTAGTCGGCGGTGTCGCTGCCGGCCCCGCCATCGAGCGTGTCGTCGCCGCCATTGCCGCGCAGCACATTGTCCGCGCCGCTCCCGGTCAGCCAGTCGCTGCCGGCCCCGCCGGTCAGATGCTCGATCGAGATCAGGCTGTCGGTCGCGCCGCGCGATTCGACGACCGTGGCGGATCCCGCCGCATCCAGAGACACGACGATGCGGTTCGCCCAAGCCGAGAAATCAGCGAGGTCGTCCCCCGTCCCGCCATCGGCCAGATCCGCGGCAGCATCCTCGCCCAGCACCAGACGGTCATTGCCGCTGCCGCCGCGCAGCGTGTCGCCGCCGTCGCCATCCGCAAGCCTGTCGTCGTCGCCGCCGCCCGACAGCAGATTGTTCCCGTCGTCGCCCGTCAGAATGTCGGCGCCAGCGCCGCCGATCAGGTTGTCGATCGAGACCAGCGTATCGGTGTCGCCCGCGCCCGCGACGAGGATCACCGTGCCGGCCGCGTTCAGCGTCGCCGTCAGACCCGCCGTCGGCGACGTCAGATAGGTGTAGTCGGCCGTGTCCGCGCCGCCGCCGCCGCCATCGAGCAGATCGTTGCCGCCGCCGCCGGACAGCGTGTTGGGTCCGGCGTCGCCGAGGATCCGGTCGTCGCCGCCGCCGCCCACGACGTTCTCGATCGCCACCAGCGTATCGATACCGATCCCGGCGATGCTCAAGGTCGCGACACCGGCCGAAGCGATCGTCACCGCCACCCCGGCTCCGGCCGCGAGCCATGCGTAGTCGGCAGTATCGCCGCCATCACCGCCATCGAGCACGTCGCCGCCGCCCGCCCCGCGCAACCGGTCGTCGCCGCCATTGCCCGACAGCGTGTTGGACAGGGCGTTGCCCACCAGCAGATCGTCGCCCGCGCCACCGGCGAGGTTCTCGATCGACACCAGCGTGTCGGTGTCGTTGGTCCCTGCGACCAGCGTCATCGTGGCCAGCGCGCTAAGCGTGGCTGTCAGCCCAGCCGTCAGATAGCCGTAATCCGCCGTGTCCGACCCGTCGCCGCCATCGAGCAGGTCGTTGCCGGCGCCGCCGCCGAGCAGGTCGGCGCCGGCATTCCCGGCGAGGCGATTGTCGCGCGCGTCGCCGCCCAGCGCATCGTCCCCCGCGCCGCCCAGGATGTTCTCGATCGCGACCAGCGTGTCGGTCTCGCCCAACGCCACCGCCACGGTCGCGGCCAGCGTCCCGGCCAGCGTCGCCGACAGCGCGATCAGCAGATCGGCATAGTCGGCCGTGTCGTTGCCGGCGCCGCCATCGAGAAGGTCGTTGCCGTCGCCGCCGCGCAGCGTCTGGTCGCCGGTGCCCGGCGCCAGCTGGTCGTCGCCGGCGCCGCCGAAGAAGGTCTCGATGGCGATCAGCGTGTCGGTCGCGCCGTCGCCCAGCGTCGCGGCCACGGTGCCGGATCCCGCCTGCGTCACCGTCACGCCCGCGGTCAGCGCGCCGAAATCCGCGAGGTCGCCATCGGCGCCGCCATCGACGACGTCGCCAGCGCCGTCCGCCTCCATGACGAAACGATCGCTGCCGGCCCCGCCGATCAGCCTGTCGGCGCCGGAGCCACCTGCAAGCACATCGTCGCCCGCCCCGCCCTCCAGGGTGTTCGCGTTGAAATCGCCGGTCAGGGCGTCCGCACCGGAGCCGCCCGCGAGATTCTCGATCGAGAACAATTCGTCGGATTCGCCCCCGGCGCGAACCGTCGTGAAGGCCTGCTGCAGCGTCGCGGTGACGCCGGCCGTGAGATAGCCGTAATCGGCGGTGTCGCTGCCGTCGCCGCCGTCGAGCAGGTCGTTGCCGTCGCCGCCGCGCAGCCGGTCGTCGCCGCCGCCGCCCGCCAGGACGTTGTCCGCGGCGTTGCCGGTCAGGACATCGTTGCCGCCGCCGCCCTGGAGGTTCTCGATCGACACCAGCCGGTCGGTCTCGGTGGACGACACCGAAACGGTCGTCGTCGCGCCCGCGCCGCCGGCCAGCGTCGCGGTCAGCGCCGAGGTCAGATAGCCGTAATCCGCGGTGTCGCTGCCGTCGCCGCCATCGAGAAGGTCGTTGCCGCCGCCGCCGGAAAGGACATTGGCGACCGCATCGCCGGCCAGCGTGTCCGCTCCGCCGCCGCCGGCGATGTTCTCGACCAGGACCAGCAGGTCGACATCGCTGCCGCTGACGGTGACCGTCGCCGTGGCGGCCGAGTTCAGGGTGACCGCAATCGGGCCCGACGACAGATAGCCGTAGTCGGCCGTGTCGCTGCCGGCGCCGCCATCGAGCCGGTCGTTGCCCCCGCCGCCGCGCAGACGGTCGTCGCCGCTGCCGCCGCTCAGCCCGTTGGCGTTCGCGTCGCCGACCAGCAGATCGCCCGCCTGCCCGCCGCGCAGGTTCTCGATCGACACGAGCGTGTCGGTGTCGCTGCCGCCCATGGCGACCAGCGTGACCGTCCCTGCCGCATTCAGCGTCGCGGTCAGACCCGTGGCGAGATAGCCGTAATCCGCCGTGTCGATGCCGCTGCCGCCGTTCAGAAGATCGTTGCCGCCACGTCCGCTCAGCACGTTGTCGGCCGCGTCGCCGGTCAACCGGTCGTTGCCGGAACCGCCGATGACGTTCTCGATCCCGATCAGCGTGTCCGTGCCGCCCGCGCCGTCCAGCAGCGTCACCGTGCCGGTCGACGCCAAGCTCAGCGTGATGGCGGTCTGCATCAGGCTGTAATCGGCCGTATCGCTTTGAGACCCGCCATCGGCGATGTCGTCGGAGCCATCGGCGAACAGCACGATCGCGTCGTCGCCCTCGCCGCCTTCGAAACGATCAGCGCCGAACCCGCCGCGCATCGAATCGCTGCCGGCGCTCCCGATCAGGACATCGGCGCCGGCGCCTCCGGACAATTCGTCGTCGCCGGCCCCGCCTTCGATGCGATTGTCGGTGCCGTCGCCCGACAGCGCATCGTTGCCAGCGCCGCCAGCGATGTTCTCGATCGCCTGCAAAATGTCGGTGTCGCTTCCGGTCGCCGCCACGACGGTGACGGTGCCGGCGGCGTTGAGGGTCACGCTGATCGCCGTCGTCAGATAGCTGTAGTCCGCGGTGTCGCGGCCAGCGCCGCCGTCGAGCCGGTCATTGCCCGCGCCACCGCGCAACGCGTTGTCCTGGCCGTCGCCGGAGAGCGCATCGTCGCCGCCGCCGCCGCGCAGATTCTCGATCGACACCAGCATGTCCGTGTCGCCGGAACCGGCGATGACCACGCCGCCCAGCGTCGCCGTCACGCCCGTGGTCAGATAGCCGTAATCCGCCGTGTCGTTGCCCGCGCCGCCGTCGAGCCGGTCGTTGCCGCCCGCGCCGCGCAGCAGGTCGTCGCCGTCGCCACCGGCGAGGGTGTTGGCGCCCTGATCGCCGGTCAGCGCGTCGTTGCCGGCACCGCCGACCAGATTTTCGATCTCTGACAGCGTGTCGGTGTCGCCGGCGGCGGCCGCCACCGTCACGTTGCCGCCCAGCGTCGCGGTCAGGCCAGTGGCCAGATAACCGTAATCGGCGGTGTCGCTGCCGGAATTGCCCGACAGGATGTCGTTGCCCGCATTGCCGCGCAGGACGTTGTCGCCGGAATCGCCGACGAGCACGTCGTCGCCGCTGCCGCCGCGGAAATTCTCGATCGACACCAGCGTGTCCGTCTCGCCGGCGCCGGCGATGACCGTCACGCCCGCGAAGCTCTGCAGGAAGACGGTGACGGCGACGGCCAACTGGCCGTAATCCGCCGTGTCGGCCCCGGCGCCGCCATCGAGAAGATCGTTCCCGGCGCCGCCGCGCAGCACGTCGTCGCCGCCCTGGCCCGACAGCGTGTTCGCCGACCCATCGCCGGCCAGCAGATCGGCCCCCGCACCGCCCGCGAGATTCTCGATCGCGATCAGCGTGTCGGTGTCGTTGGCCCCGGCGACCAGCGTCACTGTCCCGGCGGCATTCAGCGTCGCCGTCAGCGCCGTCGCGAGATAGCCGTAATCCGCCGTGTCCGCGTCGCCGCCGCCGTTCAGCAGATCGTTGCCCAGGGCGCCGCGCAGCGTGTTGCGCCCCGCATCGCCGGCCAGCGTGTCGCTGCCAGACCCGCCGCGGATGTTCTCGATCGATGTCAGCGTGTCCGTGTCGCCCGACGCCGCGACCAGCGTCACCGTCCCGGCGGCGTCCAGCGTCGCCCGCAGCGACGTCTGAAGATAGCCGAAATCCGCCGTGTCGCTGCCGCCCGCCCCGGCCAGCCGGTCATTGCCGCCATTCCCGCGCAGCACGTTGTCGCTCGCATCGCCCGCCAGCAGGTCGCCCCCGGCACCGCCGAAGATGTTCTCGATCGAGACCAGCGTATCCGTGCCGGCCGCATCGGCGACCGCGAGCGTGACCGTGCCCGCGGCATCCAGCGTCGCCGTGAACGGCGTCGCGACGAAGGCGTAGTCGACCGTGTCGTTGCCGGAGGAACCGGCTAGCAGATCGTTGCCGGCAGCGCCATCCAGCGTATCGTCGCCGGACTCGCCGAAGAGTTCGTCGTTGCCGTCGCCGCCCAGCAACAGGTCGTCGCCGGCACCGCCCGCCAGCCGATCGGCATCGCCACCACCATCGAGCGTATCGTTGCCCGACGCGCCGACCAGCGTGTCGGCCCCGGACTCGCCGTAAAGGAGATTCCGGCTGTCGTCGTTCGAGGAATCGCCGTCGGCATCGAGGACATCGGCATCGTTGCCGCCGCGCAGCGTGTCGGCCCCGGCGCCGCCGCGAATGGCGTCGATGCCGTCGCCGCCATCGATCGAGTCCGCGCCCGCGCCGCCGACCAGCAGATCGCCGCCTGCCGCACCCGAAATGCTGTCGTCACCGCCGATGCCATAGATCGTGTCCGTGGACGACGTACCGGCCAGCGTGTCCGCGTTCGGCGTGCCGACGGTCACCACGAAGCTGCCGGCCACGAAATCCGCGGCCGCAAGCGACGCCGGCGACGTGCCGGCGAACTCGACCACCAGATCGGTCACGTCGAGCTGGAAATTGTCGTCGCTGTCGTGGATCAGCAGCGTCTTCGCCGCCGCGCCGGTGCCCACCCGTGCCCACCAGATCTGCGCGAAGCCGGGCCCCAGATCGGCGCCCGGAAGCGCCGCGCCCGCCGCATCGACGAACCCGGCGATCTCGCCGCGAAAGACAAGCGGTCGCCCGCTCCAGGTTTGCGAAAAGAACGTCTCGAGCCGGATCCGGTCGCCTTCGGCGGGCGTGAAATCCAGGACCTGGTCGCGCG